>DASWGV010000163.1:0-115034 GCA_036393515.1 Gemmatimonadales bacterium | reverse complement strand
AGCCGGCGCCTTACGGCGAACGGCGCGGGGGACAGGGCGCGTTCGTCCCGGCTTGCGCCCGTCATCGCCTGGATGTCCGCCGTGGCTTCTTGCTCGGTCGCCTTGACCAGCACGTCGTTGCGGATCACCCCCACGGGATGGCCGGCGAAGTCCACCACCGGGATCGTCGTTCCGATGCCGCGCTCGAAAACCTCGACCACCTCCTCGCGGGAAGTGAGCGCCTGCACGCTGACCGGGGTGCGCAGCCTTAGACTGTCGATCCGCACGGCTGGGTCAGCCACGGCCATCTCCTGGAGGGGCAGGGCGCCGATCAACTGGCCCCCGGCGTCCACCACGAAGACGTCGGCGATGGGCCGCCCGCGCATGGCACGCAGCGCGGCCAGCGCCTCTCGCACCGTGGCGTTGGCCCGGAAGGTCGTGATCCGGGGATCCATTACGCTGCCGGCTGTCTCCGGCGGGTAGCCCATCAGCTCCCGGATCTCCTTGGCGTCGCCCTCGTGCAACAGGGCCAGGCGCTGGGTGATCCGATCCGGCTCCAGACGGGCCAGAAGCGCCGCCGCCCGCACCGGCTCCAGCGTCCGCATCAACCCCTGAAACGCGTCATCGCTCAGGTCCCGCAGCACCTCACCGGCCAGGTCGGGAGTCAGGCGCTGTAACACGCGACCGGCGGCGGGTACGGTCTGCGCCTCGAGCAACCGCACGGTCTCTTTGAGGGGCAGCCGCTCCAAACGTTGAGCCGCCTCATCGGGGAAACTGGCAAAGTAGTGCTCGATCAGCGCCCGCAGGGTCCGTTCTGTGGCACGGGCCATGGGTCACTCCTTCCCCGAGATGCCGTTGGGTTGATTCCCGCGACCGCGGCTGAAGCTCCGCAGCAGGGCCGCAATACCGGTCCAGTACAACTCCCCTAGGCCAAGGAGCGTGTTCACCATCGGGGCCACGGGCCCTGGCTCGCCGGCGCCTCCCGCGATTTGCCGAATGGTCCGATGCCGCACGATCCCGTAGAACACTCCCGCCTGATCCACCACCGGAAGCGCGTCGAGCTCCCGCCAACCGGGGTGCGCCGTGACGGTCGCCAGATCTGATTGCGCCGGAACCCGTACAGGGTCACGGTGCATCACGCTGGACAACGGAGCCCGCGGCGACCCGTGCATCAACTCCCGGATGTCCAGCGCGCCGACCAACCGATGCTGGCGGTCCACCACGTAGATGTAGTAATAGGCGCGCTCCGGCGAGCGCCGCAGGTGCTTCTGTGCCTCGGCGACGATGGTGTCTTCCGGCAACGCCAGCACCAGTGGATCCGCCAGCGCGCCCGCCGTGGCCGGCGGATAGCGTAGTTTCCGGGTCAGAACCTCGGCGGATTCCGGGGGCATGACAGTGAGCCAGCGCTCGCGCACCTCATCAGTGGTCAAGCGCAAGAGCCGCGCGGCAAGGTCTACCGGCAGAGCGGCCAGCACGCGACCCACTTGTTCCCGGTGCATGGACCGGAGACAATCCACCGCCAGGGACGCGCTGATACGCGCGATCGCTTGCGCGGCGAGCGCCGGATCCAGCTCCGCCAGCAGCGCCGCGGCATCGTTGAACGACACCCGCTCCAGCACCGCCGCGGTCTCCTCCGGATGATCTTCCACGAACTGTGCCGCGATGGCCAGCTCCGTCCTCATGTGAGCTTGGACTCAACGATGAGCACGGTGGGCTGCTCGGTGAAGAGCCGAGCCGGCACATGGACCAGGCCGGCCTGGGTGTCGAGCACCACGGCGATGCCGGTGCTGCGGACGATGCGGCCCTCCAGCTCGCCGACCCGTACGGTCTGGCCAACCTGGTACATCTGGGCCACATAGTGGGCACCGATGATGTTGCTCACCACCGCGCGCGCCCCAAGACCGAACGCCAGGGCGGCACCGCCGAGCAGCGTCCCGATGATGATCCAGATGAGGATCAGGAAGAACTCGCCGTGGACCCCGATCTGCTCGAGGCCGACCAAAAAGGCGAGAATGACCAGCACGCCCTGGACCGCCCGGCCGGCCGCCCCGGCATAGGCGACCCCGGCGGAGGCGGCGCTGGCTGCGACTACGCCACCGGCCAGGCTTGCGACAATCACCCCCAGGAACACCACCGCCAGGGCGGTGACGGCGTCGGGCACGTACGTGGCCAGGCGCTCGCCTACGCTGGTCACAACCGGCAGCCCCAGTACCTCCAGGGCGACCGCGATGAAGACGACCACGATGAGCCAATAGACAAACCGCCCGACCAGCTCGGAGACAGCCTGACCGAGGTGTTCGGCGCCCACCGCCGCGGCACCCTTCCCCCGCCGGCCCAAGCGGTCGAACATGGCGCGGGAGGCGCGGCGACTCCCAGCTCCGCCAACTCGACCAAGAACCGATCCGAGAAGGATGAGGCCGGCAGCGACCAGCAGGTCCAGGAGATGGGGGCGAAGCCGCTGCAGCAGGTCGCCCACTCCGGGCACCCACGCCTGCATTGTCATGAATCCCTCGCTGGGTGGACTCCCCGAAAGTAGCGTCTGGCTTCCGACTAGTCCGGAAGCGCGATGCCTCTCGTCTGCAGAATGCGCTCGATCGCCTCACCGATCTTGTTGTTCGGGGTGGAAGCGCCGGCGGTGATGCCGATCAGCCGCACCTCTGCCAGTAGCCACGCATCCGTGACGGCCTCAGTCGTCGTGTCCACCGGCTTGTGCCGGATACGGCCCGTTGCCGGTTCAATGCACTCGGCGTCCGCGATGTGGTAGGTCTTCACCTTGCGCGCGCAGAGGTTGGCCAGATGGTTGGTGTTGCTGGAGTTGTACCCACCAATGACGATCATCACGTCGAGCGGCTGCTCGATCAACTCCACCACCGCGTCCTGCCGCTCCTGAGTCGCCGAGCAGATGGTGTCGAAGGAACGAAAGTGGCCCTCCAGCTGCGCCGGGCCGTGCCGCGCCGACAGCGCCTCCCCGATTCGCCGGGCAATGGCCAGGGACTCGTTCGCCAGCATGGTGGTTTGATTCGCCACGCCGATGCGGCCGAGATCCTGAGTGAAGTCCAGGCCGGGGGACGCCTTCGCCCCAAACGCTCGCGTCATCTCGTCGAGATTGTCCCCTCGCTCGATGAACTGACACAGAATCTCGGCCTCACTCATGTCCCGGACGATGAGATACTTCCCGCCGGCATGGCGGGTCACCTGGCTGACCGTGGCCTTGGTCTCCTCGTGGTGGTGCTTGCCGTGCACCACCGCGGTGAAACCGTCCTGCGCGTACCGGTCAACCCGCTTCCACACGTTGAGCACCGACCCGCAAGTGGTATCCACTAACACGCACCCCGAGTCACGCAGCCGTGCGAAAGCGTCGACCGTGACACCGAAAGCGGGAAGCAGCACCACGTCGGCGGCGCGGACGTCCGAATAATCGAATGCGCCATCCGGTCCCGGACGCAGAATGGTAATGCCCCGCCGCTCTAGCTCCGCGTTAACATGGGGATTGTGGATGATCTCTCCCACCAGAAAGATCCGCCGCTCGGGGAATTTGCGGCGGGTTTCGTAGGCGTACTCCACCGCGCGATCCACCCCGTAGCAGAACCCGAACTCCTTGGCGAGCAGAAACGTGACCCCGCCCGCCGTCACTCGATAGCCCTCCGAGCGGATGCGGTCCACCAGGCGGCTGTGATACGCCGCCAGGTCCTGCTCAATCTCCTGTTTGAGGCCAAAGCCTTTGCGGAAGTAGGTCTGCGTCACCGGCGTAATCTACTCGATCGGGTCAGGGGCCACGGAGTCGGGGGGCGGGTCTAGCGCGCAGAAGCCCGCCGGCCAGGCTGCGAACCGGAGATTCACGAACGAGCCCACGTAGCGCATGTTGCGCCCTGTGATGGCATCAACCAAGCGTACGTCCAACCGGCCGCTCACGCGGCGGTCGAATCGCGACAGCTCCACCACACCCTCGCCGGCCGCATAGGCCAAGCCAGTATAGAGGATCCGCTGCACACTCATGCGCGCCGTGCCGGGCGCCGGCCGGTGGCCGTCCGGAACAGCGATCGGGTAGCTAGTCACAGGATTACCGCTGTCCGGAGCGATGACAATCAAGACGCCCACGGAGTCGCCGTCCGCGAGAATCTGGAGACTCGGCGGTTCCGGGCATGTCCCGGCAACCGCGGCCCACTCGCCGCTGATCTGCCCCGGATCGATGGTGCGTGCCGCCAGAAATCCCGGCTTCGCCTGGGGCGGCGTCGTGTCCTCCACCATCCCCGCGACCATACTCGACTCCGCCGCCGCGCGGGCATCCGCCGGTCGGGTCTCGTCCGACGCGCACGCACCCACTGCCAGCGCGCTCAGCACGGCACACCATGTGGTCCACCTCACAGGGCCCCGACGGTGCCAGACTGGAGGTGTTTCCGCACGTCCGCCTCGGCCAAAACGAACGGCGCAAAGGAGTTGCGGAGCTCGGCCGGTAGGGGTCGCGGACGCATGGTGCCCCGATCCACGCACACCAGCACCTCGTGGCCCGCAGCGGCCAGTTGACCGGCGGCGACGTGCAGCACGTCAAAATTGATGCGGATAGAGCTGGCGCCGAAATGCGTGAAGTACGCCGCCACCCGCAAACGATCGTCCAGCCGCGCGGGATACTTGAAATCACACGACAGATGCACCCGCGGGAGCCAAATCGCGAACCGGTCGAACACGTCGCGGTACGGAACGCCGGCCGCACGGAACAGCTCCGTCTCCGCGATCTCGAAGAACCGCACGTATGACCCGTAGAAGATGATGCCCGCATAATCTACGTCCGACCAGCGAACATACTCCTCAACCACGAACGGGCGGCCGGTCATGCCGTGGAACGTAGGGCGCGCGACCGGACAACGCCACCGGCGGGCGGGCCAGCCTCAGCGCAGGAAGCGAAACGCCAGATCGAAGCGCAGGTCGCGGGAGGGGTCCAGCGCCTTCGACACGTCGCATCGAATCAGTCCGGCGAGCACGGAGAGTCCTGCCCCCACGCTCACCAGCGGCCGCCGAGTCGGAAAGATGTCGCCCACATCCGCGAAAATCACCGGCATGAGCACGGCGCGGCTCCTGAGTCCCACCTCCGCCTGGGCCGACCAGAAGGCTCTTCCCGACCGGGTTCCGTAGTCGTGGCCCCGCACCGTGCGAGGACCGCCCACCCTGAGCCGGGCCTGGGGCAGCTCGTCGCCCACCAAACCTCCGCCGGTCGCGCTGATGGCAACCGGGTGCCCGATCACGGTGGACGCGACCCGCAGACCCGCCCAGCCGCGAAGCACACTCCCCGCCGCACCGGTCAGCATTTCGCCGGCCATCCGCACTTCCAGCGGACCCGCCCGATCGGTCCGACTCCCCGTGACCCGAAGAAAGTCGCCTTCCGCTGCCCCGGGGTTCGGCGGCATCAAGCCGTCCCCTCCCAGGGCGTCGTTTACTGCGGAGCCGGCGACGGCCGCGATGCTGCGGTGCCGCTCGACGAACACCCCGAGCCGGGCGTCACGCGCCAGACCACCGTTGGGTGTGAACTCGAGCCCGCCGCCCTCCGCCAGCAGGTAGTCGGCGTCATCATGAGCCGCAAAGACCGAATTGAGTGAGGCGCCGAATCCCAAAGCGCCCCACGGTTCCACCTCCCTCACGACACGGTAAACCGTGAGGTCTATCCGCGCCTCCGGACCGTCCCATCGAGATGTCACCGAGCCGGTGACACGCCCGTCCGCCAGCCCGAACCGCGCGGTCGCGAGGATGGACGCGAAGGCCATCCTCGGTCTGGCTACCACGCCGAGTCCCAGCGAGACGCCTTCCACCCGATTGAACCGGAACACATCGGCGACCCGCTCCCACCCAAAGTCGAACCGGCGTCGGCCCACAATCTCGTCCGGCAAATCCTCCGCCAGCTGTGCGAGCGCCGCACCGGCCTCGGCCAGCCGTCGCTCGGCGTCCGGATCGGTTCGGACCACCATGGGCCGTTCCCAGACGTGTGCCTTGAGCGACTCCGCTGGTGGAACCGTGACCTCCCACCGGCCACCGCCCCACCGGCCACTACGATGGTATCCCAGGGAGTCCGGTCCGGAGCGAGCCGTGGAATCCGCCTCGCACCCCAGGCAGATCCGCACGGACCTGCCGCGCCCCTCGCCTTCATCCTCCAGGCGGGCCTCCGGGACCGCGAACGTGATGGGCGAGCCGGTATTCACCTGGTAGTCGCCGAACGTGGTGATGGCCCGCACCGGGAATGTCGCGCTGGTGAAGAACGGCACGCGCAGCGTGATGAACACGGCCTGGCGGTACGGCAGCCAGAACCGGTCTTGGTGCAACGCGTACTCCAGCTCCGCTTCGGCGGTCACATAACGCCGCGCGTATGCGTTGGCCCGCCGCGCGTCGGCGCTGTCCGCCGCGGTATGACGGTCCGGGATGTCCCAGATGTACTCGCCCACGAACAAGACCCGGAGCCGCACCAGGTCCCCGGTCTGGGCATCCAACCACATGTCACCCGCCACCAGCGAGGGCCCGCTGAGCCTGGGCTCAACCCGTATCCCCACCGCTCGGACAGTACGATCACGCGTCTCGAGAGTCACCGAGTCGGTCACGGCGTACCGATAGAACTGCCCAGCCCCCGGGGCGAGTGGGTGAAGCGCCCCGATCTGAGGCACTCCCATCAGGTGAATACTGTCGCTCAAGCTTCGCGGCACGAACCAGGGCCGGTCCAGCCATACGTCGGTTTGCAGCTCCCCTCCATCGTCCACCTGCACGCCGGCCGCTCGCAACATCTTCACCAGCGGAACCGCCGTGCGCGTGCCCTGGATTTCAACCCTGAGGTCGTTCGGCGCCTGCCACGTCACTTGGGCTTGCGATTCGTGGGCCAGCAATGTCGTGAGTCGTGAAAAGCGGCCGCGGCCCGCCACCACCTCGAATCGAGTGCGCACCAGGGCCTGGTAGTCGCGCACCAGGGAGTCCTGCCGGACGTGTCGCGCGCGGCCGTGAGCGACCAGGAACGCAGTCGCGGAGTCCCGGCTCTCGGGATCCGTGACCTGTGCGGCCAACCCCCGGCTGGCACCGATCATTACGAAGAAGGTGACAAGGTGGCGGATCGCCTGACCGGTCACTGTCTCATGCCGGGAGCGAGCGGTGCGTCCCTGCTAGGCGGGCACGCGCACGAGCGCGTCGCACCGCACGCCGGCGTTGGGATGGAAGCCCTTGGCGCAGTCCAGGCGTAACCACCCATTCAGCAGCGACAACCCGATTCCACCACCGATCATGGGGTCCATGGCGCCGGGCCCACCCGCCTCGGAGCGCAGCAGGCCCCCAGCGTCGGCGAACAGGACCGGAACGATCCACGGATCGTGAGACAACTCGAGCTCCGACTGTACCGACCACATCGTCGCCCCGACCCGCGCCCCGTAGGGATAACCACGCACCGTTTCCGGACCGCCCAGCCGGAAGTCCAATTGGGGCGCCCGATCACCTATCGTGGAACCAATCCGGCCCCGGAGTCGCCCGGTCAGCCCCGTCGGCATGACCACTGCATCCGCCACGCCCCATGCCCGGCCCCCAGCAAAGCGCCTGCCAAACAGGCCGCCCGTGCCAAGACGGACCGTCACGTTCTGCCAGTAAAGGGCGCGGCTCAGATCGAATCGGCCGAAGTCGCCCTCAAGGACTGATGGATTCGGTCCCAGCACTCCATCCCCGAAGAAGACGTCGTGCAGCGAGGAACCAGCCAGTGTGCCGAGACTCCGGTGGCGCTCGACGCCCAATGCCAGCGCCACGCCGCGGAGCGCGCCACGACGCTGCGCGAAGTCCAAGTTGGCACTCGACACCAGCCCGTAATCCGCGTCGTCATGCCCTGCCAGCAACGCCTTCAGGGAACCGCCCGTGGACATCCCGCGAGCCCATGGCTCCACGCCCGTCACCCCACGCATCAGGGACAGCGAGAGCAATTGGTCCGGCGCATCCCGCCGCACAGCCAGCCCCCCGGTCACGCGTCGGTCCGCGGCACTCAAGCGCGCCGAGGCGTGCACGGTGAGAAACGCCGCCCCCGGCCGCCAGACCACTCCCCAACCGATGGAGGGCCCCTGGACCCGGTTGAACCCAAAGGCGCCGAGCACCCGTTGCCAGTCCACGTTCAACCGGCGCTCCCTGCTCCAGGCGGCGGGCAACTGCTCGCTCCGCCGGGCCAGCTCGGCCAGTCGCCGGCCCACCTGTGCTTCATCCAGGATCGCCGATCCAAAGGGGGTGCCGAAATCGTATTTGGCAAGCAAATCCGCCGGCGGCACGATGATCTGCCAATCACCCCCTTCCCATTGCCCCTGAGAAGTCTGCCAGTCGGAACGGCAATCGGGCTCGTTGGGTCGACGGCTGAACGCCCAGGGATCACACCAGAATCCCCATCGGCCCGCCGATCGGGAGGTAAACTGGACCGGATCTGCTCCTTCGATCCGGTGTTTTGAGAACGTCGTCACGGCGGTCGCCGGCATCGCGGCGCCGGGTAGATAGCGATACCGCCACTCGGTGGACAGGATCTGGCGATGGGGAAGCCAGTACCGGCCATCGACCAGCGCGAACTCGAGATCGGCCTCGACGTGCCGCAGCTCCGGCGCCTCATGGTCATCCTCCCAAATGTGCTCACCTACAAAGACCACACTGAGCCGCACCAGGTCCAGACTGTCAGCATCGATCCACAGCGTGCCCGACACCAGCGTGGGTCCGAGCATTCGTGGCCGCACCTCCACCGCGATCGCCCGGACCCGCCGGGTTGAAAGCTCCAGCGTGGTGGAGTCCGTGACGGCGTAGCGGTAAAATCGGGGCGCTCGCCGCGCCAGAGGGTGCAGCGCCGCTTCGTCCGGCAGGCCCAGAATCTGTATCTCGTCGCCGAACGCCGTGGGCGAGAACCATGGCTCTTGAGTTACCAACTCCGCGAACCAGCCTTCCAGCACGTGTCGCGATACTCCGGGAAAGCGCGGAACGCTGCCCCGCGCGCCCACCAGGTCCACGCGGAGATCATTGGGATATCGCCAGGTGAGGCGCGCCACCGTCTCGTGGGCAAGGACGCGAAAACCGTCCGCGAACCGGCTCGCGGCGACGCGGCCTTCCATCACGGAGTGGATCTCCGCGGAATAGCCGCTCACGCTAGTCTCCCAGCGTTCGTGCCGTGCGCGCGCCCGCGCCATCAAGCCGGCCGTGGCAGCGTCGCGGTACGTCGAAGTGTCGAGCTGCGGCCCACCCGCTGCCAGCGCGCCCACCAGCGCAGCGACGATCATGGCTGACCGTCGTGCCTGGTCAGCCCGTAGGTCCGGAGCCGTCGCCACAGGGTCGTGCGCGAGATGCCCAGTTGGCGCGCGGTCTCCGCCAGCTTCCACCCTGTGTTCTCTAACCGTTCGAGAATCACCCTTCGTTCACGGTTGGCCAGCGTGTCAGCGCCGTTTTCCGGTGAACACAGCACTTCCGGTGGCGCGCCGGTCCGGAGCCGGACCACAGTGACGTCGGGGGCGCGCGGCACTGACTCCGCCAGAAAGCGGTCCAGGTCAAACTCGTGATCGGTGAACGCCTGCCCTAGAGCCCGTCGGGCCGCCGGGTTCGCGTGAACCAGCCGCCCATCCGGCGCGATGATCACAATCGCCGCGCCAACGGCATCGAGAACAGCGCGGACGACCGGAGCAAGGAACGAAGGGATCATCTGCTCGACCTACGCCGAGCCCAAGAGACCGGTTTCATCATGCATCGGTCGTCTCTTGCACCTCCAGGCACGGCGCGCCATTTTGCTTGACCGTCCAGTCAGGCAGGCAGATGCGGCGAAAACCTGAGGAGGCCCGCGCGACGATCCTGGCAGCTACGGAGCGGCTATTGCGGAAGCGCGGAACCGGTACTCCAACGCTCGATGCGGTAGCGCGCGAAGCCAGGTGCGCCAAGGGCCTGGTCAACTACCATTTCCCTTCGAAGGCGGCGCTCCTGGCCGCTATCGCGGAAGCGATGGGACGGGAGCGCACGCGGCGCTGGCAATCCACGCTGGGAGGGTCGAGCCCGGAGGTCGCCATTCGAGCTACCTGGGACCTCGTGCTGGCTGAGTGCCGTGATGGAACGTCGTCGGCGTGGGCTGCACTCCGAGCGGAGCGTGATCGGACAACTGTCCAGACAGTCAGTTCACAGGTGGCCGGGTTCGGGCGGTCGCTTGCCACGTCGCTCGCCACCATGCTCAGCGCACTGGAGCTCAAGGCCAATGTCCCGGTATCCGAACTTGGCTGGTACCTCGCCGCCGTGGTTCACGGAATGGAACTGATGGTCGACGCCGGCGCTGACCCAGGGGAGCTTCAAGGCGCTTATGCCGCCGCCTGGCTGGGCATTCTCTCGGTTACCGGGCCAGCCTAGCGGCGACGCTGCCGCTTCCCGCGGGGCAGAGATCGCAGCGTGGCACGGAGGTCCTCCAGGGAGCGCGCCCGAATCGCCTCGCGCTTGCCCCGCGCCACCTCGAAGTAGAGCGGTCGGTTCAGCGCCGGGAGGTCAGACGGCCGGAGGCGCCGGGCCTGGCCTTCCCGCAGCCGCATTCGCACCACGCCGACGCCGTCTTCCACCTCATAGCTCAGGGACACACGGTCTCCCAAGACATGTACTGAACCGGGCAGGGCGTCCAACTGATGGCGCACTGCCTCCGGGATTCCGTCCAGGTCCAGAGTCAGGCGGGTCCGCAGGAAGTCGTCCCAGCTCGCCACCCGGTTCAGTTGGTCCCGGAGGCGGCAATAGACCGCCCGCGGGTTTGCCAGCGCCATCGAGCCACCGGAACGCCTCCAGTATTCATCGAGCCGCTCACGCATTCTCGCGATTGCGGCCTGATCCGGGTGGGGCGTTCGCCTCTCGACCACACCTCGCGCCAAGGCGTCTCGGGCCGCCGGCTCCAGCCCCGCCGGAAACCGGCCCACCATCGGTCGCTGCTCCCGATCCAACTCGAAGCCTGCGTACTCCGTCCGGTATTCCTCCACCAGGTTTGACTGTCGGCCGTTACGCAATTCCACCGCTGGTGCGCTGACGCGGGCGTGGCGGCGGATGAGTTCCAGCGAGAGGTTAGTGCCCTCGATCGCGGCCCGCGGCACTCCAGAACGGTCCGCGAAGTAACGGACGCTACCTGCGATGGCGCCCCAGGACGAGCACACCGAGCTCTTGGACACGCGCACCGGCTCACCACTCGACAACGACCCATCCAGCGCCAAGGCGAACGGGGCGATGCGCGCCACCAGCTCGCGGTACTGCCGAATCACGGCGGCACTGGCCGGAACCATTCGTTCGGGAAGGGATCGCTCGAGCGTTCGGAATACCGAGGCCAGGCCCAGGGCCACGTCCTCGATCGCTTTGACCAGCACGCCGCGTCGCTCCGCCCACTCCTCCATCTCGTCGGCGAACAGGTGGCGAGACAGCCCGTAGACTTCTCCCAGGTACCCGTACTCCCGGACCGCCTCGGCGAAGACGTTGTAGGCGGTGAGGTGGTCGCTGCCGTGCACCACCAGCCGGGCGAGGTCCCGCACCTCGCGGGTCATCCGGTGCAGCGATTCCACATTGGCCGCCACAGCGACGAACGGCGCCAGATGGGGATCGGCGTGTACCAATAGTTCCCCCCACGGCCGCTCCACCGGCATGGCCTCGACATCCCGTCCATAGTCCGTGAGGCGTCCGGAGGCGACCAGACCTCGCTCCTCCAGCAGGCGCACCGCGTCGGCGTAGGCTCGCCGATCCAACGGCACCGGGAGGTCCAGTTCGGTGAGATCCACCGCGAGCGCCGCCGCGGTGATGGCCACTCGTTCAGTATCGCCGGCGAGCTGTAGCTCGGGCGGCTCGGGGGTCAGTGACTCGAAGTGGACCACCCGGTCTGTGAGGAGGTAGACCTCGCCGCCGGGGACCCGGCCGTGCACCCGGCCGGCCATCTGCAGGATTTCATTGGACCCGAGATACTGTCGGGTGAGTACGTTGCGACCGCGTTCGACCAGGTTGCGGTAGCGCGCGTCGTAAATCACCACGGTATCGAGCCCGCTGATATTGAGCGCCGACTGGCCGGCGGCCGTCATGGCCAGAAGAAACGGCTTGGGCGCCGTCCCCTCGAGAAACGGCCGAATCACCCGGATCGGCTCTCCACCGTGATAAAACGCGGCATTCAACCGTTGCCAGCGTTCGCCCAGATCTTCGGCAAGCTGCTCCACCTCGGCGCGCGTCGGCAGGAACACCGCAACGCCTCTCCGCCCTCTCACGACGTGGCGGAGAAAGTGGTCGTCCAGGAACTCCAGCGGTTTGAGCCGGCGGGTGGTCACCCGGGCCGCCAGCGCCGTGTCGAATGCCGAGCTCTCCAGGACTGCGGCGGACTCTAGGTACCGCGCGTAGAACGCCGGATCCACGGTGGCCGAGAGCCAAATGAACCGGCACCCCGCACGTTTCCCCAGTGCGAGGCATAACTCCAGCTCGGCGGATGTCTGGTGGATCTCGTCAACCACCAGTGTGTCGCGCCGCGCGATCAGATCGGCCTGAAACCAACGGCGCGCTATCCCGGTCGTGACGATGACGACGTTCCAGGTGGGCGTCTCCGGCGTCGCCTCCCGTTCCCGGTTCACCACCCCGACCCGGAGGGGAGCGCGCAGGATCTCCTCGGCCATGGCCCGGATTCCCAGCGTCTTCCCCGTGCCGGTCCCCGCCACGATTCCGAACCCCCGCTCACTCCGGGCAAGGTCGCGCACCTCGTTGCCGTGCTCACGTTCCAGCACCGTGTCTATCCGGAGTTGCAGGGCCAACTCGATGGTCTCGCAGGCGGCGCGCGTGGGCGCGATTACGATGACACGCCCGGTGGCGGGCTCACTCCTCCGGAACGCGTCCGGATCGGGAGGGAGATAGTGGTCGCGAATGGTGGGGGAGGGCATTAGGTCAAGATAGGCAGGCCGACTTCAATCGCCGAGACACACCCCCAGTTCTCGCGCAGTCTGCACCGTGTCGCTGCTTAGCGGGACTCGCTTGGGCTCGGAGAGCGCCTCGGCCAGCGGGACGGTGGCGATATGGGGGGGATCGGACGAGACCATCTGGCCGAATCGTCCCTCGCCGATGGCGCGAACGGCCGCTGCACCGAACCGGAGGCCCAAGAGCCGATCGAACGTAGTGGGGCTGCCGCCGCGCTGTAGATGCCCCAGCGTGAGCGATCGCGTCTCCTTGCCGGTGCGGCGCCCTACCTCGATCGCCACCTGCTCCCCTACGCCCCCCAGACGGTCCACCGTCCCCACCCCCGCCTTTTCCTTCAGCGTCACAGAGCCGTCCCGGGGGACCGCTCCCTCCGCTACCACCATGATCGTGTAGTGGCGTCCCATCCCCTCACGCTCTCGAACCTTGTCGCACACCCTCTCGATGTCGTACGGGATCTCCGGGATGAGAATCACATCGGCGCTTCCGGCCAGGCCGGAATTCAGGGCGATCCACCCCGCGTGACGACCCATGACCTCCACCACCATGACCCGGTCGTGGCTCTCAGCCGTGGAATGCACCTTGTCGATCGCCTCGGTGGCCGTGGTCACGGCGGTGTCGTAGCCGAACGTGATCACCGTCCCGCCCACGTCGTTGTCGATCGTCTTCGGCACGCCGACGATGGGCAGGCCCTTGCGCCAGAGATCGTATCCGATCCGCAGGCTCCCGTCGCCCCCAACCATGATCAGCGCGCTAAGCCCGTGCTCCCCGAACCGCGCGATCAACTCGTCGGAGCGGTCCACCTCGGCCCAGGTGCCGTCCGGTTGGTGCACCGGCCAACGAAAGGGATTGCCGCGATTGGTCGTCCCAAGAATGGTGCCGCCCAGATGGGTGATGCCACGCACATCGCGGCGGCCGAGCGGAACGAGATCAAGCTCTTCCCCCAGCAGGCCACCAAAGCCCCGCCGGATCCCGACCACTTCCCAGCCTCGACCAACCGCGGCGAGAACGGCGGCCCTGATGACCGCGTTCAGACCCGGCGCGTCGCCGCCGCCGGTGGAGATGGCGATCCGCACGGGTCCTAGCCGGTCCTGCCCGACTGCGCCCCGATCAATCCCATCACTTCCCCGGGCCGCGCGTGGCGTCCGAGGGCCTTCTTGGAGAAGACCAGCTTGCCGTCCACCGTCACCTCAAACACCCCTCCGGAGGACTCGATCAGCTTGACCTGGGAGTCTTTGTGTCGGGACTCAATCTCGGCTGCCAGACTGGCGGCCCGGGACTCGTACCCTCAAACAACGCAGTACTGGATGCTCACCCGCATGCGTTCATCCGTGGGACGCGCACTGGCGGCTAAGCTAACCGCACCGTCCGGCGCCGCGCCAACCAAGCCTCCACGCCGACCCGGCCGGTGTGGGTGTGCGCTACGTCACAAGTCGTCGACCCACCGGGTGGTCCTCTGGCAGGTCGGACCGGTCCTTGTACATTGTTCGTACCATGAAACGACTCTGGGGCTTCCCGCCGGCACATGTCCCGCTCCTTCTATTGGCGCTAATAGCGCTCGGAGCGGTCCCCATGGTGGCCCAGTCCGGCAAGGCCGGTCAGGTCGAGGTTGGGACATTTGGCTCGTTCACCAAGTTCGACCGGTCTCCGACGAATCTGACGACCAACTACGGTGTCGGCGGCCGCCTGGCGTTGTTTTTCACGCGCTTCTTGGCCCTGGAGACCAGCGGCGACTATACCGTGACTGATGTCGCCGGCGGCGGTGCCGACGTCACCATGTCCCGGATCGGAGCAACGGTCCTCCTGAATGGCGCCTTCTTCGGTACCACGGCCATGTACTTCGGCGGCGGCCTCGAGCGCCAGTATCATCGCGGTGCGCTGAACCTGGATGATGATGGAGCCCACGGCGTGCTTGGCCTGCGGCTGTCGCTTGGCGGGCGGGCAGCGCTTCGCGGGGAGGCGCGGGCCGAGTACTTCCCGGCGATCGGCGCGGGATCCGCGCGCACCATCAACCTCGGTGGCCGGATCGGCGTTTCGGTATTCGCCTTTGGCGGCCCGCAGCGAGACGCGGACCGAGACCAGGTCGCCAACCGCCGGGACCGGTGTCCGGACACCCCCACGGGAGTCCGTGTGGACCCGGACGGGTGTCCCACCGACGAAGACCGCGACCGCGTCTTCGACGGATTGGATGCCTGCGAAGCAACGCCGGCGGGGGCCCTGGTGGACGACCGCGGTTGCCCAACCGACGCGGATCAGGACGGCGTACTGGACGGCCTGGATCTCTGTGCCGACACTCCCCAGGGCGCCACGGCCGACACCAACGGGTGCCCCACCGACACGGACAAAGACGCAGTGTACGACGGGTTGGACCGCTGCGCGGACACGCCCAGCGGGGCCCAGGTGGACGGCTTCGGATGCCCCACCGATGCCGATGGGGACAAAGTGTTCGACGGACTTGACCAGTGCCCTGACACCCCAACCGGCGCCGAGGTGGATGCGCGCGGCTGCACAGTGCAGCGGGATACGGACGCCGACGGTGTGCTGGATGGAACGGACCGCTGTCCCAACACGGCGGCGGGGCAGGCGGTCGATGCGTTCGGTTGTCCCATGGTGCAGGCCGTCCTGCAGGCGCAGCCGGCCCCTGTGCAGGTGCAGGCCGCACCCCGGCAGCTCTTCGAAGTGGTGGAAGGAAGGGCCCAACCGGTCATCCTCAAAGGGGTGACCTTCCGGACCGGCCGCTCCGACTTGACGCCGGGGTCCTACACCGTGCTGGACGAAGTCGCCGCGTCTCTCGTGGCGAACCCGTCGGTGCGCATCGAAATCGGCGGACACACAGATTCCACCGGCACTCGGCAGCGCAACCTGGACCTTTCTCTGGGGCGTGCCCTGGCGGTGCGAGCCTACCTTGCCGCAAAGGGTGTCTCCCCGGAGCGCATGGTGGCCCGGGGGTACGGCCCCGATCGCGCAATCGGAGACAACCGCACCGTGGAAGGCAGAGCAGCTAACCGCCGAGTGGAGTTGAACCTAATCCCCCAGTAGCGCTAACTATAGGCGGAACCAAGGGTTGGGCCTTGCCGGCCCGGCCAACGAGTAGCATATTCGCACCCCTCGGTTTTCTTGAACGGGCGGCTCTCTCGGGCCGCCCTCGGTGTCTTGAGCAACGGCGGTGGACATGAGCGACCTGGTTTGCTTCCTCCTGCTCGCGCTCGCGCGGCCTCCGGCCGCCGACCACGCGCCGCAGGCCAGGCAGCCCCAGAATGCTCCGTCGGCGGGAGAGGTCCGCCGCGTGGCTCCCGCCGAGCTCGATCTCGATCATCATGGCCCGCGCCCGGATTACTTCGCCGAGCTCTCCCTGGGAGTATCACCGGGGGCCGGTGTTGTGCTCCCGCCCCCGCCGCCTGGCGAGCCTCCCGCGGCGGTGCGGGGCCTCTACGTCAATGCCTGGGCGTTTGGCTCCAGCCGGTTCTATGATCTTGTGAGGCTGGCGGATTCGACCGAAGTGAACGCGCTGGTGATCGACGTAAAGGACGACACCGGGTACCTCACGTATCGGTCCAACGTGCCCACGGCAATCGCGATCGGCGCCAATGACCGGATCCGCGCGGCGGACGTGCGGGCCCGCCTGGCGCTCCTGCAGGAGCGCGGCATTCACCCCATCGCGCGGATTGTCGTGGCTAAGGATCCCCTGCTCGCCGTGCGCAAGCCGTCCTGGGCCGTACGCCACAGGGAAGGCGGCTTCTGGGAGGACCGGATCGGAAGCCGGTGGGTGGACGCGCATCGGGACTCGGTGTGGATCTACGCGGCGGACATCGCGGCTGAAGCCGTGATGTTGGGATTTCAGGAGATTCAGTTCGACTACCTCCGGTTCCCCGACGAGCCTAGGTGGATGCTGGACCGGGCCATCTTCTCCGGACGTCGTGAGGGCGAATCTCAGCGGGCCGCCATCCGGCGAAATGTCGCTCTGATGCGCCAGCGGACAGCCTCTCTTGGCGTCCCGTTCACCCTGGATATTTTTGGACTCACCACCAGCGCCGACGGCGACCTCGGGATCGGGCAGGTCTGGGAGGACCTGGTGCCCCTGGCGGATGTGGTTCTGCCGATGGTCTACCCCAGCCACTACCGTCGCGGCGCCTACGGGATCGCACATCCCAACGCTGAACCGTATGCCACGGTGCGCCGCGCGCTGGAGGACGGACTCCGCAAGAACGCTTCATTGCCCGGCGCCGCGCGGATCCGGCCGTTCTTCCAGGCGTTCACCATCTATCGGGTGCGCTATGCGGCGGCGCAGATCCGCGCCCAGATCCGGGCGGCGGAAGAGTTGGGCATCGGCGAGTGGGTCCTGTGGAACCCGCGGTCGGTCTACAGTGCCGAGGCGCTGAGACCGGGTGGTACGGTACACCCGGTCGTGGCTACCTCACCCAACAGCGACGCCACCGCCCGGTAGGAGCCAACTGGTTGGTCGCAGGCCGGACGCCCGCGCCTCAACGTGAAGCCGCCTCCACCACCTCGGGGTCCCAGGCCGTGATGAATCCGGCAATCGCGCTGGCGGCGGTGGTGTACGGACTTGCCAAGTAGAGCTGGCCCGGCCCGGACCGCCCCGGGAAGTTCCGGTTGATGGCGCTCACCGTTACCGTTTCCCGATCGTAGGACACTCCCGGACCGGCATTGATGCAGGCGCCGCAGGAAGGCTCGATGAACGCCGCACCCACGTTGGCAAACACGTCCAGGTAGCCCATCTCCTCGCAATACCGCTTAACCTCTTGCGAGCCACACTGGATGTAACACTTTACGTCCGGATGGACCCGTTCGCCTCGCTCAACCGCTTCCCGGAACACCCGCGCGTACATGTCCATGTCAGACTTCTTCCCGGCCGTGCAGGACCCGGCGTAGGCGATATCAACCTTCACCGGAGCGCCTAGCTCAGCGATGAACAATCCGTTGCCCGGATCCCCCGGGAGCGCCACCATCGGTTTGAGCTCGGCTGCGTCGAAGTCCAGGACGGTTTCGTACTCGGCACCGGCGTCGGAGTAGAGCCCTTCAAGCATCGGTCGGACATCCGACGCCCTCATCCCCCGCTCGCGTGCGAGATACGCCACCACCTGCCCGTCCGGTCGCACGATACCCGTGAACGCGCCGACCTCCGCGGCCATGTTGGTCATGGTGGCGCGCTCGTCGACCGACAACTCCTCCACTGCCTCCCCGGCGTATTCCACGATCTTCCCGATGGCCTGGCCGTTTCTCACGTAGGGATGGCGCAGGATATGGAGCATGAAGTCCTTGGCCGTGATGTTCGGCGGCTTGCGGCCACGAACCCGCACCAGCACGGACGCCGGGACCGTGAGCCGCACGTCTTTAGTGAGCCACGAGTTGAACACCGCCGTGGTCCCAACGCCGAATGCGATGCAACCGATCGCACCCGCATGCGGTGTATGGGAATCGCTGCCTATGATCAGGTGCCCGGGCAGCGCATGCTGCTCAAGGATCTTAGAATGGCAGATTGCCTCCGATCCGCGCACCTCCATCCGCCCCAGGCGGGGCAGCTCACCGTAGAGCTTCACCCCATGCTGCGCGGCAAAATCCTCCTGCTTCGCCTTGAGCTGGAGGGCCACGTCCAACAGCCCCTCTTGTTTGCGTTCCTCGGTCATGGCGTGCTCAAGGAACGTGAGGTGGTCGCGGAAGAAGAAAACCGACGCGGGGTCCACGATGCGCTCTTCCGGTCCCACGTACTGTTCCCAGAAGATCGCCGCCATGGGGGTCACGTATTCATGGCTGAACCGGATGTCCGCCCGAACGAACCCCTCGTCCCCGGGCCGCACGGCCGGCGCACCCAAGCGGTCCGTGGAGGGGTCCAGGACCCAGTGGCGGGCGAGGATCTTCTCCCCGAGCGTCATCGGCCGCGTAGCGGTCGTGACCTCCGAAACCCGGACGCGACCCTGGAGGCGGGCAACGTTGTACTGAAACAAGCCCCCATACTCAATGATGCCCCGTGTGATGTCGCCCTCGCCCTCGGTGAAGGCGCTGAGCGGAATGTCCTCGCCACGACGCACCCTTTCGATCAACCCCACGTCCGTGCTCGTCAGGATGCCCAGATTCTGGCAATTCTCGCGATAGATGCGTTCGATGCTCTCGGAGATGACCAGTTGAATACCTGCGCACATCTCAGCGTAGGGCGACTGTTCCCTGGACGACCCCTTGCCGCGACGCTTCCCCGCGACTGAACACACGAAGCCCCCGGCCCGGACCGAACCCCGGGCGATGGGGAACTCACCCCCGGCCTTGAGGCCCAGATAGGGGAAGTCGCCCAGCGTATCGTCGAAGTAGTAGCAGATGTATGCCGGTGTGATCTCATCGGTGGAGATGTTATCACGCAGCGGCGCGCCCGGTGGCCACGGCAGGTCCTCGCCGTTGAGCTGTCGCCGGATCAACTCGCCGTCATCCACCAGGAAAAGCACGCGGCCGGTCAATCGCACGCGGTCCGCGCGCTTGGCCACCGGCCGGGACATCAGCTTCTCGATCATGCCTGGGCTCATCGAGGGGCTCCGGAATCTCGCCGCCCGGTTCCCTGGCAGGCAAGCTCGGACTTAAGATTCGGGACCTGATGCGCCCTGGCGTTTCCTCCCCACCCGCTACCGGCGGCGCCCTCCTATTAGCCGGAGCCCTGCTCGCGGCCCAGGGGCGCGCACCGACCACGTTCGAGCAGGTCGGCTCGTTCGGCCCGCTACTCCGCGAGAGCTCCGGAGTGGCGGTGAGCCGCAGACACTCGGGGGTGCTGTGGACCCATAATGACTCGCGGGGTGGACCGTATTTGTACGCCACTCGGCTGGATGGCACCCTCTTGGGCCACCACGAGGTCCTGGGAGCCTCCGCCGTGGACTGGGAGGATTTGGACCTCGCACCCTGTCCCGGTGTCCCCGGCGACTGCCTCTACGTGGCGGACACGGGAGACAATGAGGGGCGGCGCCGCGCAGTGACGCTATACATCGTGCCTGAGCCCGACACCGTGGAAGCACTCCTCGGGGGCCACCCCCGCCCGACGAAGTCGGCATGGGCCCTGTTGGTGACCTACCCCGACGGTCCCCACGACGTAGAGGCACTCTGGGTGGCGCCGGATGGATCGGTGGAGCTCGTAACCAAGGGTCTGGTGGGGCCGATTCGTCGTTACCGCATACCCCGCGCGTCGCTGAACCAGGACACCGTGATGGCGCAGGCCGCGGGCTTATTGCCCGTTCCGTCCCCCGGGGCCCTGGGGCGTTGGGTCACGGGCGCCGCCCTGGCGCCCAACGGCCGCCAGGTCGCAGTGCGGACCTACACCGAGATCCTCTTCTTCAGGATCGCCTCGTACGACAGTCTGGTACCGCTTGGCGCCCCGTGCTGGCTGGGAACGAAGGAGCCCCAGGGTGAAGCCGTGGCGTTCTTGGATGACGAGACGTTGGTCCTCACCAGCGAAGCATTCCGCGCCCAGAGCGGTTTGATTCACCGCGTGCGATGCTAAGCCCGCCCATGCTGGCCCTGGCAGCCCTGGCATTCGGCGTCGCAATCGCGGAAGCCCAGCGACCGACCCCGCCGGGCCTGGTCGAGCCTCCAGCGGGAGTGCTGGCAGCTCTGACGGAGCAGATCCTCAGCGCCCACCTTCGTTTTCTCACCGATGACCTGCTGGAGGGACGGGGACCAGGTACGCGCGGTGGGGACCTTGCCGCTCGCTACATCGCCGCGCAGCTCCAGGCGACGGGGCTGAGACCAGTCGCCTCGTCCAGCTACGCTCAGTCGGTCCCGCTGGTGGGCATCCGGTCTGAGGCGTCGTTAGTCGTCGGCACAGGTCGGCGGACCATGGTCCTGGACGAAGGCACTGATTTCGTGCTGCGGCCTGAACTACAAGACTCGCAGATCGTGTTTGACGGTGAGCTGGTGTTCGCGGGGTTCGGCATCGACGCCCCCGAGGAGTCCTGGAATGACTTTGCCGGCGGTGGCGTGGCTGGCAAGGTCGTCGTGGTGCGCGCGGGTGAGCCGGGCGGCACCGACTCGTCGGCGTTTGGCGGGAGCGCGGCCACGCAGTACGGTAGCTGGAGCTACAAGGTGGATCAGGCGCGTCGGGCCGGTGCCGCGGGCGTCTTGCTCATCCACGACCTTGCGGCGGGCGCCGGTCCGTGGGATGCGGTGGTCGCGACCTGGCGACGCGAGATCATGGTGCCCGAGCGTGTGGGTGCCCAGGGGCTACGGTTCGCCGGCTGGATCACGCCTGAGGCGGCCCGGAGGATGGTTGAGGCCACGGGAAAGGACTACGCCTTGGTGATGCGGCGCGCGGAGGTGCCAGGTTTTCGTGCGATCGACCTCGGAGCGCGGGCGGCGCTCGATCTGCACGCGAACATTCGAGGGGTGCGCCACGCCAACCTCATCGGGATGCTGGACGGCTCTGACACCTCGGCCGCGAGCGAGCCGATCTACTTTGTTGCCCACTACGACCATCTGGGCATCGGCTTGCCGGAAAACGGGGACTCGGTGTACAACGGCGCCGTAGACAATGCCTCCGGAACGGCGGCGCTGCTGGCCTTGGCGCGCGCGTTCGCATCCGCCTCGCACCGGCCCCGCCGCAGCATAGTCTTCGCCGCAACCACGGCTGGAGAAGCAGGTCTCGCCGGCGCGATCCGGCTGGCGGCGGGCCCGCCCATGCCAGAACGGATCTCCGCGGTAATCAACCTGCACGAGATCGGCCTCTGGGACGGCAGCGATGAGCTGGTCGGCATTGGTGCCGACCTCTCGACCCTGGGCACCGTGCTGCGCGATGCCGCCAAGCTGGAAGGCTTGGTGCTCTCGAGCCCATCCGGGGAGCGGGCCGGAGACATCTACGTTTCGGACCACTCCGTGTTCGCCCGGCTCGGCGTTCCGGTACTGGCGCTAGCCACCCAGGGCGCCCGACGGTCGGTCAGGTCAGACGCGGGGAGATCCAACGGAACGGCCCGATACCGCGCCGAACGATGGCACCGGCCCTCCGACGAGGTCGGGGAGGAAGCGAACCTGTCGGCCCTGGTCCGGCAGCTACGAATGCTGGCCCGACTCGGGTGGCACGTGGCGCAGGACTCCTCTCCGGCTGCGTGGCTTCCGGGCAGTGCGTTTGAGTCGATTCCCCGGAGAACCCCGCCAGCGCGGTAAACTGGCCTGGGCGTAGCCTCTGGCCCGTCGCATTCGAACCCTGTAAGTTCCCGCCCACTTCCAGCCGACCCGCGTCGGGCGGCCCATCTCGCGAGGCCTTTCTGGAACTTCCGGCGTCTCACAAAGTCCCGATCACCTGGCTGCGCGACCACGCGTCTCCCGCAGTCAAGTGGCGCACCGTCAATGACATACTGCCAGCCCAAGGGGCTCGACCCGAGGACCGAGCGGTCCTGCTCGCCGACGTGCTGAACTACAAACCGGTGCTCCAGATCCTGAAGCGGCAGAAAAACAACGGCACCTGGGGAGACAACATCCTTGGGGCCGACCTGGGCCGTGGCCGAATCCTTCCGGACGGCGGAAGCCTGGTCCAGTACCGGCGGTTGGTGGAACTCGGGGTTCCCCGGGGGGAGCGTGCCTATCGCCTGGCGGAGCGCGTGCTGTTCCGTCTCCTGTCGAGGGACGAGTCGCCTGAACTGATGTTTGAGTTCAAGTCGTTCGCCAAGCAAGACCCCGCGGTCGCCACCTGGGTCCGTACACGGATGCGAGAGGGAGCCGCGGCCGCGCTGGCGCAAGGCGGCTTGGAGGAGGACCCACGGGTACGTGGGGCCGCTCATCGCGTCGCCTCCGATGTCTCTCAGTTTCTGCGGAGCGAGTTGTCAGAGAAGCTCTTTATCCGTCGGGGGAGCCGAACACTGCTGCACCCCGAGGCATACCCGCCCACTCTGTTCTCGGTCAGCATGATCGCGTTCATGCCCAGTCTGCAACGCGAACGGGCGGGGTTTGTCGAGCGCCTCACCGCGTTCCTCGCGAAACCGGCCGCCAGACGTGCCGTTGCCATTCAGGTTGGCAAACGGTTCTTCAAGCCTACGCACGAGCTGCTGGGCGAGCCCCTGCACGTGGATGCCGCGGGACACACGGATGATATCCCACTCGCCCTGCACTGGATCGAGATCCTCGTCCGGCTCGGAATGCTGCCGGCCTCTGAGCCCGCCCAACGGGCGCTGGCCCGGTTACTCAAGGACTGCGACGATCGCGGGGTGTGGGCTCCGAAGACGCTGCGCGCTTTGCCCAAGTGCCCATCGAACTTGGCCACGTTCGCTTTTCCGCTGGAGCCGGATGGCAAGACCCCTCAGCGGCGACAGGCCGACGTGACGTTTCGTCTCTCGCTGATCGCCCGACTGGCCGGTTGGGAGTTAATCTTCACCTGACCGGGGCAGGACACGGCGCCCCTCAGATGGTGCTGCACTTGCGCTGATCTCCAAAGGCGGTAGAGTAGTAGTTGCCCAGACTACTACTGTGCAGATCACCATAGACCTCACCCCGTTCGGGTTCACGCCCACGGAGAGCTTAGCGTACGCCGCGCTCCTCGAGCACGGCCCCCTAGGTGGTTACGCCCTCAGCAAGGCGCTCGCGATCGCTCGGACCAACGCGTACCAGGCCCTGAACGGATTGGAGGCCAAGGGTGCCGCCGAGGGAACTCATGACAGCCCGCGGCGCTTCCGGCCGGTGCATCCGGACGCACTCCTGGCCGCGATCATGGACCGCGAAGCCAAGAAGATCGACTCCCTTGAACTGACCCTACGCCGTTCACCGTCGGCATCCGCCTCGCAGGCCACTACGCCGATCACCAGCGTTCGGAGTCTCGAGGACCTGGTGCTTCGGGCGGCCGCGCGCACCAAGGGGCCGATAGACTGCATCGGCCCCGCACGGTTCCTTGAGCGCCTCGCTCCAGCGTGGCATAAGCGACTGGCCGACGGTTCCCCGACGCGGTTATGGGTTGTCGGTCCTGGAGGCAACCACCTCCCAATCCCGTTTCTGGCTCGCCTCGAGCCTCCGGCGATCCCTGAGGAGACCGCCCTGGCCGTCATGGGATCCGTCGTGGTTGTGGCGTGGCTGCAAGGGGCCGGGGCAAGCGGGTACTGGAGCAACGACCCGCTGCAGATGTGGCTGGTCGCGTTGGCGCTGCGCGCCCTGACCGCTTGAATTCCCGAGCGCCCGTCGCCAGATTCTGTATGGACCAACCAGTTGGTTGACACGTGACATCGGAGCGACACTCGAGAGCGTTGATTCTCGCCGCCGCGACTGATGAATTCAGCGCTCATGGACTCGCCGGCGCCAGGGTCGAGCGGATCGCCCGACAGGCGGGCGTGAACAAGCAGCTGCTCTTCTATTACTTCGGATCCAAGGTTGGCCTCCATCGCGCAGTGGTCGATGGCTTGATCGAACACGCCAAGGCCAAGGGTGAGGACGCGCCTACCAACGCTGGACCGGCGGACACCAGACTACGCCAAGCAATCCTCGGGTTGCTTCAGACCCTCGATGGTCAACCGCACTTGGTTAGGCTCTGCACTCAGCTCGCGGACCCGCGGGGTGGGCGTCCGTTTCAGCAAGCGCTCACTTTCCTGGCCGAGCCAGTTCGGCGAGCCGTGCTTGCGGGACAGCGCATCGGCCTGTTTCGTGACGACGCCGATCCCGATTATGTCGCTGATTTGGCCGTGTCCGCGGTGGTGGGCCATCTCGCGGCTTCGAGCGGACCTGACGTCGCCAAGCCGCCCGCCGCTTGGGGCGATGCGCTGGCTGACCTTCTCATCCGGGGATTGGCCTGGTAGCCCGCCACCCGGAAGCGGCTGCGTTCGAAGCGTCGCCAGGGGAAGGGCGGGTCAGGCCGTAGACTAGTTGCGGCTTCCGACCAGCTGGCCCACGTCGCGGCCACCCCTGAGCCGTCCCAGGTCAGCTCCCCTGACAATGGCAAGCCTGAGCACCTCGCCGAGGTCGCTCACACCATGCACCGTAATACGTGCCCGCTCCTCGTCGCTCAGGTCTTCCAGGTCAGCGAGGTTCTCCTTGGGAAGCACGATGGTATCAATGCCTGCGCGGCACGCCCCAAGCACCTTCTCCTTGACACCGCCAATAGGCAGGACCCGTCCCGAAAGCGTGACTTCCCCGGTCAAGGCGACGTCGTGCCGCACAGGGAGGTCGGACAGCGCGCTCACCAGCGCAGTGGCCATAGTCACTCCGGCGGACGGCCCGTCTTTGGGGATTGCCCCCGCCGGCACATGGATGTGTACGTCGCGATCCCGGATGCGCGCCTCCGGAATGCCCAACGCCTCGGCGTGGGACGTGGCGTAGGTGAGTGCGGCGCGAGCGGATTCCCGCATGACTTCGCCGAGTTGCCCCGTGAGCACCAATTCGCCCTTGCCCGGCATGATGGAGACTTCCACAAACATGATGTCACCGCCGACAGGCGTGTAATACATGCCGGTCGCGATTCCCACCTGGTCCTCACGGGCCGCATGCTCTGGGTGCACGGTGGGACGTCCGATCAGCGAGCGGACCTCATCGGCCTCAATGACGGCCCGTTCGACCTCACCCGCCGCGATCTGGCGCGCCACCTTGCGCGCGACTTTGCCCAGTTCTCGTTCCAACTGCCGCACGCCCGCCTCTCGGGTGTACCCCGTGATCAGAATCTGGATGGCCGGGTCGCTCAGTGTGAGCTGCTCCTCGGTCAACCCCGCCTCGCCCAGCTGTCGCGGGATAAGGTACTTGCGCGCTATGGCCAGTTTCTCCGTCTCGGTGTAGCCCGAAAACTCGACCAGCTCCATTCGATCGAGCAGCGGGCCCGGGATACCCTGAGGCACGTTGGCGGTGGCGATGAACAGAACCTCCGATAGGTCGAATGGGACGCCCAGATAGTGATCCGTAAAGCTGTCGTTCTGGGCCGGATCGAGCACTTCCAGCAGGGCCGCCGCCGGATCTCCCTGGAACGAGACGCCGAGTTTGTCCACTTCGTCCAGCAGGAAAACCGGGTTCTTCGTCCCCGCCCGCTTCATGCCCTCTATGATGCGCCCGGCCATGGCGCCAACGTAGGTGCGACGGTGTCCTCGGATGTCGGCCTCGTCCCGCGCGCCCCCCAGCGAGATACGGACGTAGCGCCGTCCCATGGCCCGCGCAATGGACTTCGCGATGGACGTCTTACCCACGCCCGGCGGGCCCACAAACAGCAGGATCGAGCCCTTGGAGCGCCGATCATCGTCGTTCCCGATGGCACCAGCCGCCGGTTTGCCGTCTCCGGCGCGCTGGCGCAGTTGGCGGACCGCCAGAAACTCCAGCACCCGGTCCTTGACCTTCCGCAAGCCGTAGTGGTCTTCGTCCAGAATGCGCGCGGCCTTGGCGACGTCGAGGTCGTCCTCGCTACGCTCGTTCCACGGCAGTTCGGCGATCGTCTCGAGATACGTGCGGATAACCTGCGCCTCCATAGACTCCTTGCCGGTCCGCTGCAGTCGCCGCAGCTCTCGCTCGACTTCCTTGCGGGCCTCCTCCGGCAACTCGAGCTTCTCCAGCCGCGACTTGAGCTCCGCCAAATCGTCCTGCTCGCCGTCCTCTCCCAGCTCTCGCTGGATCGCCTTCATCTGCTCGCGCAGCAGCATCTCTCGCTGCCGCTCGCCGAGCTCTTCTTGCACCTTGGACTTGATTTCCTCCTGGGCGTCGAGCATAGACACCTGCCGCTGGACGTGCACCAGCACCCGGCGCATGCGTTCCTCTACGGACAGCGTTTCCAGCAGGCCCTCACGCTCCACCGCCGTGACGTCCACGTACCCGGCGACCAAGTCCGCGAACCGGCCGGGATCCGCCACGCCCTCGAGCACCTGCTGCACGACGTCGTCCGGCAGGCCCGATTTCCGCCCCAGCTCAGCCGACCGCTCTCGGAGCTCCTTGTCCAAAGCCAGGTACGCCGCGTCATTCGGGTCCGCCGCCGGCATGTCCCTCGCCTCAACGACTACCGCTTCCAGAAAACCGTCCGCCGCGGCGTACTGCAGCACGGTTCCACGGAACTCCCCGTGGAGCAACAGCTGCACACCGCCGAGGCCGCGCTGGACCTGGCCGATCCGCGCGATGGTGCCCATGGTGTAGAGCCCGTCGGGTTTGACGTCATCCGTGTTCTGTCGTTGCGAGACACCGAAAATGAGTCGGTCTTCGTGCTTGAGGGCCGCTTCGATGGCGCGCAGCGTAGCCGGCCGGCCGGCGCCGATGGGTGCGGTGATGCCCGGAAACAGCACAACTTCCCGCAGGGGAAGGACTGGGAGCCGAAGCCGCCGAGGCGGTGTCGTCATCGGTTCACCCGAATTCGTGGTAGGAAGGGAAGGGATCGTCACATCACGGTAGGTTCGCACCTCCCGTGCCACCGACTCGTGCTTTTTTGCTGACGTATTGGCGTGGGTGGTAGTCGGCAGGAAGACTCGTAACCCCCACCCGCGCGCCAAAAAGGCAGTCAGCTGGCTCGCGGGGCGATGTTAAGGAGGGCGCGAAGTTCAGAGTCGGTGAGCTGCTCTAGGAGGCCGGCCCGCGTGGTTACCTCCCTTGGAGCCTCCCGCTTGTCGGATTCGCAGCTGAACCGAACGATGTCGGCGGGCTCAGGGAATTGCCCCGTCTCGCGGTGCTTAGGAGGCACGATCCCGGAGGTGCGCCCGACCCGCTCGACGCCCCAACGGCGCCCGGCGTCGTCGGTTACCCAGCGCATCGCACCTCCTGGCGCTCGGGAAAAATGGTTGCCACGGTCCCCGGTCAACGTTAATCTACGCCCGGACTCCCCACGTCGCCACATGGACGAGCAGCACAAGGGCTTACTTGCAGAGCGGCTGGGCGGCGCGCTGCAGGAGAGCTATACCATCGAAGGTGAGCTCGGACGCGGCGGCATGGGCGTCGTATTCAGCGCGCGCGACCTCAAGCTCAAGCGTCGGGTCGCCATCAAGGTGCTCCCGCCGGACTTGGCGTACCGGGAGGAGATCCGCACCCGCTTCCTGCGCGAGGCGGAGACCGCGGCCCGCCTGTCTCACCCTCACATCGTGCCCATCCATGCGGTCGGCGAGGCCGACTCCCTGGTCTACTTTGTCATGGGATACGTGGACGGCGAATCACTTGCCGCCCGGCTGCGCCGGCGCGAGCGGCTCCCGCCCGAGGAGGTCCGCCGCATCATGAAGGAGACGGCGGACGCGCTCGGCATGGCCCACGCCATGGGCGTTATTCACCGGGACGTCAAACCGGACAACATCCTGTTGGAGGGAACGCGGCGGCGAGTCGTCGTGACGGATTTTGGAATTGCCAAGGCGCTGTCCGAGGGAGGCGCCGGCACCCTGACCGGGACGGGGGTCGTGATCGGCACACCGACCTACATGAGCCCCGAGCAGGCGGCGGGCGAACGGGAGATCGATGCGCGCTCTGACGTCTATTCGCTGGGTCTGGTCGCCTACGAGATGCTGACGGGCGACCCTCCGTTCCACGCCGCGACCGTTCCGGGCATCCTGATGAAGCAGATCACGGAACCGGCCCGCGACGTCCAGGAGATCCGTCCCGAGTGCCCGGACGACCTTGCCGGTACGGTCATGCGATGCCTAGAAAAGAATCCGGAGGATCGCTGGCCTACCGCGGACGCCCTCCGTCGCGCTTTGGAGAGCAGGGTGTCGGTGCCCTACCGGCGTACCGTGCCGCGCGAGCCCTACCGAAGTCGGGCGGTGGAAGCACCCCCCCGCGCCGCCCCTCCGCAGCGGGAGAGTCGCCGAGAGGGCGGCGGCGTTCCCGTCGCCCGACCACGCGGCACGGTTGCACGGCGGGCGGCTCGGTCACCGGCGCCACCCGAGCTCGCGGCGGAAGGTGGCGAGCCGAAGATGGTGCGGAAATTCCGGTCCCACCTGGCCTCGTATGTGTCGGTAAACGGTGGTCTCCTCCTGCTGAACGTCGTGACCGGGCTGGACTCTCCCTGGTTCCTCATTCCCTCCATTATGTGGGGCATTGGGCTCGCCTCCGACTACGGGAGGCTGTGGACCGCTGGATACAGCTGGCGAGACGTGGTGAACCGGCCACCGGCCCGCGACGCCCTCCCCGTTCCGGCGGGGACACCGTCGGTCTGGGGTCGCGGCGTGCTGACCCAGCCGGAACCCGCAACCGGGGAGTTCGGTCGGCTGGATGGGCAGATTCGCCAGATCCGAAGCGATCGGACGGCGATTGCGAAGGTCATCGAGCGACTCCCCCCGACAGAGCGCCAGATGCTCCCGGACGTGCAGCCTACTGTGGATGCCCTCATGGCCCGGGCCATGGACCTGGCGCGCACGTTGAATGCCATGGATACCGGAGTGGACGCCGGCGCGGTCCAGCGTCTCGAGGAACGCATCAAGGACCTCGAGACCAAGGAACAGGACTCCGAGCGGGACCGCCGCCTGGATCTCTTGCGGCGCCAGCGCGAGACGCTGGCCGAGTTGACCCAGCGCCGGGGCCAGGTCGAGGCGCAATTCGAGTCGTGTGTGCTGGCCATCCAGAATCTCCGGTTCGACCTCTTGCGGCTGCGTTCGGCGGGGGTGGCCGTTGCCCTCGGCGACGTCACCAGCGCCACGCAGCAGGTCAAGGCGCTCTCGGTGGACATCGACGCGGCCATCTCAGCCGCGGGTGAGATCCGAGAGGCGCTGGGTCGGGGAGGGCGGGCGTTGGGCGACAGCCGCTGATTCCGCGTAGGACTTCGCGTTTCTCAGCCTGATATCTGCGGGGTCACCGGCGCTAGAAGGCGTGAATCTCCCGGATACCCGCCGCGACGCCCGTCGCCTGCGGCAGGATGGCGTCTTCTAGATCCGGCGCGTACGCCACGAACGTGTCGGTCGCCGCGATCCGGCGGACCGGGGCGTCCAACCAGGGGAAGCAATGGTCCGCGATATGCGCCGCGATCTCCGCGCCGTACCCCCAGGAGAGCGAGTCCTCGTACGCGACGATCACCTTGTTCGTCTTCTTCACCGACCGCTCGACGGTCTGCCAATCGACGGGGCTCAGGCTCCTTAGGTCGATGACCTCCACGTCGATGCCGTCGTGCTCCTGCACCTCCTGGGCGGCCACCAGCGCCCGTTGCACCACCGCGCCATAGGTCACGACCGTCACGTCGGACCCAGGGCGCGCCACACGCGCCTTGCCGAACGGGATCATGAAGTTGGGGCCAGGATAGGGAGCCTTGTTGTAGGTCTGCCGGTACAGGTGTTTGTGCTCGAGAACCAGGACGGGATCGTCGCAGCGGATCGCCGTTCGGAGCAGTCCGTTGGCGTCAATCGCCGTTGCCGGGCACACTACGCGCAGGCCGGGCACGCTGGTGAACACCGTGGCCCCGGTCTGTGAGTGGTAAATGGCGCCGCCCTTGAGGTACCCGCCGTAGGTGACCCGCACCACCACCGGGGCGCTGAACGCGTTGCTGCTCCGCCACCGGAGTACCGCGAGCTCGTTCCGCAGCTGCATGTACGCCGGCCAGATGTAGTCGAAGAACTGAATCTCAATCACCGGTTTCAGGCCGCGCGTGGCCAGGCCGATTGCGCGGCCCACGATGTTCGCTTCGGCCAGCGGCGTGTTGTACACCCGTTGGCTCCCGAACCGGCGCTGCAAGCCCCAGGTGACCTTGAACACACCGCCCTTTCCCTTAACCCGATCCAGACTCTGCTCACGTGAGGCGTCGGCCACGTCTTCCCCGAAGACCAAGATCCGCGGGTCGCGGGCCATCTCGTCGCGGAGGCACGCGTTGAGCAGGTCCACCATGGTGGTGGGCTCGCCGGTGAATTGGGGATCCTCTTCTGTATCGAACGGCTCGCCCGTCGGATCTACGTCCGGGGAATACACATACAAGGGGATGGTGTCCCGCTGGGGCTGCGGGGATGCCAAGGCGATCTGGGTGGCGAGCTCGATATCCTCATCCACCGATAGCCGGATGCGCTCCAGGTCCTGGTCCGTGGCCCATCCCTCGCCAACCAGACGGGCCCCGAAGGTCTTCAACGGGTCACGCGCGGCCTCGGCCTCTCGTTCAGCCGGTGACTTGTAGAGCACTTCGTCGTCGGAGAGAGAATGCGAGTAGGGGCGGATGACGCTCGCGTGCACCAGCGCCGGGCCTTTCCGCGCCCGGCAATGGGTCACCGCCCGCGCCAACACGTCGTATGAGGCGAGCGGATCACATCCGTCCACGGTCTCGACCAGCAGGTCGGGAAAGCCACCCACCAGGGCCGACACGGAGCCGCCGGCGGTCTGCACCTCGATCGGCACCGATATGGCGTATCCATTGTCCTCCACCAGGAACAGGATCGGCAACTTGAGGTTGGACGCCGTATTGAGCGCCTCCCAGAACTCGCCTTCGCTGGTGGTACCGTCGCCGAGGGAGCAGTACACGACCTCGTCATCCCGCGCCGCGCGCTCACGATCCGGAATCTCCGGAATGCGTTCGTACCGCAGCCAAGCTTCCGCGCACCCCACGGCACCCAGGAGCTGCGTGCCCGTGGGACTCGACTGACTCACGATGTTGAGCGCCTTGTGCCCCCAGTGCGACGGCATCTGCCGGCCGCCCGAGTTCGGATCCGCGGCGGCCCCCACCGCCGACAGCAACATCTCCGTCGGCGTCATGCCGAGTGCCAGGCACAGGGCGCGGTCTCGATAGTAGGGATAGAACCAGTCGTAGCCGGGCCGCAACAGCCTTCCGGCGGCCACCAATACCGCCTCATGACCCGCCCCGGAAATCTGAAAGAAGATCTTGTTCTGGCGCTTCAGCAGGATCTCGCGATCATCCAACCGCCGCGAGAGCAGCATGATGCGATACATATCCAGGAGTCCGGGTTTTTCGAGCTTGGCTGCTTGACGGCGGGGAACCGTTGACGACTTGGTGCGGGTGGCCATGAGGGGAAAATACCCTCCTCCCGGGCGCATCGGTACCTAAGTCCAACCCCGGGCACCCACCCGGTTACCCCCGCCTGGTAGCCAGCCTGCGGACCGCGTGGAGCCGCTCCAGCGCCGTGCGGGTAGCCGACTCCGGGACATGAAGGGCGTCGCGAATATCCAGGAGAACTTCCAGCATCAGTTGTTCGCGCTGGAACGCGGCGTCCAAGTCGAGCATCCGGCCCCGGTCGCCCGCGACTTTGGCCCGGTCAAACGCGTCGCGGTAGATGGTCTCCAGGTTCGCCAGAATACGGGCTCGAGAGCGCGGGGTCATCTCAGCTCCTACGTCGAGAGGCCGGAACCAGCCCTGCCGTGAAACCACGCGGCGGGACGAGAATGTCGTCCGCGCCCGCACCGCGCGCAATCCTCGTCCCACGCCCGATGGGACGACCGTCACGGATCATCATACGGGAGCATGATGAGGCCACTGGGGACTTTTGGGATAAAGTAGGTCGACTTCTGGGGCATGAAGCCTCCCGCGTCGGCCACGTCCAGCACGTCGGCGACAGCCGGGGGACTCAGGACGACACCCGCGGCGGCGCTGCCAGCCTGGACCGCCGCTATGACCTCCTCGGCGTCGGAGGAATATCCCAGGCGGCCCTCGGGCGCCTCGCGGACCGCCGGTACCACGTAGGCGTCCGCCCAGGCGACGTCCAGCCCGTGCACCGCCGGATGAAACGCTGTGAGTGGCTGCGGGTCGGCGCCGGACCGTCGGGTGAGTCCTATCAGCCGCCCACCCGGAAGAACCACCACGCAACCTCCACCAAGGGCCTTGATGCGGTCCAGTGCCGCGTCATGCTCCCCACGCAGGTCTTCCACCTGACAGCAATCACGCAGCCGGCTGACGGCATCGGCCAGCGGCCGCCCGTAGATGATCCGGTGGGTCGGCAGGACGACGAGCCCGGGATCAGCCAGCGAAATAATCAGCGCCAGCGTCCGATCCGCCCGCGAGAACTCCTCGCGGTAGGCTACCGCGGTTTCGAACCGGTGGTGACCGTCCGCGATGTAGAGAGCGTCCCGGCCCGCCGCCTCGGCAAGCCGTTGCGCGCCCGGTCCGTCCACCCGCCAGACGCGGACCGCTTCACCGCGCACCTCGCCGACCGCCCAGGGATCGCCTCCATGGGTCACGGCGGCAAGGGCATGCCCCAATGCGCCCGTCTTGTCGCGGGCCAGCATGAGAAGCGACTCGAACATGGTGCGCGTGGCCCGCATCAGCGCCAGCCGGTCCTGCTTGGGCCCAGCGTGGGTCCGTTCGTGCGGCCTGATCCGACCCCGCTCAAACGGTTCGGCGACAACCGCCCCAATCAACCCGGTGCGGATCATGGCCCGCCCCGACGCGGTAAACTCCTGCTCAACTACGTAGACCGCCGGTGCCTTGCCGGCCACCAGGACGCCCGCCCGCCGCCACTGGTCCAGCCGCGCAGCAGCCCCGGCATAACGGTCGGCATTCCCCTGCGGCAGGATCAGGTGCACGATGTTGTGCTCGTGTTGACTCGCCAACGCGACGCGCTCGGCTTCCGCAATCACGTCGTAAGGCGGAGCCAGCAGGTCCCGCAGCCGATGGAGTGCGCTAAAGTGTTCCCCAACAAACGGCGCCACCAAAGGTGGAGCGATAGTCATTCGGTCACTCCCACGGCCGCGCCGCCCCGGCCGCCTCGTTCAATAGCACGCGGTACGAGGTCAAGCGGGACCAGCTGATGTCGTCATGTTCAGCCGCCTGGACCACCGCGCAGGCTGGCTCGTTTTGGTGCCGGCAGTTGTCGAAACGGCACTGCCCGGCGAACCGCTGGAGCTCCGGGAACGCTCGCCCGACATCGACCGGATCGAGACCCCAGAGCCCGATGTCCCGCAGACCGGGCGTGTCCGCGACCAGACCGCGTGCCCCCAGCCGGTGCAACTCGGCCGCTACGGTGGTGTGCCGGCCTCCTCGGCGACCGACGGCCTGCGTGCGCAACTCCAGGCCGGGTTGCAGGGCATTCAACAGGCTCGATTTCCCTACGCCGGTCGGGCCCGTAAGGAGCGAGATCCGCCCGTCCAGCAGAACGCGCAGCCGCTCCAGGCCCCGACCCTCCAGCGTACTGGTGTACTCAACCGAATAGCCCGCCTTGCGGTAGGGGGAGGCCAGCGCTTCGGGATCCACATGGAGATCACACTTGTTCATCACGATGACGACCGGCAGTTGGTTCACCTCCGCCACCGCCACAAACCGGTCCATGAGGTTCGGCTCCCACGGCGGCTCCGCCACAGCGCCGACCACGACGACCTGGTCCAGGTTAGCGGCGACGACGCGGGTACCGCGCCCCTTGCCCGGACGCCGTTGCCGCAACACCGAGCGTCGCTCGTGCACGGCCTCGATCGTCCAGGAATCATCCTCATGCGCCGCAATAGAGACCCTATCGCCCACCACCACTCGATCAACGCTGAGCTTCATCCGGCCCCGCAGGGTGGCGACCAGCTCGGTATCGTCCGTCAGGACACGGTAACGTCCCGCGGTCACCGCGAGCACGATTCCTCCGCCCGTTGTCACCAGGCGGCCGGCCCGCGCGCCGCGGCGATGGCGGCGTCCAGCGACTGCTTGACGTCATGGAGCGACAGCTCACGGGCGGCCTTCTGCGCCTCAGCGGCAGTCGCGCCGTACGCGACGTACCCCGTCTCCACGTGGCCGTCGGGCCGGTCTCCATCCACAGACCACCGTACAAACAGCAACGCTGCACCGAAGCGTCCATCGGCGCCCGGCGTGGGATCGACGAACAGGTCGGCCGAATAGGCCCGCCCATCGCTCCCGGAGAACGCGGGCGGGCGGCCATGGACCGCCAGATACCCGCCCAAGGTGGAGTCGTGGTTCACGATCGGCGGACGGCCGGAGACCAGCGAGTGCCGAACAGCACGAAACCGGCGGAGACGGGTCAGGCGGCGTGCAACCGGCCGCCGGCCTCGGCCAGCCGGAGCAGCAGGGGCGCGGGCCGGAAACGCCCGCCCCAGGCGCTTTCCAAACGCCGGAGCTCGTCCACCGCGCGCTCAGGGCCGATGGTATCCAGGTAGCGAAGCGGCCCCCCCAAAAACGCGGGGTAGCCAATGCCGAACACGGCCCCAACGTCGCCATCCCGCGCCGAGCGGACCACTCCCTCATCGAGCGCCAGCGCCGCCTCGTTCAGCAGGGCGTATACCATGCGCGCTTGAGCCTCCGTCACAGGGACGGCGTTGCCCGGCCGCACGCCCAGCACCTCATACACCGATGGATCCACTCCGCGGCGCCGACCACCCTCATACCGGTAGAACCCGCGGCCGTTCTTTCGTCCCTGTCGACCCTGCTCGCTGAGATGCTTGACGCCGGGCGTCGGGGCGAGACGCTCCCCATAGGCCTCGTGAAGCACGAGGGCAGACTTGGCCGCCACGTCGAGGCCTACCTCGTCGAGGAGCGTAATCGGTCCCACCGGGAATCCGAAGCGGACCATCGCATTGTCGAGCTCCTCGATCGCGACACCCTCGCCCAGCAAGCGTCCCGCCTCGTTCAGGTAGGGTGCCAGGATACGATTCACCCAGAAACCGGGACGATCCCGCACTACGATGACCGTCTTCCCCATCCGGCGACCGAACGCCACCGCCGTGACGGTCGCCCAGGGCGACGTGCGGTCCGTGGCGATCACTTCCAACAGCGGCATCTTCTCCACCGGAGAGAAGAAGTGCATTCCGAGTACCCGCTCGGGCCGAGCGGCGGCCTCCGCGATACGCGTGATGGGGATGGTGGAGGTGTTCGACGCAACGACGCAATCGTCGCGCACGGCCCCCTCCACGCCCTGGAGAACCTGGTGCTTCACCGTCAGATCCTCGAAGACGGCCTCGATGACCAGATCCGCCCGCCGAAACCCATCGTACCCGGTACCACCGGACAGCAGCGCCACCTGCCGCCGATGCTCGAACTTGGTGATGCGGCGCCGCTTGAGCCGCTCATCCACAATCCGGCGGGCCGTCGCTAAACCCTGACCGACACGGCCGACATCCGTGTCTCGAAAACGCACGTCAACTCCTGCCTGCGACACCGCCACGCCCCCGATGCCAGCCCCCATGAACCCGGCACCGATCACCGCCAGATTCTTCACCGGGCGCGGCGCGGGTGCGGCGCCCTCGACCCCCGAATCCTTCTTGAGCGCGGTGGTCGCGAAAAAAAGGCGGACCAGATTGCGGGAGACGTCGCCCACCGCCAACTCGGCAAACAGCGCCGCTTCCATGTCCAGACCGGCTTCAATACCGTGGGCCAATCCGTGCGCAATGGCCCGGAGCGCCGCCAGGGGGGCCGGATACTGCCCTTTGGTCTTTTGGAGTACGCCGCGCCGGGCCAACGCCAACACCAGGCGTCGGCCAGGAGGGGTCCGATCCAGCAGCAGGTCCTGGAGGCCACGGCTTGGGCGCCGCGGCCGCCAGCCATCCGCCAACCGCCGGGCCACCCCGTCTACCACAGCGTCGAGGATCGCCGGATGCACCACCTCGTCGACGATGCCGGCCTTCAGCGCCCGGCCGGCCGGCACTGTCCTGCCCGTCAGGATCATGTCCAGCGCCGCCCGAAGCCCGATCAATCTAGGGAGCCGCTGACATCCGCCGGCGGCCGGGAAGATCCCCAGCTGCACTTCCGGCAACCCGATGACGGTCTTCCGGTGATCCGTCGCCACCCGGTAGGTGCACGCCAACGCTGCCTCTAGGCCTCCGCCAAGGCAGGCGCCGTGAATCGCCGCTATCACCGGCTTGTTCAGCTCGGCCACGCGGTTGATCAGTGTCTGCCCGGTCCGGACCAGCTCTCGAGCCTCAGCGACAGATGTGAGCCGCACGAACTCGTCGATGTCCGCGCCGGCGATGAACGTGTCCGGCTTGCCCGACTGAAGGACAACGACGCGAACCGATGCATCCGCGGCCCATGTCGAGAGCAAAGCATCGAGCTCCTGGCGAACGGCACGCGTGATCTTGTTGACGCTTTCCCCGGGGAGGTCGAGGCGCGCTTTGGCGATTCCGCCGGCGACGCTGGTGTGGAACACGGACACGCTCAGCGACGCTCCAAGACCATCGCGAAGCCCATGCCGCCCTGCGCACAGACGGAAATGAGCCCGAACTGCACGTCGCGGCGCACCATTTCATTGGCGAGGGTCAGCGTGAGACGGGCGCCGGTCGCCCCGAACGGGTGCCCGATCGCGATGGACCCACCCATCACATTGAGCATCGCTGGATCGACCTGCCCGATGGCCTCCGAGCGCCCGAGGTGGCGGGCCGCCCATTCCCGCGATTCGAAGGCCTGGATGTTGGACAGCGCCTGCGCGGCGAAGGCCTCGTGCATTTCGACCAGCCCGAGTTCCCCCCAGCCAATCCCCGCGCGATCCAGAGCCGTCGGCACGGCATAGGCCGGGCCCATCAGGAGCTGCTCCCCCGGATCGAGGGCCGCGACCGCGTAGGACCGGATGAACGCCAGCGGATGGTAGCCCAGGGCGCCTGCCGCCTCCTCGCTCATCAGGAGCACCGCCGCGCCGCCATCCGTGAGAGGAGAGGAATTGCCCGCCGTGACCGTCCCGTACCGACGGTCAAACGCGGGTTTGAGCGCGGCGAGTTTCTCGAGAGTGGTATCGCCGCGTATACCGTTGTCGCGTACCACAGCATTGGCTGCGCGAAAGACCGGGGCTATCTCGGCTGTCAGGCGCCCGTCGTCGGTGCCCGCCACGGCCCGCTGATGGCTCCGCAGGGCAAAGGCATCCTGCGCCTCCCGCGTGATCCCGTTCTCCTTGGCCATTTTTTCCGCCGACTGGCCCATGGTTTCCCCCGTTGACGGCTCGGCGATGGCGGGGGCCACCGGAATCAGGTCTCGTGGACGTACCTTGGCCAGCAGGGCAGCCCGTTCCCGGAGGCTCTTGGCCCGGCTCAGTCCCACCAGCGTATCCGCCAACCGCCGGCTGTGGAGCACCGGAATGTCTGAGAGGGATTCAGCCCCGCCCGCGATGGCCACGCCGGCGTGCCCCAACGCAATCTGATCCCGGGCCTGGGCAATGGCGGTATTGGCCGACGCGCAGGCGCGGTTCACGGTGGCGGCGGGGATGGAGCGTGGAAACTGAGGCAGTAGGCTGACTTCCCGTGCGAGGTTGGGCGCCAGCGGGCTCGCCACCACCTGCCCGAACACCATCTCGTCGACCTCGGATCCCGTGAGATTGGCGCGGTGGAGCAGCTCCAGCGCGGCGTGGCGGGCAAGGTCCACGGCGGAAAGATCTTTGAGCTCCGAACCGGCCCGGCAAAACGGCGTTCGGCAACCCGCCACGACCGCGACTCGTCGTCCGTTGGCCGTTTCCGTCATACGCGATAAGCTACTCGCACGAGAAAGGGCGGGCCATGAAGCGCTTGTCAATCCGGCGATCGATGGGCCAAGACGCTCGCCACAGCCATCGGGCGTCCACCGACGAACTCCAAGGCCTCACGGGCAAGCACGATCTCGAAGGGCTGGACCAGCGCCATCAGTTCCCCCCGCCTCAACAGATGATCATCGGAGGTGGGCCCCCAACCGTGTTCGCGCTGTTCATCAAGAAAGGTTTCATACAAGAGGTAGCCGCCCGGCTGGACCGCCCGCCGGAAATCCGCCATCCGCCGGCGGTCCAGGTAGTTGAAGGCCATCACCACGTCGTAGGCGGCTTCCGGCAATTCATACCGCGTGAGGTCGGCGGCTATCCACTCGATCGCCAGATCTCCCGCCGCCCGGCGCGCCACAGCCAGCGATTCGGTGTCGGAATCCAGGGCCTGGACGGAGCCGCCGCGGGCCGCCGCCGCGATTGCGTGACGGCCCTTTCCGCAGGCAAGATCCAGCACTGCGGACCCCGCGCGGATGATGCCGGCATGCCAGGTGAACCAGGCGGACGGCTGCTCGGGATGCCCTGACGCGCTCGTGGAAACCTCCTTTTCTCACGCTACTCGGGCGGCCGACCTTGCCGCCATGGCGCGGAACCCGGTGGACCTGCTCGTCATCGGGGGCGGGGTGACCGGAGCTGGTATCGCCCGCGACGCGGCGATGCGTGGTATCCGCACCGCCCTTATTGACAAGGGAGACTTCGGCTCAGGCACCAGCGGTCGCTCGTCACGCCTCATCCACGGAGGACTGCGCTATCTCGAGCTGAGGAACCTGCGGCTCGTGTTTGAGGCAAGCCGCGAGCGCCGGACCCTGCTACGGATTGCGCCCCACCTCGTCTGGCCCCGTTCCTTCATCTTCCCCGTGCATGCCGGGGGGCGCGTCCCGCGTTGGAAGCTCGCGGCCGGGCTGTGGCTCTACGACCTCCTTGCATTGCTGCGGAATGTGCGCGCTCACCGAATGCTGGGCAAGCGGAGCCTGCGTCGGGCTGAGCCCGGCTTGCGCGGGCACGGCCTGCGTGGAGGAGCGCGCTACTTCGACGCGCAGTGCAATGACACCCGCCTCGCTCTGGTCAATGCCCGGGACGCGCGCCGCCACGGGGCCCTGGTGGCCAACTACGTTCGTGCCGACCGCTTTGCCTTGTCGGACGGTCAGGTGCGCGGCACCGCTGCCACGGACGTGCTGGATGGCACGAACTTGACTATCCGGGCCCTCATGGTGGTCAATGCCACCGGTCCCTGGTCGGACGACCTCCGCGGGCAGCTCGGGGACCCGCCGGTCTTGCGCCGCACCAAAGGCGCCCATGTCGTGGTGCTTCGGGAACGCCTGGGGAACCGTGAGGCGATCACCCTGACTTCCCCGCTCGACGGTCGCATCATGTTCATCGTGCCCTGGGGAGACCTCGCATATATCGGAACGACCGACACGGATAGCGACGCCTCCCCGGACGATGTGTGGGCCACAGGGGAGGACGTGGTCTACCTGCTCCGATCCGCCAATGCCTACTTCCCGGACGCGCGCCTTGGGCCGGCCGATGTGCGGAGCACTTGGGCCGGTCTCCGTTCGCTCCTCGCGACGGACCACGCGGCCGACCCCAGCAGCGTCTCCCGCGAACACCGGGTTCTGGAGGGGGCCGGCGGGATGGTGTCCGTCCTGGGCGGGAAGCTCACCACCTACCGCTCGATGGCGGCGGAGACGGTCGACCTGATCGGCCGCCGGCTCACGGCGCTGGACGGTCGGGCCCTGCCGCCGAGAGCGGCTACCGACCGCGAGCCTCTCCCGGGTGGCGAAGTACGGGACCTGGACCTGCTGGTGCACGAGCTGGAGCGAGAGAGCCTGGCCCGGCCCGTCGCGGAGCGGCTGGTGCGCACCTACGGCTCGGAGGCCTCAGCCGTGGCGCGGATGGCGCGCGCAGACCCTGCCCTCGGACTACCCCTCGCCGAAGGCCATCCGTCCCTCCGCGCGGAGGTCCCGCACGCCGCGCGGCGCGAGATGGCCATGACGCTAGGCGATCTGCTGATCCGCCGAACCCAGGTGTTCTACGAGGCCGAACGCCACGGCTTGCCGGAAGCACCCGCATTGACCGAACTCGCTGCGGCGGAGCTTGGCTGGCCGGCGGCCCGGAAGGCGACGGAACTGGCAGCGTATCTCGAGGCAGTGGATCGAAGCCTCGGGTTCCGCGCTGACATCCCATCATCGGAACGTAGCGTCACCCCTCCCTGATCTGGCGCAGTCGCTCCATATCGCGCGCCACGGTGCGAGTGGCCACCAACAGCACCGAGGCACCGACGACTGCCACCAGGGGCAGGAGATACATGGCGGCTCGGATGCCGAAGCGGTCAGACAGAAACCCGATCAGCGGGTAGGCGACCGCGTCGCCGGCTAAGTGGGTGAAGAAGACATACGTGCCCACAACGGACGCTCCGATACTCGACGGAACGACGTCGAAGATGGTGGCCGCCACCGGGCCATTATACCAGGTGAAAAGGAACATCGTCCCGAAAAACAGGGGGGTGAAGGCATCAAGGTCCCGCACAGTCAGCAGGAGCACGCACAAGGGCGCCCCCAGCAGGAATCCGGCGGCACTGGCAATCACCCGGCCAGTGGGCCGTCGCTCCATAAGCCAGTCCGCCAGCCGTCCACCGAACACCACGCCGAGCGACGCGGCGATCAGGCCCCAGATCCCCATCAACCTGCCCGCCATCTGCGGCTCCAGGCCGAGTTCCCTCTGGAGATAACTGGGCGACCACCCCACGAGGCCGTTCATGGCAAACGAGATCAGGGCGCCCCCGCCAAATACCCACATGAGCGTCGGGGTTCGGAGGACCAGGCGACCGGCCTCGATGATCTCGTCGATGGTGGTGAGGGCAACTGGCCGCCGCCGTTGCTCGCCACGCGAAGCCAGCAGCCGGCGAACCAACCGGGTCACGGTCCCAGCCGCCCCGAGGGCCAGCGCCGTGCCGACAATCGCGCTTTCGCCCTCGACACCGACGTGGCCCAGGCGATTGAGCATGAAGGCCAGGCCCAACCCGACCAGCCCGAGGGACCAGAGGGGCCAGGTCCCCTGCACCAGGTGCCAGACCGTCAGTTCCAAGCGGCGGATCATGCCAAGAAAGGACAACCGGCGCTCCTCCCGTGTGGGGTCGCGCAGCTGGGTCGTCAGGATCGCCAGGAGCAGGCCTGGGACACTGACAGCCATGAAAGCGGCGCGCCAGCCGTACAGGTGCTCTAGCTCTCCTCCCAACCAGATGCCGCCGACACCTCCAACCGCCAGGCCGCCCCAGAACACTCCGAGGGCCAGCGCCCGCCCTTGAGAGGGGAAGTAGTCCGCCACCAGCGACTGCGCGGCCGGAGAGTACGCCGCCTCGCCAACGCCCACCATCGAGCGACACAGCAGCAGCTGCCAGTATCGGCGCGCCAGGCCGGACAACGCCGTAAACGCGCTCCAGACCGCGATCCCGGTGGCAATCACGTTTCGTCGCGACCGCAGGTCGGCGAGAATGCCTAACGGAATGGCGCCGACGGAGAACACGATGATGTAGGCCGACCCCAACCATCCGAGCTGAGTGTCCGTCAGCACCAGTTCGTCTTTGATCGGCTCGAACAAGACGAAAATGATGTTACGATCGAGATAGTTGACCGTGTTGATGGCGGTGAGGAGACCGAGGGCGTACCAGGCATACGCGCCCGGCCGGCCGGCGGCGGGGCTGCGCGGTCCGGTCACTCCGCGCTTTCGAGCCTACTGGCCCGACGGTCGCGCGAGGACCGCGCGCGACGGTACGCGGCGACCAACACGCCAAGCATGTCGCCGCGCCGATCGTACAGCCGCTTGAGCCGGCGTGCCTTCCTGCGAGCGAGCGCGTAGGACGTCAGGAGCGGAAGGCCCACGGTGCTGTCCAGATAGCACACCACCGACTGGGCCAGTTGGTCGGGATCGACCTTGCCCCAGCTGACGGCCTCGCCTGGGGTTGCGCCGGATAAACCGCCGGTATCCGGCCGGGCGTCGGTGATCTGGAGGAAGTAGTCGTGCCCCTTCTCGTTGATTCCCAGCACTTCCTGGATCTGCGGCTCGGTCTGAAGCACAAAATTCTTGGGACTCCCGCCGCCGATCATCACCACGGCGCTCTTCCCCCGGCGCTTGGCATCCAACACAATGGCCGCGGTCTCATTCACGTCGCCTGACACATCGAAGCGCAGCCGGCCCCCGACCAACGCCTGTTCAGCCACGTTCATGCCGATCGAGGAATCGCCGGGCGAGGAGGTGTAAATGGGAACGCCGCAGTCATACGCCACGCCGAGCACGGATGGCCGATCGAGCCCGAGGGCCTTCTCCCGTTGCCGCAGGAATCCGCCCATCAAATGGTGGTATTCGGCTGTCGTCATCTCGCGTTGGAACTCGGGGCGCTCCGAAATCTGCCGCATGAAATGGTCGGTGCGAAGCAGGACGGAGTAGTCGAACAGGATGTCGTAAATCCGAACCACCCCCTCCTTCCGGAGAACGACGTCATCCACAAAGGGCGATCCCCGATGGAGCGCCAGACCCAGCGCGAAGTGGGCGTCGTGGTACAGGTTGGCCCCAGTGGACACGATCCAGTCCACGAATCCGGCCTGGAGGAGCGGGATCACGCATGACATGCCCAGGCCCGCGGGCGTCATCGCGCCGGTCAGGCTCATCCCCACGGTTACGTCGCGGGCCAACATCTTCTCGGTGAACAGGCGAGCGGCTTCCCGCAAGCGACCGGCATTGTACGCCAGGAAGGCGTTGTCCATCAGGTCGGCGACCGACTCGCCGCCGGTGAGCGCCGCCGGATTGATCCGGGGACCCTTCAGGAACGCGCTCCGCCGCTTGGTCATGCCCCCCTCCTTGCGACGGCCATCACCCGTTCGACCGCTCTTCCAGGAGGTGCCGGCCCACGCCCTCAACCACCACGTGCACTGCTTCTTCCGGATCATCGGTCACGTGGAACAGGTTCAGATCGTTGGGGCTGATCATCCGCTCTCGCGCGAGCGTGTCCTTGAGCCACTCTAACAATCCCCGCCAGAAGTCCCGCCCCATCAGCACGACCGGGAAATTCTTGATTCGTTCCGTCTGAATCAGTGTCAGCGCCTCGAACATCTCGTCCAGCGTGCCGAAGCCGCCCGGAAAAAAGATGTAGGCCCGCGAGTACTTGATGAACATCGTCTTGCGCACAAAGAAGTAACGGAAATTGATCCCACGGCTGAGATACGGATTGGAATGCTGTTCGTGAGGCAGCTCGATGTTCAAACCGATCGAGAGCGTCTTCGCTTCGGTCGCCCCCCGGTTGGCGGCTTCCATGATTCCCGGCCCGCCGCCGGTGATTACGGCAAAGTTGGCTTCGCCGAACCGACGCGCCGTCTCCACCGCCCGGGCGTACCAGGGGTCGTCCGGCTTCAGGCGCGCCGATCCAAAGATCGCTACGGCAGTGTCGACGTCGGACAAGCTGTCGAAGCCCTCCACGAATTCGCCCAGAATCCGGAGGGCCCGCCACGGATCGGTCCGGGTGAACGCCTGCCGTTCCCGCGCCGGTCGGGGTGCCAGCAGGACCTCGTCAGCGGTTCGGCGCTGGCCGATCGGACGGAAGCCTTCGTCAGCGGCTGAGGACTTCGATTGCTCGCTCATAGTCGTCGGGGACGTTGTAGAAGAATGGTGACAGGCGAACATGGCCTGGCCGCGCATCCGCGACCACCCCGGCGGCAGCGAGCCGTCGCACCTCCGCTGCCGGATCCGCCGCCGGGAGCATGACGATCGCGGAGCGCTCCGCCGGCACCGGGCCGACCTTGGGCCTGAGCCCAGCGGCGGACGCGCGGGCGATCAAGTCCTCGGAGAGGTGCCGCACCGTCGCGAACACCCGGTCCAGCCCAACTTCGTCCAACACGTCTAGCCCGCCGAGCTGGGCGTGCACGGCTGCCAACGCCGGCGTCCCCTGCTCAAAGCGGCGGGCGTCGTCGTGGAAGTCCAGGCCGCGTGGATCAAAACGAAACTGCTGCTCGTGCGCGAACCAGCCCGTGACCGTGGGACGCAAGCGCCCCGCCAGCTCTCCACGCACGTAGAGGAAGACGATGCCCGGACCGCCAAGCAGCCACTTGAGGCCCCCGGCAGTCAGGAAATCCACCCCGGTGGCGCGAACGTCCAGCGGTATCTGGCCGACGCTCTGGTAGGCGTCCACGTAGCACAGGGCCCCCTTGGCATGGGCGAGTTCGGCCACCGTCTTGACGTCGAGTACACCCCCGGATGTAAAGAAGACGTGGGAAGTGGCCACCAAGGCCGTCCGCTCGTCAATCGCCTGGGCGAACGCATCCATGGGCACAGTCACACCGTCGGGACTCTCCAGCACGGTCACCTCGACACCGAGGGGACGCTTGGCCAGCCACTGGTACGCGACGGTCGGGAAGTCAAGCGCCGTGGTAACGACTTTGGGCCTCGCGCGGTAATCCATCGCGCTCGCCAGGACGCCTGTGGCGGTGGACACCGCTGCGTGCAGGGCGATCTCCCCGGCCGAGGCCTTGATCACCGCCGCGTACCGCCGGCGCAGCTCGTCCAGGGCGGCCCACCATACGTCGTACCAGGCGGCGGAGCCGCGGGCATCCCACTGGTCCAGGAACTCCTGCACCCGCGCACGTGATCGGCGCGACAGCGCTCCCAGAGAACAGGTGTTGAGGTAGATTTGACGGTCGAAGACCGGGAACTCGGCACGGTAGCGCGCGAGTGAGGGCGCTCTCATTGCTCCCGTCATCGGAGCCAATATACTAGAAGCCCAAGTAACGGTGAGGGTTCCACCACACGCTTCTATCGGAGATGGGGACAGCTCCGCTCCGGAGCCAGGCGGGTTTCGCGGCTCCTGGGTCGGGCTTGTCCTGAGACTTGTTCTTCGGGCTGCCGCACGGCCGCCGCTGGCGCGTGACCTCCTGTCGTTGGTCTGGGCCTTCCGCCGCCGCGGCTGGTATGGAGCCCCGCCGTTTTTCCCCCTGCCTCCCCGGGATTACGTCCGCTGGCGCATGTACACCGCGTACGGGGACCCGGATGCCGTTCCGCCCATCGAGGATGTCGTACGGTTCGCGACCTGGCGACGACGCATGCTCCGGTTGTGACGCCTGAGCGCGCGGCCTTCCTCGCCAAGGCGCGAGCGCTCGCACTGGGGTTCGACGCGGCCGGCGTCGCCGACTTGGCACCAAGCCGATACACCGCGGCGCTTGACCGCTGGTTGGATGAGGGGATGGCCGCGGGGATGACCTACATGCACCGTCAGGCGGCCCGACGCAAGAAACCCGCCGAGATCGCCCCGGGAGCCAGTCGGGCTCTGGTGGTCACCAAACACTACCTCACACCGGATCGCCCGCCAGCGCCGGGTCGTGGGCAAGTCGCCAAATACGCACGAGGCCGTGACTATCATGCAGCGCTGCGGGCACCCTTGGCGACGCTGACGTCCTATCTCGTTTCGTTGGGACCGCCCGGTACGGTCGGGCGAGCGTACATCGACGCCGGACCCGTGCCCGAGCGCGAACTCGCCGAGCGCGCCGGTCTGGGATGGATTGGGAAGAATACCATGCTCATCGACCCCAAGCGCGGGTCGTTCTCGTTTATTGGAGCTGTTCTCACCAGCCTGGAGCTCGCGCCGGAGCTGCCCTTCGCCGGTGACCGCTGCGGGTCCTGCCGGCGCTGCCTGGACGCGTGTCCCACGGGCGCGATCCCCCAGGAGCGGGTGCTTGACGCTCGACGCTGTATCTCGTACTGGACCATCGAGCATCGAGGCGACTTCCCACTCGGGGTCGCCTCGACGCTGGGCGACTGGGTGTTCGGCTGCGACGTATGCCAGGATGTGTGTCCGTGGAATGAACGTTTCGCACGACCCCCCTCAGATACCGTGTTAGAGCCCGATCCGGAATTGGCTTCCCTGGATCTTCCAGCCCTCGCCGAACTTCCCGACGCGGCCCTGACCGAGCGGTACGGGCACACGGCGATGCGCCGGGCCGGACCGGCCGGCCTGCGCCGAAATGCCCTGGCGATCCTGGAAAGAATGGCCGGCGATGATGGACCATGACGGTGGAGCGGCCACGGCTGCGTGTAACGGTCACCATCGGCCGCGGCTAGAAGCCTGTGGGATGATCTACGAACCGCCAGGCGACTTCGAACCGGCGCGCCAGGTGGGACGCCAAAGCCTTCACGCCCACCGTCTCGGTGGCGTAGTGACCGCCGAGTACCAGATTGATCCCCCATTCCTCGGCGTCGAAGAACGCGTGATGCGAGGCTTCACCTGTGATGAAGGTATCCACGCCCGCGTCGCGGGCCCGAGGCAGTTCCGATGCGCCCGCCCCCGTGACGATGGCCGCATGCCGAACCTGGCTTGGGCCCGTGGGAACCAGGCGCGGTAGGCCTCCAAGCACCGCCGCGAGCCGGGCCACGAGCTCCTCTCGGCTCACATCCAGCAGCCCGCGAACTCCGACCGCCGACCCTTTCACGACGCCGAGCGACGACAGGCCGGTCACGCCCAACTCGCGTGCAAGGACCCAGTTGTTCCCAACCTCGGCGTGACAATCAAGGGGAAGGTGGGCGGCGTACAAGGCAACATCGCCTAGAACCAAGGCCCGCACGCGTCGGCCGTGCCGTGCAGCCAAGGGCTTAAGACCGTCCCAGAAGATGCCGTGATGCACCACCATCAGCGACGCTCCCAAACGAACGGCGGCATCAATGGTGGCCTGGCAAGCATCCACGGCCGCAAGAATGCTGGACAGACGGCCCGAGTTTTCGACTTGGAGGCCGTTTAGGGCCCTGGGGTCGTCCCCGATATCCCCGACTCTGAGGAATCCATCGGTATACGAAACGACATCATTAACACAGTATAGAGCCATTATGCCGCCATTCCAGTTGGCGCCAGGTAGCGCATTGCCGCGTAATAGATTGTGATGTTAGCGGTTACAGCATGTGATAGAGAAATCCACACACCGGCGTGGTTGTCAACAGCGCAGTGGGCTATGCTGGCCCTGTATCGGAGTGCATCGCTGCCAGTGTCCTCGCCGCGGCTTCACTCAAGACGTCAGCTGGCTGCCCCATGCGCACCAGGCCGTTCACTTCTCCACCTTCGTGGATCAGGAGTCGGAAAGTAGTGATGTCACCGTGAACCGTTGCCGACGGCTGCACCTCCACGCGTTCGCCCGCAAAAATGGCTCCGTGTACCGCCCCGCCAATGATGGCCTCGCGTGTTCTCACGTCGCCTTCCACTCGACCTCCACCGGCTACCAGGACCTGCTGCTCCGCGTTGATGGCGCCGACGACCGTACCTTCCACCTTCACCACGCCGCTGGTGACTATCTCGCCCTCCACTCGCATGCCGGGCGCGATGATAGACAACCCGCCGTCGTTGGCGCCGCCAGGACTGTGTTTCATGGCCACTCCCTCCCGTCCGTCCGCCGCTGTCTCGCCCTCGAGATCCCTCACCGACTTTCCGCGCGCAGCAGCGGACGGGGATCGATGGCCCGACCGCCCTGCCGGGTCTCGAAATGTAGGTGCGGCGCTGTCGAGCGTCCTGTGGACCCCGATAGACCAATTACCTGGCCCGCGCCCACGACTTCTCCAGCCGATACCAGGAGCCGGGACGCGTGCCCGTACAGCGTGTGGTACCCCTCGGGATGCTGGATCAGCACAAACCGTCCGTACTCTGCATCATCTCCGGTCTCGGCTACCGTCCCCCCACCGGCGGCGCGAATAGGCGTGCCATTGGGGACGGCGATATCGAGGCCGGGGTGGACTTCCTGGCCCGACCCGCTTCCCACCTGTCCCCGGGTCACGACGCCCGCATCGTCCAGCGGCCAACGCCGCGGCACCGACGGGCCGGGTTCGTAGGATCTCTCCCCGGGCACGCGCGCCAGAACCGGGTGGGCAACCGCAAGGCTATCGGCGCGGATCCGCCGGGGAACTAGATTCCCGCCGAGCATGGTGCGGACTTGCTCGTACCGACCCTCCAACTCAACCAGGCGGGCGGCGAGTTCACGGACCTGGTCATTCTCGATCCGCAGGCGGTCAACCTCTCGCTCCAAGGCAGGCACCCGCGCCGCCAAGCGGGCCACCGGCGCGTACGAAATCGCAGCCCCGGTGATGGCAATCGCCGCCGCGACGCCGAGTACCGAAAGGGCTCGGGCGGCCCACAACGGCAGGCGCAGGCTGGGGGAGGTGAGCGCGCCGTCCCGATGAACCAGGACAGTCACGAAGCGACGAGCCGGTGCCGTCACGCCTGGTAGGCCTCTCCCAGAATTACCTCGAGCAGGCGCTCGAGATCCTCAGGCGAGTAGTAATTGACCAGCAACCGTCCGCCTTTGCCGCGGCTCACCAGAAAGACGTCGGTCTGAAGCCGCTTGCGCAGCGCATCCGCCACGCGTTGGAGGTCAGGATCCAAACGGCGTCGCGTCTTCCGGGTGCGTTGGCGGGGGTCATTCACGCGATCGCGACGCGTCATCTCCTCCAGCTCGCGTACCGACAGCTCCTGCTCCACCACCAGCCGGGCCAGGCGCCGCATGTCGTGCGGATTGGACAGCTGGAGCAGCGCCATGGCGTGACCCCCGGTGAGTCTCCCGGTTTGGACCAACTCCTGGACTTCCTCCGGCAGCGTCAGCAGGCGCAGGGCGTTGGCGACCGTCGGCCGGGCTCGGCCCACCAACGTAGCAACCTCACCCTGCGAGGCATGGAACTCCGCTATGAGCCGTTGGTACCCACGCGCCTCGTCCATTGCGGAGAGATCGTCCCGCTGCAGGTTCTCTACCAAGGCCAAAGCGAGCAACGTGCGGTCGTCGACGTCCCGTACCACAGCATCAATCTGGGTCCACCCCAACCGCTCCGCCGCCCGACACCGGCGCTCGCCGGCAATCAGATCGAACTTGCCCTCAGGAGCGGCCCGTACCACCACGGGCTGGAGCAGCCCCGAGGTCCGCAGGGATTCCGCCAGCTCGGCCAGTGCTTCCTCCGGAAAGTCTCGACGGGGCTGATACGGATTCGGGCGCACGTCCGAGAGCGCGATTCGACGGAGCGCACCATCACCCTCGACGGCCGTCGCGGAGGGTCCCAAGAGCGCCTCAAGCCCTTTCCCGAGCCGGCGCCGGCTGCGAACATCGGTCATAGGAGATCTCCCACCGACGCCACGGTTGCGACGGGAGGCGCGACCAGTGCGCGGCGAATCACTTCTTGCGCCAGCGCCAGGTATCCCTTCGCCCCAACCGACTGCACGTCATACATGAGAATTGGCTTGCCAAAGCTTGGTGCTTCCGCCAGGCGCACGCTCCTGGGGATAACCGCCTGGAACATCTTGGCCCCGAAGTACTCGTTGGCCTCCATTGCCACCTGTTTGGACAGGTTCAAACGGTTGTCGAACATGGTCAGCAGCACGCCTTCGATCGCAAGGTCCGGGTTGAAATTCTGTTGGACCAATTTCACCGTATTCAACAACTGCGAGAGCCCTTCGAGGGCGTAGTATTCGCATTGGATCGGTATCAGCACCGAGTCCGACGCCGTGAGCATGTTGAGGGTGATGAGACCGAGCGACGGTGGGCAGTCGATCACCACGAACTCGTAGGCGTCCAGCAGTCCTGCAAGGGCGCGCCGCATCACCGTTTCGCGCGACGGACGATTGACGAGTTCGATCTCGGCTCCGACGAGGTCCTGAGTGGCGGGCACGACGTCGAGGTAGGCGACGTGAACCCCGCTACGGACCACACTGGCGAGCGGTACATCTTCCATCAACGCTTCGTACAAGGAGGCAGGGAGGCGACGGCGATCGATCCCGACGCCAGACGTGGCGTTCGCCTGTGGGTCGCCATCGATGAGCAACGTGCGCCGCTCACTGACGGCGAGCGACGCGGCGAGGTTGACGGCTGTGGTGGTCTTCCCGACTCCGCCTTTTTGATTCGCGATGGCGATCACCCTGCCCATATATCGCGTAAGCCTTTGTAATTTAAACGCTTATAGTATCGTGTAACAAGAACAACCCGCGGTTCGCTCGGCGGTGCGAATATACCACGTGCTGGTCGGGGAGCAAAGAGACAGCGTGTTGCCGCTTGCGTGTTTCACGTGAAACACTACTGCTGGACGTCATTTGCTCGCAGCAACTTAGCTCATGGGCTCCCTATTGCGTTGGGGCCAGGGCGCGCCGGAGGCGGACAACCTCAAACACCAAGTTCTGTAGGTCGCTGGGAGAAACGCCGGAGACCCGGCTCGCCTGCGCCAGGGACCCCGGCCGAACCCGATGCAACTTGTGCCGGGCTTCGGTGCTGAGACTGGCGAAGGCCAAATACGGGAGATCTCCAGGAAGCGGGAAACTAGTAAGCTCTTGCATTCGGCGTACGGCTTCACGCTCTCTCGCGAGGTAGCCCTCGTACTTCAATTCGATCTCTGCAGACATCAAGGCATCGTCATCTACTCCCGCATCCAGCTGGGCGGCGAGCACGACCTGCCGCAATCCCACCCGTGGGCGGCGTACCAACTCTGCCAGCCTCGTTGCCGCCGTCACCTCCCTTTCACCAACCAACCTGAGCAATGCATTGGCAGCTTCGGCACTCAGTGACGTCTCCCGCGCAGCGACGAGTAACGACTCTTCGGCGCGCAAACGGCGTTCGAGCACTCGTCGCTCACGGTCGCTGAGCAGACCAATCTTCTCAGCCAACGGCCCCAGTCGGCGTAACGCATTGTCCTGCCGGAGGAGCAAGCGGTACTCGGCGCGCGACGTAAACAGTCGATACGGTTCATCGACACTCCTGGTTACCAAGTCATCCACCAGGACACCGACGTACGCATCATCACGACCAAGCACGAGTGGCTCCCGGCCGGCAGCGATCAAGGCCGCGTTGAGACCGGCCACCAGGCCCTGGCCACCGGCCTCCTCGTATCCCGTCGTCCCGTTAACCTGGCCAGCGAGGAAGAGCCGACGAATCGCCTTCAGCTCCAGCCACGGGGTGAGTTGGTCGGGTGGGTAGTAATCGTACTCGATGGCATAGCCTGGTCTGGTCATCGTCGCGCCTTCTAGACCCGGAACCGACCGCAAGATGTCGAGCTGGACATCCACGGGCAGCGACGTCGACAATCCGTTCAAGTAGAGTTCCGACGTGTCCAAGCCCTCGGGCTCGAGGAATACCTGATGCCTAGGCGCATCCGGGAACTTCACGACCTTATCTTCAACAGATGGACAGTAGCGCGGACCGCGACTGGCAATCGCCCCACCGTAAAGGGCCGAGCGACCCAAGTTCCGCTGAATGATCTCCCGCCCTTCGTCGCCCAGCCAAGAGATCCAGCAGGGGCGCTGCTCCGGCCGCTCCTGCCCATTGAAGTGTGAGAAACGGAAAGACGGCATCTCACCGTCCTGGCGCTCAAGGGCACGGTAATCCACGGTCCGGCCGTCCACGCGTGGCGGTGTGCCGGTCTTGAAGCGCTCGACTCGCAGCCCCAATCCCTCGAGCTGCAACGCCAAAGGGACCGACGGTGGATCCCCCGCGCGGCCAGCCTCCACGCACACCTCGGTGCCAAGATGAATTCGACCCCTCAGGAACGTGCCGGCCGTGATTACCACCGCGTCGGCGCAGAGCCGCCTACCATCCTGAGTAACGACCCCTGCCACGCGCCCATCTTCGACCACGAGCGAGTGAACCATTCCCTGAACCAGCGTGATCCCTGGGCGTTCCTCTAGGAGGGCGCGCACAGCACGACGATATATCGTACGATCGCATTGAGCCCTGGGGGCCCAAACGGCTGGTCCCTTCGACCGGTTCAGCATCCTAAACTGAATGGTTGAAAGATCCGTCGCTCGCGCCATGACGCCACCCATGGCATCGATCTCTCGAACCACCGTGCCTTTCGCGATTCCGCCCACAGCCGGGTTGCAGGACATTTGCCCAATCGTGTCCAGGTTGGCCGTCACCAGCAGGACTTGGACCCCGAGCCTGGCCGCAGCGGAGGCCGCTTCCGTCCCCGCGTGGCCCCCCCCCACAACGACCACGGTTGGTTTCGCGCGCATACCAACAAGTAGCCGCTCCATCATACTCCGTGCAAGCCGGTCATTTACCGTGGGGCAACGGTGGCGCGATTGCTGACTGACGGCGGAGAGGTGACACTGCATCCTATTTGGAACAACGGCCGCCGGACGGATCAGGCGGTGCGCACCCAGCGCACCAGATCTCGCAGCCCGGGCCGTTTCCCGTACGCCAGGATACCTACGCGGTAGATCCGGCTGGCCACCCACGTGACCGCAAGCAGAGCCGCAGCCAACGCCCCAAGCGACGACATGATCTCCGTCGCGGGCACTTCGGCGGCGGCCCATCGGACCGGCATCGCGATGGGGGAGGTGAACGGCACAATAGAGAGCGCAATCGCCATGGTCCCATCGGGATCATTGAGGATCCCGATCATCAACACAGACGGCAGCACCAGCAGCATGACCACGAAATTGGCGGCCTGCCGCGCCTCCGCCTCGCTGCTCGTCATGGCGCCGACGGCGGCAAACATAGCGGCATACAGGAAATAGCCGAGCAGAAAATACAGCAGGAACACGGCGACCGTCGCCAGGGGAACCTCGGGGAACGCCGCCGTGGATCCCCCAGGCACCGACTCACCCAGCAAGCGGAACACCAGCTCTCTCCGGTCAATCAACACCGCCCCACACAGACCCCAAATGGCGAACTGGAAGAGTCCGACCCCGCCCACACCGATGATCTTTCCAGCCAGGAGCTGGAAGGGCTTCAGACTGGAAATAAGGACTTCCACAATCCGCGACGTTTTCTCCTCAACCACGGAGCCCATCACGTTGACGCCATACAGCAGGATGCCCATGTACAACAGCAACCAGATGACGTACGCAAGAATGAACGACCCTTCGCCGGAGGAAGCGGTGGTGCGGGCGCCAGCGACCTTCAGCGTGCGCAGTTGGAGCGGGATCTTCGCCTGGCGTACCAGCGCTGCGTCCACACCCGCCCGCCCCAACCGCTCGGTAAACACGGCTTCCTCAACCAGCGTGGAGAGGATCTGCATGTCGCGGGGCGAGGAGACGTTGGAGCCACGGTACTCGAGCTTGCCGTCATCCACCGCCTCATCCGAGACTATCATGAAACCATCCACCACCTTGGCCCCAATGAGGACCGCCAGTGAGTCCGCCGCCTGCTCGATCTCCGCGACGGGCGTCGGGAGCCAACTTGCCTTGATCGGGGGCGCACGGTCCAAGGATGCCGCAAGGCGGCGCCCGAATTCCGTAGACGTCGCGTCTATCACGCCAATCACCCGCTCCTGCGCGCCCTTGCGCGCCATGATCAGCGGAACCGCCACAAACGCGACCATGAGCAACGGACCCAACACCGTGGAGATGATGAACCACTTGGTCCGGACGCGCTCGACGAATTCCCGCCGGATGACCACCCACATCTTACGCATGGTCACCCCCGGGGTTGGCCAGCGCTGATGCCGTGTCCGCCCCGACCTTGTCAATGAAGATCTTGTGCAGGGTCGGCTCCGCGATCTCAAAGCGCGTCACTCGGGACCCGGCCGCCAGGAGCGCTTCGAGGATCCGGTGCGGGTCGGCTCCCGGAGCGACCTCCAGCTCCGCGTACTGCCCGTACGTGTCGGCCTTGGCGACGAGCGCGCGATCCGTCAGGACCCGCTCCGCCGATCCCACGCCCTGCTCCACGGCGACGATGACGTGGCGGCCTCCGTGGCCGCGCCGCACGTCCGCCAGCCGGCCATCAACGATCTTCCGGCCGCGCGCGATGATGCAGATGGCGTCGCACAGCTTTTCGGCGTGTTCCATTACGTGGGTGGAGAACACCACCGTGGTACCGCTCCGCGCGAGCGAAACTACGGTGTCCTTCATGACCTGCGCGTTGACTGGATCGAGACCGGCGAATGCTTCATCCAGGATCACCAGATCGGGCCGGTGCAGCACGGTGGAAATGAACTGGACCTTCTGCTGCATGCCTTTCGAGAGGGCGTCCAGCTTCTGGTGCTCCCACGCTCCAAGGCCAAGCTGCTCGAGCCATCGTCGTGCTTCGGCGCGAGCGACGCCCCGGGTAATCCCCTTTGTCTCTGCCAAGAACACCAACAGGTCACCCACCCGCATTTTGCGGTACAACCCGCGCTCTTCCGGCAGGTACCCGATTCGCCCGCTCACGTCCCGGCCAGAATCCGTTGCGCCGAACAAGGTGATCGCGCCTTCATCTGGCACGATGATGCTCAGGATCATCCGGATGGTCGTCGTCTTGCCCGCTCCATTGGGACCGAGCAGGCCGTAGATGCTCCCCCGCGGCACGACGAGCGACAGATCGCTCACCGCCGTGTGCGTCGCGAATCGCTTGGTGACGCCCTCCAGGACAACCACGTTGTCGGGGGTCATAGCCCGTCTGGGTCTTGAGGTGAGCGGCCGGTCCGTGCCGTCTACGATACGGTGGGCCCGACGCACTCGCTACCGGCGCTACCTACTCGGTGGAAACGCGATCTCCCGGCGCCTGGAGCGCGGCACGCAGGGTGTGCCACGGCAGGTTGGCGCACTTCACGCGCGCAGGGAAGGCCCGCACGCCGCCGAACGCCGCGAGCTTGCCGAGCGCCGCCGCCTCCGCCGGGTTCGTCACCGGCGCGGTCACCATGGCGTGAAACGCCTTGAACAAGCGCTCGGCTTCGTCCTCGGTCTTCCCCTGGACGGCTTGCGTCATCATGGACGCCGAGGCCTTCGAAATGGCGCACCCTGAACCCTGGAACGCCGCGTCGGCAATTCGCCCGTCCTGCACCCGAAGAAACAGCTTGATGCGGTCCCCGCAGAGCGGGTTGTCACCCTCGGCGGTTCGGTTCGCGTCGGCCGGAACGCGGAAGTTCCGCGGGTTCCGGTTGTGATCGACGATGAGCTCCTGATACAGGTCAGGCAGGTCGGTCACGCGAAGACCTTCCGCACCCGCGCAAGGGCTCTGACCAGTGCGTCAACTTCCGCGCGGGTGTTGTAGAAGGCAAAGGACGCTCGGCAGGTCGCCGGCACCCCGAAAAAGTCCATGACGGGCTGGGTGCAATGGTGGCCGGTACGGATGGCCACGCCCTCCTGATCCACGATGGTGCCGACATCGTGGGCGTGGGCGCAGTCCATGATGAATGACACCACGCCCGTCCGATCGGCCGGCCGCCCAATGAGCTGCACGCCCAGCAGGGCCTCGAGCTGCTCGACCGCATAGGCCACCACGTCTGCCTCATGCGCCTCCAGCGCGTCCCGATCGAGGCCCGCCAGGTAGTCAACGGCGGCTCCGAACCCCACCGCGTCCGCGATACTGGGCGTCCCCGCCTCAAACTTGTGGGGCAGTGCGGCGTACGTGGTCTCCTGGAACGTGACCCTGCGAATCATGTCGCCGCCGCCCTGAAAGGGCGGCATCTCCTCAAGAAGCTCGGCGCGGCCGTAGAGCCCCCCGATTCCCGTGGGCCCGAACATCTTATGGGCCGAAAACGCATAGAAATCGCAGCCCAGCTCCCGCACGTCCACGCGGTGATGCCCCAGCACCTGCGCGCCGTCCAGCAACACGGGGATGCCCCGGGCCTTGGCCTCACGGATCATCTGGGCCACCGGGTTCCGCGCGCCCAGGGAGTTGGACACGTGCACCAGAGCCACCAGACGGGTGCGCTCCGTCAAGAGATCCCGGTACTGGTCCAGGAGCAACGTTCCCGATCGATCCATGGGGATCACCCGGAGCGTGGCGCCGCGCTCGGCGGTGACCATCTGCCACGGCACGATGTTCGAGTGGTGCTCCATGGCGGAAATCAGGATCTCGTCACCCGCGCGAAGGCGTGGGCGGGCAAAACTCTGGGCCACGAGGTTGATGGCCTCGGTAGTCCCGCGGACGAACACGATTTCATGCGGCTCGGCGGCGTTCACAAAGCGCTGGATTTTGGCGCGCGCGCCTTCGTACGCGGCAGTCGCCTGCTCACTCAGGGTGTGCACCGCTCGGTGCACGTTGGCGTTGATCTCCTCGTAGTATCGTCGCAGCGCGTCAATCACCACACGCGGCTTTTGGGTGGTCGCCGCGTTATCCAGATACACCAGTGGATGACCCTGGACCGTGCGCTGGAGGATGGGGAAGTCTGCCCGGAGCGCCTCGACGTCGGGCGCGCGTCTAGGGCCCGGTCGATTGGCGCGGCGTGCTTCGCTCCGAGACGTGGTGGTCACGGGACCGTGCGGGGGCGCCGGGAACCACGATCGAGGGTCGCCCGGACCAGCCGATCGATCTGGCGTCGCACCTCGGGCACCGGAACCGTGCCGATGACCTGCGCGCTGAAACCGTAGGTCATGAGATCCCGAGCGTCGTGCTGCGGGATGCCTCGGGTCTGAAGGTAGAACAGGGCGGCGTCATCCAATGGCCCTAGGGTGGCGCCGTGGGTGCACTTCACGTCATCCGCATGAATCTCGAGCTGCGGCTGACTATCCGCCCGCGCCTCCTCGGAGAGCAGCAGATTGTTGTTGGTCTGCTTCGAGTCGGTCCGCTGCGCACCAGGACGCACGATGATCCGGCCGCTAAAGACGCCCCGTGAGTGATCGGCCAGGATCCCGTTGAACAACTCGTGGCTCTCGCAATGCGGCGCGGCGTGATCAATGGTCGTGTGGTGATCCACGTGCTGGTGCCCGTGCAGCACAGACAGGCCGTTCAGGATCAGATACCCGCCCGCCCCCCCGAGCACCGCGCCTACGTCGTGTCGCGATAACGCGCTGCCCACGGCGACCGCGCAGGTCTCGACCCTGCCATCCTTCCCCTGGTACATCTGCGTGGTGGCCATGTGGTAGGCAAGCTCGCTGTCGCGCTGAATGCGGCACGCCGAGATCCGGGCGCCTTCCGCGGCCACCAACTCGGTCACCGCATTCGTCAGATACGCGCGATCCTCAACACCGGCATACGCCTCCACCAGCGACACTCGGGCATTTCGTTCCGCGATCACCAGAATCCTGGGGTGACTGGCGGATGGACCATCGCCGGGAGCCGTGAGGAAGAGCAGTTGAACCGGCGCCTCAACCTCAACGCCAGCCGGTACATAGAGGAACGCGCCGTCGTCGAGGAAGGCGGTGGCGAGCGCGGTAAACGGGTTGCGCTGGACCAGTGCGTGCTTGCCCAGGTGCTCCTCGATGGCGCCGCCCGGCGTACCATTGGACCTGATCGCCAGGGCGAGGCTTCCGAACGTCACACCCGATGGAAGTCCGCCCACCGACGACAACGCTGGCGCGAACCGTCCGTTCACGAACACCGCGTGAGCGGCACCCGGCCCCGGCGGCAACATCAGTCCGAGGTGGTCCCGCCCGATGTTGGGGGCGCGGTTCTGGTACCGCACCGAGAAGCGCAGGCTGGCCAGCGTAGACACGCTGGTGAAGCGCCACTCTTCCTGCCGCGTGGTCGGGAACCCGACATCGGCGAACCGCGCGATCGCTTCCTCGCGGCGCCGAGCGAGCCAGGTCGGTCCCTGGGCCGCGGCGGGCGCCACGGTCTTGCGGTAGTCATCCAGAAGGGCGGCCTTCGGGTCCGTTGCCGCGCCTCCAGCGGGCTCCGGCGTCACGCGGCGGCCACCTCCGGCCGGATCCAGTCGTACCCCCGCGCCTCAAGCTCCAAGGCCAGATCCTTGCCGCCGGAACGCGCGATCCGGCCGTCCACCAGAACATGCACCAAGTCGGGCACGATGTAGTTGAGCAGCCGCTGATAGTGGGTTACCAGGACCGTTGCGTTCCCCGGTGTGCGGAGTTTACTCACAGCCTCCGCCACGGTTCTCAGGGCATCGATGTCGAGCCCAGAGTCCGTTTCGTCCAGGATAGCCAGCGTGGGCTGCAGCACTGCCATCTGCAGGATCTCGTTCCGTTTCTTCTCTCCACCCGAAAACCCGTCGTTCACGGGACGGCTCAGGAAACTGTCGTCCCACCCGATCGCTTTGAGCTTCTCCTGAAGGACGTCCAAGAAGTCCAGCGGGTCCAGCCCAGACAACCCTTGACTCGCGCGCACCGCGTTCACCGCCGCGCGAAGGAAGTACCCGTTGGTGATCCCTCGAATTGCCACCGGATACTGAAACGCCAGGAACACGCCAGCCTGCGCACGTTCCTCCGGTTCCATGTCCAGCAGGTCCCGACCCTGGTAGAGGATCGATCCCTCGGTCACAGTATACGCGGGGTGCCCGGCCAATACCTGCGCCAGCGTGCTCTTTCCCGAACCGTTGGGACCCATGATGGCATGGATCTCGCCCGCGTTCACCTTCAGATCCACGCCCTTCAGAATCTCGCGGGAGTCGACGGAGGCATGGAGGTTTCTGACTTCGAGCATGAGGCTTCAATCGGTTGTCAGGTATCGGTTGTCAGGAGTTCGTGACCGGTTGCCGGGTTCAGCCAACGCTGCCTTCCAGGCTGATCGAGAGCAGATTTTGCGCCTCCACGGCGAACTCCATGGGCAGCTCCCGGAAAACTTCCTTACAGAATCCCGCCACGATCATAGAGACGGCGTCCTCGGCCTTCAGCCCACGCTGCCGGAGATAGAAGATCTGGTCCTCGCCGATCTTGGAGGTCGACGCCTCGTGCTCCATGATCGCCGTGCTGTTGCGCACGTCGATGTAGGGGAACGTGTGGGCTCCGCACTGGTCGCCGATCAGCATAGAATCACACTGAGAGTAATTTCGCGCACCGTCGGCGCCCTTCATGATCTTCACCAGCCCGCGGTAGGTGTTCTGGCCCCGGGCGGCGGAAATCCCCTTCGACACAATGGTGCTCTTGGTGTTCTTGCCGATGTGAATCATCTTGGTGCCGGTGTCCGCCTGTTGCCGGCGGCTGGTCACCGCCACGGAGTAGAACTCCCCGACGGAATTATCCCCTTGAAGGATGCAGCCGGGATACTTCCACGTGATGGCGGAGCCGGTCTCCACCTGCGTCCAGGAAATCTTGGAGTTTCGGCCCAGGCACTTCCCCCGCTTGGTCACGAAATTGTAGATGCCGCCACGACCGTGTTCGTCCCCGGGGTACCAGTTCTGGATGGTCGAGTACCTAATGGTCGCGTTGTCCAGCGCGACGAGCTCCACCACCGCCGCGTGCAGCTGGTTCTCGTCCCGCATGGGCGCGGAGCAGCCCTCGAGGTAGTTCACCGAAGCGCCCTCCTCCGCGATAATCAACGTGCGCTCGAACTGCCCGGTGGACTGCGCGTTGATACGGAAATAGGTCGAGAGTTCCAGGGGGCACCGAACACCCTTGGGGATATAGGCGAACGACCCGTCCGTGAACACCGCCGAGTTGAGGGCGGCGAAGAAATTGTCGTTGTGCGGCACAACGGAACCCAGCCACCGGCGCACCAAGTCGGGGTGCTCCCGGATGGCCTCGGAAACAGGCAGGAAGATGACGCCGGCCTCAGAGAGGGTCTCCTTGAACGTCGTCGCGACTGATACCGAGTCGAACACCGCGTCCACTGCCACGCCGGCTAGTCGCTTCTGCTCCGAGACCGGAATTCCCAGCTTCTCAAAGGTTTCCAGGACCTTGGGATCCACCTCGTCCAGGCCGCTCAGCGCCTTCTTGGGCTTGGGGGCCGCATAGTAATGAATGGCCTGATAGTCGATGGGTTCATACTTCACGTTGGCCCAGCGCGGTTCGGTCATCTTGGCCCATTGCCGGAATGCCTTGAGGCGCCATTCTAGCATCCATTGCGGCTCGCCCTTCTTTTCCGAAATCAGCCGGATGGTGCCTTCGTTCAAGCCGGCTGGGGCAAGATCGGACTCGATGTCCGTGACGAACCCGTACTTGTAGGGTTGAAGAACCTGGGCTTCGATTGAGGTTGACGTCATGTGGCGTTCTCCGGCGGTGGAGCCGGCCGAGTGAAGCTCACCGCGTACTCGCATGCGTTGCATCCGCTCACAATGTGCCGCTCCCTGGAAACCTGGGCGCCAAGCACCTCTTCGAGGAACCGCAGCTCCTCGTTGCAGATCTCGGGGAAACGTTCCGCCACGGCGTGCATGGCGCAGTTGTGCTCTGCCATGCGGAGACCGCCGGGCTCGGGCGACCACTCCGCCATGAATCCCTGACTAGTCAGCAGGTCGGCGACAGCGTCCAATCGCTCCTCCGGAGTGGCGTGGCGCAGCGATGGCTTGAGCCGCTCAGCTTCGCCCGCGAAGTGCTCGGCGAAGAAGCGGCGGACGGCCTCCCGACCACCGCTTCGCTCGACGAAGGTGAGGGCCTCCTGTAGCGTCTCTTCGTAGCGTTTGGGAAACAGCGCCTCGCCGGCTGGGCTCAGTCGATAGGCGAACGTCGGGGCCCCCTGTCCGCGTTGCTCACGTTCAAACGCGATGAGCTGCTCGACCTCAAGCTCCTTGAGATGGCGCCGGACGGCCGCTGCCGTCACACCGTGGCGGTGAGCCAGCTCCCTGGCGGTGAGCGGCTGACTGCGCTTCAGTTCAATCAGTACCTGTCCGCGTAGTCCCCTGTGAGCCGCGAGCGACGGAGAGTTAGGTTCCATGGGGTGATAATCTAGCCGACAAAGGCGAACTTCGGCAACTGTTTTGTTGTTTTAGTGGGTAGGTGCGAGCCGCATCACGGTTTGCGCAACATCCTGGTCGCCATCGTCCAGTAGGATCGCAACGATCCGGTGCATCAACCGCTCGGTTGATAACCGCCGTTCCCGTAGTTTCAACCTTTCGCCCCCAGTGGCGCGGAGTAGTATTGAGCTATGGCAGTTCGGCGCGTTCGACAGCTTGGCGACCCTATCTTGAGGGCTCGTTGTGCCCCGGTTAATCCCCGGTCGCCGGCGGCGCGCATCGTGGCGGACGATCTCCGTGACACGCTGCGGGACTGGCGGGAGAAGCACGGATCCGGTCGCGGCCTCGCGGCACCTCAGGTGGGGGCTCCAATCCGGATGGTGCACATCGAGCTGCCCGATCGCCGATGGACTCTGGTGAACCCAGAAATCACCGACGTCGGCGATGACGATTTCCTGGTGTGGGACGACTGTTTCTCTTTTCCTCAATTGCTGGTGCGGGTCCAGCGAGCCTATCACGTCACTGTTCGGTACCAAGACCCCCAAGGAACCGATCGTACGATGGAGGCGGAGGGGGCGCTCGCGGAGCTACTGCAGCACGAAATCGATCATCTGGACGGCGTGCTGGCGGTGGATCGTGCTACTGGAATCGACCCGTTCTGCCTCCGCGAGGAATGGGAGAAGCACTGGGCTGTGCAGGGTCGCTACAGTGACCCCACGCCGCGGGAAGAGCCGCGTGGCGCGCACGTGCTCTAGCGAGCGAAGGACCCCTCGTCAGGAACTCGGGGGTCCCAGCGCATCGAGGAATTCCGCGATCACCCGACTGGTGGGCACGGGTTGCTCGAGGGGTGTCAGGTGGCCGGCTTCGGGAATCTGCGTGAGCTGGGCCGATGGGATGGCGTCGGCAAGGGTACGTGACGCGGCGGCTGGAATCAGCCGGTCCTCCCGACCCGCGATGACCAAGGTTGGCACATCGATCGTTGAGAGCAGGTCCGTACTGTCCACCCGATCTCTCATGGCCTCCAGTGCTCCAACGATGCCCGGTGCCGGGTTGCCCGTGATCATGCCGCGGAGTTGTTCCACGACGTGCGGCAGCGCCGAGACAGACCAGGGAGCGAGAAGCTGTGGGATCAGCACCTCGGCCAGAGCCCCCGTTCCATCTCGCTTCACCATGGCAATCATGTCATTCCGGCGCCCTCGCGCCTCCTCGGTATCCGGCTCAGCCCTCGTGTTGACCAGCACCAGTGCACGCACCCGGTCCCGATAGCGCCGGAAAAGGTCGAAGGCGATGTACCCGCCCATTGACAGGCCGCAGATCACGGTCTTCGACACATGCAGCGCGTCGAGCAGCGCCGCGAGATCGTCACCGTACTCCGTGATCGCGTACTTTCCCGGGGCGTCCGAGAGACCCATCCCGCGCAAGTCCGGCGCGATCCGCTTCCAACCGGTGAGCGTGGCCATGACCTGGCGCCACACCGTACGATCCAAGGGAAACCCATGGATGAACAGCACCGGACTTCCCTCCCCTTGCACATCGAGCGCCACAGCGAGCCCGCGCACGGCCAGGTGCTGCGTTTCGCTGGCGCGAACCGACGGCCTGCGGCCGAACGCCTGGACGATCGCCTGCGGCACCGGAGTCGGATCCCCTTCAGACGTGAGGCAATCGAACGCGATCTCCGCCTCGGCGATGATTCTCCCGTCGGGTGCTCGGGCCGTATGCCGCAACGTGTAACTGGTCCGACCCACGGTGGTGAGCGTGGTGTCGACGCGCAGCCGGTCCCCCGGCGTCGGGTGAGCATGGAATTCCAACGTGGCTTTCCGCGCCGTGGGCATCGGGCCGGCTCCTCCCCCGGCGGCCATAGCCGACCCCAGTTGTTCCCATCGAGCTCGGTCCAGGAGGCGGAGCAGCGCCGACTCCGTAAGTCGCCCGGCGGGGTCGCAGTCGTCCCGATAAACCACCATTTCCACCGAAGACACCACTGAGGCTTGTCGCTGGCTCGAGTCAGCGCGAAAGGTAGCTTTCGACCCGCAGGCCCACCAACTTCGTGAGCCCTAATCCTGTGGAGAGCCGATAAGGTGGCGGCCGCGTGGGCAGGCGGGTGCGCTTAGCATAGGCAGACCTGTGGTGTCCTATATATGCCATAATACTGGCGCGTAACTCCTTGGTATGGTGTCGAGAATCGACCGACTGTCTGGACAGCGTGTTGACAATCACCGAGAGATGGAAAAGGACGCACCAATGACATTCGTAAGAACCCTCCTGACTGGCGCGATCATCATGTGCTCTTGGAGCACCGGGAGTGCTCAGGACGTACCCTCAACGGCGCGATTGGAACGCCTGATCCAGGCTCACATGGAGAGCATGCGACACCAGGTGGACGTGCTGAATCGTCGTCTGGACGACTTGATGTTCTTTCAACGATTCTCCGATATCGCCGATATGGACGTAGTGAGCTTCACGGGACCGCCACGGCGCCGCGAGCCGAATCCCACGGCCCAGGGAGCCGGGAATCCGCTGCGTATTCCCGCCTACGTGTTCATCCCCAAGCGACTGGACCGGAGCCGGAAGCAGCCGCTCATCGTGCTGCCGCACGACGGGGTGCATAGTAATTTCAACATGGGCTACGCTCACGTGCTGGGCGAGCTATTGGATCAGGGCTACACCGTGGTGGCTCCGGAGTACCGCGGCAGCACCGGCTACGGGCGCGGGTTCTACGAGAACATCGACTACGGCGGCCTCGAAGTCGAAGACACGTACGCCGCTCGCACTTTCATGCTGGAGACCTACGACTTTCTTGATCCCGCCCGGGTGGGCATCGTGGGGTGGAGCCACGGCGGCCTGCATGCGCTCATGAACGTCTTTGAGCACCCCGACGCGTATGCGGTGGCCTACGCTGGCGTTCCGGTGAGCGACCTCATTGCCCGAATGGGCTATAAGACGCAAGGCTATCGCGACCTCTTCTCGGCGAACTACCACATCGGCAAGGATGCATTCGAAGACGTTGAAGAGTACCGCCGCCGTTCGCCCTCGTGGAACGTTCACAAGTACCGCGGCACACCCTTGCTGATTCACACCAACACCAATGACGAGGACGTGAACGTGCTGGAGGTGGAACGCCTGATTCAAGCGCTCCAGGCCGCCGGCAAGACCGGCTTCGAGTACAAGGTTTATCAGGATGCCCCGGGCGGGCACATTTTCAATCGCCTGGATACCAGGCTCGCACGTGATTCCCGGACGGAGATCTGGCGGTTCATTGGCCAGCGGTTGCGGCCGGACCAGCCGGTGAGGTGATTCCGATGCACCAACGACCATCCAGTACGGAGGAAGTCAGACGAGGAGTGAAAGGCGGGAGAATCTGGGCACTGCTTTACCTGCCTTGGCTGGCTCTCCTCCTTTCTCACCCCGCGGCGGAGGCCCAGGCACCCTACGACGTCCTGATCCGCAATGGCCGCGTCTTGGACGGCACCGGTAACCCCTGGTACCGCGGGGATGTGGCCGTACGCGGCGATCGGATTGCCGCGGTCGGGAACCTAAACGGGGCGACGGCCACCCGAGTGATCGACGCGACGGGGCTGTACGTCGCACCCGGCTTCATCGATGCCCACTCTCACGCGGGGCCGGCATTGGCCACGCCGGAACTGAGCGGCGCCGAGCAGCTAGTGGTACAAGGGGTGACCACCGTGTTCGTAAACCCCGACGGTGGCGGACCGGTGGATCTGGTGGCGCAGCGCGCCGCCTTGCTCAAGGACGGGTTGGGGGTCAACGTGGCGCAGCTGGTGCCGCATGGCTCCGTGCGGTCTGCGGTTCTGGGGATGCGGGACCGGGCCCCCAACGCGGACGAATTGAGTCGCATGCGGCAACTGGTAAGAGCCGGAATGGAGGCCGGCGCCTTCGGCTTGTCGTCCGGACCGTTCTATGCCCCGGGGAGCTTCTCGAGCACCGATGAACTGGTGGAGCTGGCGAAGGTTGCCGCGGAGTTCCGGGGCAGCTACACCAGTCACATTCGCGACGAAGCCGACTATACCATCGGCTTGGTCGCGGCGGTTGATGAAGTCATCCGGGTGGCGCGCGAGGCCAAGCTGCCGGGTGTGGTCACGCATATCAAGGCGCTGGGACCACGAGTGTGGGGCTTCTCCGCTGCCCTGGTGAATCGGATTGACCGGGCCAGAGCGCAGGGGGTGGAAGTCTGGGCGGATCAATACCCGTATGAGGCCTCGGGCACGAGCATCACGGGGGCCCTGGTGCCCCGCTGGGCCGAGGTGGGAGGGGACACGGCCCTGGCACGGCGCCTGCGCACGCCGGCCGAGCGGGCACGCCTGCGGGCCGAGATGCTGGAAAACCTGGACCGCCGGGGCGGCGCGGCGCGGCTCCAGGTTCGGCGGCATCGAGCCGATCCCTCCATTGAGGGACGCACGCTGGCAGACGTGGCACGCGAGCGTGGCATGGAGCCGGTGGATTTGGCGCTCGACCTGCTCGCCGCTGGGGGGGCTTCGATCGCCTCCTTCAACATGATCGAGAGTGACATCGAGATGCTGATGCGGCAGCCGTGGACCATGACGGCGTCGGACGGCGACCTGGTGCGGATGGGCGAGGGCGTTCCGCATCCGCGCGGGAACGGCACCTTCCCGCGGAAGGTTCGTCGCTACGTGATCGACCGTGCGGTGGTTGACCTGGCCTTCGCGGTCCGCAGCATGACGGGGTTGCCGGCCACCGTTTTTCGTATGGGGGATCGTGGCGTATTGCAGGAAGGCGCAGCGGCTGACCTCGTGGTGTTTGACCTCGCTCGTCTCCGGGACACTGCGACCTACGAACAGCCCCACCAGTTGGCGGAGGGCATGGCATACGTCCTGGTAAATGGAAGCCTCGCCCTGGACCAGGGTCGGGTGACGGCCGGGAAACACGGTCGCGTCCTCAACCGGCCGGAGGAGTAGGGGCCAGACATAGCCACGCCGATGACGGACCATCGCGCGCCGTTACCTTCACGGTGGTGAAGACGCTGGCTGGTCGGGCCATCGGGGTGGGCACGGCGATGGCCGTCGCCGTGGCCGCCGCGGGCCCACGCGCCCTCCTGGCCCAGACCGGGCTGGAGTTACCGCGGTCCGCGGAGCCGGAAGCCCGACCGCCAAATCCCGAGGCCATCCCCCGGCCAAATACGGTGGCGGTCCGGACCTCGGAGCGTCTGCTGGTGGACGGCCGCCTGGACGAGCCGAGCTGGCGCACGGCCGAGCTACTTTCGGGATTCCTCCAGTCCCAGCCCCGCGCAGGCGCGCCCGCCTCCGAGCGCACGGTGGTGCGCGTGCTGTACGATTCCGCGTACATCTACGTTGGCGCGATCTGCTACGACTCCGATCCCCGTAAGATCTTCTCGGCGGGCTTTGACCAGGACTTTGACACGCAGAACAGCGACGTGTTTGGTATCTCCCTGGACACGTACCTCGATCGCCGGAACGCGTTCATGTTCGCGACCAACCCGTCCGGCGCGCTGTTCGACGCACAGGCCTTCGACGACAGTCGCCTGGTCAACCGGGCATGGGAGGGCGTGGTGCGGGTGAAGACGGCGGTGCACGATTCAGGCTGGACGGCAGAGTTCGCTATCCCCCTGACCACACTCCGTTTCCAGAGCTCGCCGGGCGACCAATCCTGGGGCATTAACTTCCTCCGGCGCGTGCGGCGCCGCAACGAGGAAGCCTACTGGGCCCCGATGCACCGCTATCATCGCATTCACACCATGTCTCTGGCGGGCACGATTCAGGGGCTCACCGGTCTGCGGCAAGGCCGCAACCTTTCGCTCAAGCCGTTCGCCCTCGCCTCCAAGGGCGCGGGGGAGTTGCGCCCGCCGGACCAACACGGGACCAGCGCCGATGGTGGCGTGGACGTCAAATGGGGCGTGTCGTCGCGCATGACCATGGATCTCACCTACCGAACGGATTTCTCTCAGGTCGAGGTCGATGAAGAGCAGGTGAACCTCACCAGATTCTCGACGTTCTTTCCGGAAAAGCGCGACTTCTTCATGGAGAACGCGGGCGTCTTCGCCTTCGGCGACGTGTCCATCCAGAATTACCGTCTGGGCTCTTCGCCCCGCGACTTCAGCCTCTTCTATTCGCGCCGCATCGGTCTACTCGCCTCGGGGCAGCCCGCACCCATGTTCGGAGGCGGTCGACTCACCGGCACAGTCGGCCCGCTGGACCTGGGCCTGATCAACATGCAGACCCGGGCCGATTCCGGCGCTGCGGCAGAGAACTTCGGCGTGGCCCGTGTGAAGACCGATGTGGGGCCGGCCCGCATGGGTGCCATTTTCATCAATCGAGAGACCACGGGACCTTCCAGCCCCGGGTTCAACCGCAGCTATGGGGCGGACCTGTCCTTGCGCCTGTTCGACCACCTGCTGGTGAACGCCTACGGCGGGGCGACGGATCAGGAAGCCGCCACCGGCGACAACAAGGTCGGCAACGTGCTGCTTGCCTGGCGCGACCGCACGCTCAACCTCTCGGGGTTCATCAAGCACGTGGGTGAAGGGTTCGATCCAGGGGTTGGCTTTATCCGGAGAAGGGGGGTGCGCCAGACCTATGCGACGCTCGGCGCCCACCCACAGCCGCGGTTCGCGTCGCTCCAGGAACTAAATCCCTTCGTCGAGGGCAACTTCATCACGGACCTCGACGGCGTGCTGGAAACGCGCGAGCTGTCCGCCGGGCTCGAAGCCGAGTTTCTCACCGGGGCGCAGGCCGACGTGGGACTCCGGGACACATACGAGCGGCTTACCGACCCCTTCCGCGTGCCCGGGTCTGCCGCAACCGTGCAACCGGGCGAATACCGGTTTCGCGACGCAAGCGCCGGATTTCAATCAGACCAGGGCCGGCCGTTCTCTCTCGGCGCGCGGGGCAGCTACGGCAGCTTCTACGACGGGACCAAGCGATCGGCCCGGGCCAACGCACGGTGGCGGCCGAACCACCATTTCTCGCTCGACGCCTCCGCTGAGCGGAACGACGTGCGATTGCCTTCGACATCGTTCAACGCCGATGTATTCCGGGCCCGGTTCCGCTACGCCCACACCACGCGCTTCTTCGCGAGCGCGCTGGTGCAATACAGCACCGCCGTTGACGAGGTATCCGTGAACCTGCGGCTCAACTACATCCACGCGCCCCTCTCGGATCTGTTCTTCGTCTATACGGAACGGCGCGGGATGGCGGACGGTAGGGTGTTGGACCGCCTGATTACGGCGAAAGTGACGCGACTGCTGGCGTTCTGACCTGACCCCCGCTTCCCCGCTCCACAACCGAGCGGGGACTTCGGGACACCTCCCATCTTACCGACCGCCCAACCGCTCCAAGGCCGAAATCGCCAGGTTCAGCGCGTTTTCCAGCTCCTGCTTGCGCCGTTTCTGGGTTGCGGTCGGCGGATACAGCGTCCCCTGGCGCACGCCGCCACCGTTCAACTCTGAAGCAAGGCCGTTCAGCCCCCGGAACGCGGTTGTCAGGTTGGCCCGTGCAGCGGCCAGGGAATCTCCCGGCGCAGGCACGGGTGACGGTCCAAAGCCGCCCTGCAGCCGGACCCCGGCCCGCTGGGCCACGTCCCACACACGCCGCTGCAGCGCCAATACATCCACCAGAAACGCCTCCCGCTCCCGGTACTGGGCATGGGTCACCGGCATGAGCGGATCGCCCTTGACGGTGACGGTTTGGCGCATGGTCGCAGAGCCGGCGTGTAACGCGACGGTGTAGGCGCCGGGCGAGACCAGCGGACCCCGAAGGCCCACCGGCTGTGCCAGGCGCGGGAGGGCCTGTGGGCCTTCCGCGGCACCTCCGCTCGCCGCCGTTGGTGGCGGCTCGTGACGCAGGTCCCAGGTCATCCGGTGAATGACGCCCGGCATGCCCGAGCCCTCCAGCCGGCGGATGAGACGCCCACTCCCGTCCTCCACCGTGAGGACGGCCCGCTCCACCTCCCCCGCGAGGTGATAGTGGAGGATCGCGCCGAACGGCGGGTTTTCCCCCGCATACGCGCCCTGACCCCGATACGACTGGTCCTTCCAGAAGTGGAAGATTGTGGCGGGACGGATCGCGAACAGGTGCGCCGGCTGACCGGCCACCACCGGCGACCACTCCACCAGCGGCGTGAGATCGTCGAGGACCCAGATGCTGCGCCCATGAGTTCCCAAGACGAGGTCGTTGTCTCGCGGATGGATCTCGATGTCGTCGAACAGTGTGGTGGGCAGGTTCGGCATGAACCGCGCCCACGTGGCGCCCGCGTCGTGCGAGGCGAAGACGGCGTGCTCTGTGCCAAGGAAGAGGAGCCGGGGGTTGGCATGATGCTCGGCGATGACGTTGACGGAGCCGGAAGGAAGGCCCCCCGCGCGCGGAGTCCACGTGCGGCCGAAGTCGGCCGTGTAGACCACGTACGGTGCGAAATCGCCGTCCCGGTGCGCGTCGAGCGTGACGTACGCGGCGCCAGGACCGGACCGCGACGCCACCACGCGGCTGACGAAGGCTCCGCTCGGCCCTCCACGGATGTTCCGTGCGACCTCCGTCCACGCCCGCCCGCCATCACGGGAAACCTGAACGTGGCCGTCATCCGTGCCCACCCAGAGAACGGCGCGGTCCAGCGGAGACTCCGCAATGGTAGAGATGGCACCGAACGAGGACTCGCCGTCGTACCGCGACAACGTGATCTGCGAGCCCAGCACGCCCATCAGCGTGAGCGTGTCTCGGTCAATGCGGCGGGTCAGATCCTCCGTGCGCTCCCAGCTCAGCCCGCGGTCGCGGGAGATGAACAGTCGGTTGCCGCCCGCGTACACTACGGCGGGGTCATGACGCGAGACCAACGTGGGCGAGTTCCACTCCCAGCGGTATTCAGGCTCGCCCGCCGGCGCCGCCGGCGCGATGTCGAGGATGTCCCCGGTCTCCGCATCCACCCGGGTGAATCCACCGTCGTTCGAGTTACTGTAGACGTAGCGGTGGCTCGAGGGATCTGGTTGATGGTACATGCCGTCTCCAAAACCGATCTGCCGCCAGTCGTCGTTGATAATTCCTTCCCAGTGCCGCGTGGCGCTGGGCCCCATCCACGAATGGTTGTCCTGGAGCCCGCCATAGACGAAATAGGGTTCGCGCATATCGAGCCCGACATCATAAAACTGCGCGATGGCGAAGTTGTTGATCTTGGTATAGGTGATCCCCCGATCCCAGGTCTCGTACAGCCCGCCGTCGCCGCCCAGCAGGAAGTGCCTGGTGTCATTCGGGTCGATCCACAGAGCGTGGTGGTCCGCGTGGACCCCGACGTCGTACGTCGGGGCAGTGGGCAGCGCGCGGAAGGTGGTGCCGCCATCCTCGCTGACGTACGACTGCGTACCGAGCACGTAGACCCGATTCTCGTCGCGGGGATCGATCCAGATGTGGCTGTAGTACATGGGCCGAGGATTCAGGTTGGTCACCCTGCGCCAACTCTCACCCCCGTCGGTGCTCCGATAGGTCCCGCCCTCCCCTCGATGCTCGATGGTGGCGTTCAGTACCTGCCGGTTGGTGGCCGAAATGGCCAGCCCGATCCGGCCGACATCCCCGGCGGGAAGGCCATTGCGAATTCGCCGCCAGGTGCGGCCGCCGTCGGTGGTCTTGTGGATTCCGCTGCCAGGACCGCCGCCGTTGAAGCCCCAGGCTCGCCGCAGGCGCTGGTAGGACGCCGCCACCAGCGTGTTCGGATCCCCGGGGTCCATCACCAGGTCCACCACGCCGGTCAGCGTGTCCAGATAAAGCACCTTGCTCCAGGTGCGGCCGCCGTCAGACGTCTTGAAGACGCCGCGCTCGGTACTGGGCTTCCACAAATTCCCCAGCGCGGCCACGTAGGCCACGTCCGGGTTCGTGGGGTGCACTACCACACGTCCGATATGCCGAGTTTCGTCCAGCCCGAGATGGACCCAACTGGCTCCACCGTCCAACGAGCGATAGACGCCGTTCCCCCATGAGGTGCTCTGCCGGTTGTTCTGCTCGCCCGTCCCGGCCCAGATCACGTCCGCATTCGAGGGCGCGAGCGCGAGGTCCCCGAAGGTGCTAACGGGCTGGTCATCGAAGATCGCCGTCCACGTAGTCCCGTGGTTCACGGTTTTCCACAGCCCGCCCGAGGCGCTCGCGACGTACATCGTGGAAGGGTCTTGGGGAACAACCTCGATATCGTGAATCCGACCGCCGGTGACGGCCGGCCCAATGGACCGGAACCGCAAGTGGCGCAGCAGATCGCCGGTGAGAGGAGCGTCTTGACCCCGGACGGCCGAACCCGGGATCGTCATGGCGAACACGGCGGCGATGGCGCCAGCTCGGGGAATGGGGCTCATGGTTCGGCTCCGGAAGCGGATGTGATGCGTGAGAGGATACCCCGAAGCCCGGTCCGCTTCAACGCGAACGGGGCGGGTGGTGGCGGACGCCGGTGCGGAGGAGCGAAGTTAGTGCCACACTTCGCATGCTGGCGCCCCTGATCCCTCCGGTCATCACCGACCCAAGCGACCTTGCGGGGGCGGCCGCACGACTGGCCACTGCTGGGCGGATCGCCATGGATACCGAGGCGGCGTCCTTCCACCGGTACGCGGACCGTGTGTTCCTGGTCCAGGTCAGCTCCGATGTCGAAACGATCCTGGTGGATCCGATCGCAACCGGCGACCTGGCGCCGATTGGGACGATTCTGGCCGATTCGCGGGTCGAGGTTGTCTTCCACGACGCCGACTACGACCTCAGAATCCTGGATCGCGACTACGGTTTCCGTGCCACGCGGGTGTTCGACACGAGGATCGCGGCGCAGTTGCTGGGTGAGCCAGGCGTCGGCCTGTCGGCGCTCCTGGAGAAACACTTCGGCGTTCGCCTGGACAAGAAGCTGCAGCGCGCGGACTGGTCCGCTCGCCCGTTGACCCCGGCGATGGTGGCCTACGCGGCGGCCGACACGCAGCACCTGCTGCGCCTGCGGGACCTCCTGGCGGCGCGCCTGGCGGAGGCGGGGCGGCTTCATTGGGCCGAAGAGGAGTTCGTACGCATCGAGGGAATTCGCTGGGCGCCGCCCGACCGGGAGCTCGCGCACCTGCAACTCTCGGGCGCCCGCGCGCTTTCGCCGCGGGGGAAAGTTGTCCTGCGCGCGGTCTACGACTGGCGGGACGCCACCGCGCGCGCCCTGGACCGGCCGCCATTCCGCGTGGCGCCCAACGAAGCGCTGGTGGCCGTGGCCCGGGCGTCCCCCACCACGCCCGGCGCCCTGCACCGGGTGGAGGGATTGCCCCAATCTATCGCGCGCCGTTACGAGGTCGAACTCCTGGAAGCGGTTCGGTTGGGGGGCCAGATGGACATTGTGCGCCCTGACCAACCCAGGTCGGGGCCGGGACGGCCCGACCCACGGACCGAGGCTCGATTGGGACGCCTCAAGGAGGCCCGCACCCGCCGCGCCGCAGCCTTGGGGCTCGAGCCCGGCGTGCTATGTCCCAACGCCACGCTGTTGGCGATCGCCCGTGCCGCGCCCGCGACCGCGGCGGGGATCGCCCTAGTCCCGGAGTTACGGAGGTGGCAGCGAGAAGCGCTGACGGACGAGGAGATCCTGCGGGCGGCCGCCGCCGCCGAGGGGAGTCAGTAGCCCAGAAACGCCCGGACCTTGGGATCGATGCGTTCAGGCGTCCAGTACGGTTCCCAAACTAGGTCGATGTTCACCGCCGTAACGCCGTCTAGGTCCCGCACAGCGCGATCTACATCGCCCATGATCTCTGGACCCGAGGGGCAGCCGGGCGATGTCAGGGTCATCCGAACATCCACATGCCCTTCGCTCGCCACTTCGACGTCGTACACCAGCCCCAGGTCGATGATGCTGAGATTGATCTCTGGATCCTTGACCTGCCTCAGCACCTTTCGCACATCGTCGGCCGTGACCATGGAGGGAACCTAATCAGTGCGCAGGACGCCTGGCTACGGTCGGACCGGCCCCCAGGTCCTGGCGATCCACGCGTAGACCATCTCCGCAACTGGAAGGACGCCAGGAATCCGCATGGCTGCACGTAAAATCCAGCCGAGCGGCAGGAAACCGAACAGTTCGCGGGCGGCGGCCGCGCCGGCGAACACCGTTCCGTCCGGCCGAACCAGATGGGCGGCGCGACGCAGGGCGGCGGTGTCCCGCCGCGCCACCAGGGGCGCCTCCGGGTCGGCGAGCGGGAGCAGCACGATGACGTCCGCACGATCCCACCGCTTGAGCCGTCGCACCCAGCGGCGACAGAACGCGCACTGGTCGTCATAGATGAGGATCGGCCGGCCCGCCGCCCGATGTGGGCGGGCTAGCACCGGCTGCCGGTACCCGCCACCAGTGGCCGGGCCTCTTCCGCCAGGCCCGCGGCCGCGTCCGCCACCTGGCCGCGCAGTACCCTGAGGCGGGTGACGGGGCGCGAGGCCCGCGGAGCATAGACCCGATTCGTCAGCATGATGACAAAGACGTTCTCGACGGGATCGATCCACAGCGAGGTGCCGGTGAATCCCGTATGGCCGAACGCGGCCGGGGACAGCCGGACGCCGGAGTTGTCCGCCGACGTCGTGTCCTCGAGCTCGAAGCCCAACGTTCGATTGCCGCTGACACGGCGCGCCAGTTGAGCGATGGTGGACGGCCGGAGAAGCGCACGGCAGTCCGAGGCGCGTCCCTGATTCAGCAGGAACTGGGCATACCGGGCCAGGTCGCGTCCGGTGCTGAAGAGGCCCGCATGACCGGCGACACCCCCGAGACGGGCCGCGTTTTGGTCGTGCACGTTGCCGGCGACCGGTGTGCCGCGCCAGGCACCCACCGGTGCCGTCCGGAACCAGACTGACCGAGGTGGCCGAAAACGGGTTTGCAACATCCCGAGCGGGGCAAACACCTCGGCGCCCACGAATTGGTCCAGGCTCTGGCCCGATACCCGCTCCACGATCCATCCCAGAAGGATGGCGTTCAAGTCGCTGTATTCCACTCGCCGGCCGGGCGGCCAGCGCAGCGGCTCCTCCAGCACGAGACGCTGGGCCCCTCCCGCGTCCGGAGCGAGCTGGTTCAGCGGCAGGAACGCGCGAAGTCCTGACGTGTGGGACAACAAATGGGCGACGGTTACAGCCGCTTTCCCCTCGCCCACGAACCCCGGGAGGTGCCACTGCACCGGATCGGTGAGGTGGAGTCGCCCGGCGTCGACCAGACGCATCACGGCGGGCGTCGTGGCCACCACCTTGGTGAGGGACGCCAGGTCATACAACGTGCTGTCGGGGCTTGGGACGGGGCTGGATGAAGACCAGGTCAGGTGACCGTAGCCGCGCGCCACCAGCACCGAGTCGCTCCGCCCAACCACTACGACCGCTCCGGGATAGACCCCCGTCGCAATGCCGTCCCGGACGGCGCGGTCCAGATCGGCCAGCGCGGAGACCTGCGCCGCCAGGGCGAGCGCCAGGAGGGAGCTCAGAGCCACCCTCCCGGGCGGGCAGGTAGGCCAGGCTCATATAATTGGGACATGATTCGCATGACGACACGCCGGACGGCCGATGGTTGGAACGTATGTAGCACGGCTTCCCGGTGAAAGAGCGGTCCGGAATCTCCCCGTTGGTCATGGTGCCGCTCGCCGCTCTGGTGGCTTGTGGCCCCCCGGTGCGTCGCGAGGCCGGCCCATTGCCCGGGCCGCCTATCGACACGCTGGCCATTGGCGCGCACGCGCGGTTCCTGTCCGGCGACCTGCTCCAGGGACGCCGGGCGGGAAGCGCGGGGGCGCGCATCGCGGCCGAGTATCTCGCCGCCGCGTGCCGCACGCTCGGGCTCCATCCCGCGGGTGGGGATGACTACTTCCAGTCCGTGCCGCTCATCCGGGTGGTGACCCGTTCGGCCCGCCTCGAGGTCGCTTCGGCAGCCGGCCGCTCCGTCTTCCATGCACCTCAGGACTTCGTCCTGGATCTCGATATGGGATCGTCCTTGACCGGGTTCGCCGGACCGGCGGTGTTCGTGCCGTCACCACTGTCTCTGGCCGACGCGCCCCAGGTAAGCGGAGCCGTGGTGATCGCCGAGGCCATTCAGGATCGGGATTTGCTGGACAGCCTCGCCTCGAGGGGCGCGGCCGGACTTGTGTTGGCCGTCCGAGATGACCGGCGCTACGACTTGTACGCCCGGAGTCGCGGCGACACCCGTCTCGTGCTTGCCGAGCCAGCGACGCCTTCCTCCCTGCTCCGCACGCTCCCGACCGTCGCCATCGGCCCGGCCGCAACGGCGGCCCTCATTGGCAGCTCCGCCGTTCCAGCGGCCGGCCCGCTCGGCGTCCACGTCGAGTTACGCTCGGAGATCGAGCGGTCCCATGTCCCTGACCGGAACGTCGCTTGCCTCCTTCCCGGAAGCGACCCTCTGGCCCGTGACTCGGCGATCGTGCTCACGGCCCATTACGATCACCTCGGCATCGGCATCCCGGATCAGCGCGGGGACTCGGTGTACAACGGATTCTCAGACAACGCTGCGGGGGTGGCCATGCTGCTGGGGATCGCCCGGGCCTTCCGCGAGCCTCGGCATGCCCCCGTGCACTCCATCCTGTTCCTGTTCTTCGCGGCGGAAGAGCAGGGTCTGTTGGGCTCGGATTACTACGCCGCGCACCCGCGCTGGCCCCATGATCGGACGCTGGGCGTGATCAACCTGGATGCCGGGGCGCCCCCCGGCCGACCCGCCAGTTGGCGCCTGGCAGGTACACCAGGCTCACGGCTCGTACTACTTGCTACCGACGTGGCCCACGCCCGCGGTTGGAGCGCCACCGTCACGCAGGCTACGCCCAACTCGGACCATTTTCCATTTCTGCGTGCCGGCGTGTCGGCGGTGTTCATCATTCCGGGGCCGGGCCCGTACGAAGGAATGTCGGTCGACAGCTCTCGAGCACTCCGCGCCCGGTGGGATCATTACCACCAGCCGGCCGACGAGTGGGCCCCCGATTTTCCTCTTGCCGGACTGAGCCGGTATGCCGAATACGCGTTTTTCGTGGCCTGGGGTCTGGACCGGGGGGTGAAGGACTTGGAGGACGCCGGCCCCCAGCTCCGTGGCCGCCGATGATAAGAGGGTTCGAGAGGGCCGCGTGATCGCACTCCCGGCTCGGTCCATCGTCCGTTTCCGGATTCCGATCATCGTCGCCTGGGCCGTGATCGCCGTGTTCGCATTTCCGGCAGCCCGCCGCGCGGGCAGCGTATTACGAGTCGAGGGCCAGGCGGCCAACACCGAGTCCGAGCAGGTCTATCGGCTGGTGCGGGAAGCGTTCGAGCAACCGATCGCTCAGTTCTTCGCGGTCACCGTGCGGGGAGCGATCCCGGTGGACAGCGCGCCATTCACCGTGGTGATTGACGAGCTGGCCCGCGCACTTCGCGCGGAACCGTACATCAGACAGGTGATTTCCTTCCGGGACGCTGATGACCCGGGCCTGGTGAGCAGGGATCGCCGTTCCACCTTTCTGGTGGCGGTGCTGACCGCCGAGGAGTCCATGGCCGCACTGCTCAGGACGCCGGACGTCCGAACGGTGGTTGGCCGGATCATGGCCCGTCATGGGCCGGGTGAAGGATTCGAGTCGCACGTCACCGGCGCTCCCGCCCTGGAATACGATGTCCGCACCACCAGCCTGAGTGACGCCCGGCGGGGCGAGCAGCGCTCGTTGCCGCTCGCCGGCATCGTGCTGGTGCTGGCCTTTGGGGCGTTGGCCGCCGCTGCGCTACCGCTGGTAATCGGCGTCTTCGCCATCGCCTGCGCCCTGGCCTTGGTGTACGTCGCAGCCCTCTTCCACCCCATGTCGGTCTTCGTGCTGAACCTGATCTCCATGATCGGCCTGGGCGTGGGGATCGACTACTCGTTGCTGGTGGTCACTCGGTTCCGGGAAGAACTGAACCGCGGCCAGCCGGTGCGCGAGGCGACCGTACGTACCATCGCGACCGCGGGCCGCGCCGTGGTCACCAGCGGCCTGACCGTCGTCGTCGGCTTCGCGGGATTAGTCGTCATTCCGCTGCCCGAGACCCGCTCCATCGCGCTGGCCGGCGTGTTCGTGGTTGGCGCGGCGGTCGCCCTTTCCGTCACGCTATTGCCCGCGGCTCTGTCATTGCTGGGCCGCGCCATCGACCAGCCGCGGTGGCTGGCGCGGCGCCTTGCCTGGTACCATGCGCCGATCGGCTGGGAGCGCTGGGCGCGGTGGTTGGGACATCACCCCTGGCGTGCCATTGCCATCGGGGGGCTCGTGGTGGCGGCCATCACCTGGCCACTGCTGCAGATCCGCATCGGTCTGCCCCAGGCCGGGTGGTTCCCGAAAGGCACCGACTCGGATCTGGGCGCCGAGATGCTGGAGGGGATGGGTTCTCGCGGCGCCGTCCAGCCCGTCCGGGTGATCCTCCGGGCACCGGACGGCTCCAGGATCATCGGCGCCCGCTATCTGCGGGGCCTCCGACGGTTGTCCGATTCCCTTCGAGCCGATCCCCGCGTGGCGCGGGTGCGGAGCCCGGTGGATATCCGGGCAAATCTCTCGACGCTCCAGTATTCGATGCTGTACTCCGATATTCCACGCGCGCGGGCCCGTTATCCCGATTTTCTCGGCGGGCACCTGTCCCCGGACAACCGGACGGCCCTGCTCGATATCCAGCTGGCAGATTCGACCTCGCTACTGACGGCGATGGAGGTCGTACGCGACGTTCGCGAGCTCGCCCGCTCGGGGATCCGCGGCCTCGATTCCGTCGACGTGCTGGTTGGCGGCTTCGTGGCATCGGGCGTGGACTTGCAGGATCAGTTGCTGCGGCGATTCCCGCTGCTGGTGGCTGTGGTGCTGGTCACCACCGCCATCATGCTGTTCATCGCTTTCCAGTCCGTACTGGTACCTGTCAAGGCGGTGGTCATGAACTGCCTGTCGGTGGCCGGGGCGTTCGGGTTGATTGTCCTGGTCTTCCAGCACGGCGTGGGGGCTGGCCTGTTCCACCTGGCGACGGGTACCGGGGCCATTTACGTGCTGGTGCCGGTCCTGGTCTTCGCCGTGGTCTTTGGACTCAGTATGGACTACGAGGTGTTCTTGCTTTCGCGAGTCAAGGAGGCCTTCGACCGCACCGGCCGGAATGACCAGGCGACCATGGAAGGCCTCAGTGCCACCGCGTCTACCATCACGAGCGCCGCCCTGATCATGATCATCGTCTTCGGCGCCTTCAGTCTCGCCAAGGTGCTGGCAGTGCAGCTCATCGGGTTCGGGCTCGCCGTCGCCGTGTTCCTTGATGCCACGCTGATCCGGATGGTGCTGGTGCCCGCTATCATGCACATCGCCGGCCGATGGAACTGGTGGCCGGGAGTCAAAGGCGAACGAGAGAAGGCGTGAGGAGTAGGGTGCTCGTCTGCCATCCCCGCCACTCCTCACCCCTCAAGGTTTTGCGGTTCGCGCACGGCCAGATCGACTGCGAGTCGGAGCGCCCCGCCCCTCAGGTCCCAGTGCCACGCGTCGACGCGGACGCCGTCGTCCGGGCGCTTGAGAGGCTTGTATTGCAGCCAGGCGGGGTCCAGACCCAGCCGCCGCCCGGCCGCCATCAGCAGGACTCGATCAGACGAAATCAGGTGGGCCATCGGTTCACCGCGGAGGACATGACGGTGAAGCCAGAGTCCCCCCGACAGCGCGTGCCACATCCCGTCGCGCCGACGGACAAAGAGGCGCCACACAGCCTCAGCGACAGTGCACCGACCCGGCCATCGGAGCCGAGCTGGGAGCTGTCGCTTCTCGCACGAACAGGAAACATTGCACGCGAGTCCCGGGATGCGACGCGCCGGCGGACCATCCGGCGCGCGTCGCCTCTCTGATCACTAGTCGCACGCCGTTGGCCGGCGCGAAACCGGTTCGCCGCAGCGCCTCGAGGTCGCCAGCGTAGCCCCGGAAGTCATAGAAGTGCGATTCCTGTGCCGCCGCGAGATTCCGCAGGTTGGCGCGCAGCGCCTCGATGACCGGCCGCTGGCGCCAGGCGCCGATTATCGGTACGACAACCCCCAGGAGCGACCCCAGCGCCGCCACCAGCAGCACCAGCTCCACGGGGGTCACACCCCGCCGGGGGGCCCGGGAGGGAATCATCGTTTGGCCTCGAGCCAGTTGGTTCCCACGCCAACATCCACCACCAGCGGAACATTCAGCGTCGCCGCGTTCTCCATCTCTCGCCGGACGATATCCGCGGCGTCTGGGATCTCCGCCTGAGGGGCCTCGACGACCAGTTCGTCATGCACCTGCAGGAGAATGCCGCTCGCCAGCCCCCGCCGCACAAACTCCCGGTGGATCCGGATCATCGCCACCTTGATCAGATCCGCCGCCGAACCCTGGAGCGGCGAGTTCATGGCCGTGCGCTCGCCGAAGGCCCGCACCGCGCGGTTGGTGTCGCGCAACTCCGGGATATATCGGCGCCGGCCAAAGAGCGTCTCCACAAAACCCCGCTCGCGCGCCGCCGCCACGGTTGCGTCCAGGTAGCGCCGTACCCCTGCGAACCGCTCGAAATACAGGCGAATGAACTCCTTGGCCTCGTCCTGCGAGATCCCCAGCTGCCGGCTGAGGGCGAATGGGCCCTGGCCGTAGATGGTGGCGAAGTTGATGGTCTTGGCGCGGGCTCGCATGTCGGCCGTGACCTGGTCCGGCGCTACCCCGAAAATCACCGCAGCCGTCTCCCGATGCACGTCACCGCCCCGCTCAAACGCCTGCACGAACGCCGCATCCTCTGACAGGTGCGCCAGCAATCGCAGCTCGACTTGCGAGTAGTCCGCTACGATCAGACGACAGCCCGTTCCGGCAACGAAGCATTCCCGGATACGTTCGCCCCGGGGAGTGCGCACCGGGATGTTTTGAAGATTCGGATCGGAGGAGGATAGCCGACCCGTGGCCGCTCCGGTCTGGTGAAAGCGTGTATGGATGCGGCCTGTGCCAGGGTCCACTCGAGTCGGCAGCACGTCCACATAGGTGGATTTGAGCTTGGACATCTCCCGGAACTCGAGCAGCAGGACGGGGACGGTAAACCGCATCGCCGCCAACTGCTCTAGTACGTCGGCGTCGGTGGACGGACCGGTCTTGGTCCGCTTGAGCACGGGTAATTGGAGTTTCTCAAACAACACGTGGCGCAACTGTGGCGTACTCTGAATGTTGAAGTCCGTGCCGGCCTCTTGGTAAATGGCCCGCTCCAAGCGACCCAACTCCAGGCCGAACTCCAATGACAGCGCCTGCAGCCGGACGACGTCCACGGCAACCCCCCGCCACTCGATCTCGGCAAGCACCTCGACGAGGGGGAGTTCCACATCTTCCAAGAGGCGCGTGAGGCTGTGCGCGGCGAGTTGCGGCATGAACCGCCCACGCAGCCGGCCGACAACGTCCAGGGCCCGCGCTACCCCGGCCGCGATCTCCGCGGGAGGGCGCGTCTCCGGAGACCGATGCGCCGCGCGCCCCGCCGGTCCCAGGTCAAGCTGCACGTGCTCCAACTCAAGCGCCAAGTCCGCCAGATCGTGCGAGCGGTGGCCGGGGTCGAGGACAAAACTTGCCAGCCTCCCGTCCCAACGGACGCCGCCGAGTTTGACGCCGGCGCCGCGCAGCGCCAGGGCATCCGCCTTGAGGTCGTGGCCCAGCTTCGGCACGGCCTCGTTTTCTAGCAGCTCCACCAACGCCCGGAGCGCCGGGTCGTGAAGCGCCGGGAGGTTGCTGGGGCCGGGATCGCCCATGAGATCGTGCTGCTCGGCTTGATGTCTGAATGGGAGGTACCAGACGGGGCCCTGCTCCCGAGCCAGCGCCAGGCCGGTCAGGGTGCCCGATCGCCCCGCGCCGCCCGACGTAACGGCTCGGAGCAGGACCGGGCCCTGGAACAGGGCTGTCACTACCTGCGCCACCGCGCGCAGATCGTCCGCAACCCGCACTTCCCGCGCCACTTCTGGCGCTGGCGGACATTCCGTGGGCCCGAGTTGTTGCAGGAACTCGTGAAACTCCAACTCGGTGAAGACGCGCCTCTGGGCATCGCGATCCGGCTCCCGGACGCGAAGCGATTCGAGGTCCAGCGCGACAGGCACGTCGCGCCGAATGGTGACCAGCCCGCGACTCAAGCGCGCGCGCGCGGCATCCGTCCGGAGGGCTTCCTGCACTCGGCGCCCGGGCGCCTCGTCGGCATGCCCCAGAATTGACTCCAGGTCGCCCCATCGCTCGATCAGCACTCGCGCGGTCTTCTCGCCCACGCCGCGCACCCCGGGCACGTTATCCGACGCATCTCCCACCAGCGCGAGGAAATCCACCACGTGCTCCGGCGCTACTCCCAGCCGCTCGGCAGCGTTACCCAGGTCCACCCATTGCTCTTCCACCGCGGCCGGGCCCCCGCGCCCCGGGTTGAGCAGGGAGATCCGCTCGGCAACCAGTTGGTACAAATCCTTGTCACCAGACACGAGTACCGTGGGGATGCCCGCCAATGCAGCCTGGGTCGCCAGGGTGCCCAGGACGTCGTCGGCTTCGTATCCATCCACCGCGATCAATGGGATGCGAAAGGCTTGCAGCAGTTGCTCGACGCGCTCTACCGAGTGGTCGAAGTCCGCTTGCAGGTCCGGGTCCAGTCGCTCGCGGGTGGCCTTGTAGTCCGGGTAGGTTTCGTGCCGAAAGGAGGTCCCGGCGTCATGCACCCAACCCAAGTACGCCGGCGTATGGCGCTCGATCAGGCGCATGAGGAACCGTGTGACGCCAAAGACCGCGGAGGTGTTCTCTCCGCGCGTGGTCCGGAGCGGGCGGTTCATCATCGCAAAGAACGCGCGGTAAATGAGCGCATAGCCGTCAATGAGGAATAGGCGGCGCTCGGCGGCGGGCATGGATCGGACGGGCTCGATGGAGCGGGGGAGCCTGAGGCTAGGCTCCGGCCTCGCCTGGCTGGCCCCCGGAGCGACGCACGCGGGTCAGCAAGCGCTGATACTCCACGCGCGATGAGAACGTCAACCGGAAGGAATTCAGTGAGATCTCGTTGATGAAATAGATGACGATGGTTTCGCCGCCGTAGAAATAGGTCCACCGGATCACCGTCCGACCCGTTCGCAAGTCGTCGTAGCGCTCCTCGCGATCCGGCTCGCCTACCGTGATGTACACCTCGCCCCGGTCGGTCAACCAGCCGGCCTCGGACTCGTCCCGGAACCGGAGATTGGCCACCAGCAGGCGTCGGAAATACGCCGCCACCGCTTCGTTTTCCGGCGTCATCGAGTCCGGGTCGGTGCCACGCCAGAACGCCCGCCACAACTCCGACCGCTCTTGCGGCGCCGCGGCGCGAATCCGATTGACCTCCTCCTCATGACCGAAGTAGCGCAGCAGGGCAAGCACGTCGTCGAGGTTGGTCACAGCCCATTGCTCGGAGAACGTCACCAACGCCATGGTGCGCGCCGTATCCGGACCTCCCAGTGTCGCGTCGAACCGAAGCTCGCCCAGCTGGAGTTGTGGCGGTGCCACCCGCACCATCACCGCGGCGATATCGGGACGCACGGTATCCGGACCGACCGCTACCGCAACCCCAGGTGGCCCGATCGTCACGGTGTCGCTCCACACCACCGCGCTGTCCGTATGCCGGGCCCGTACATAGAGCCTGGTTCCCGGTTCCACATCGTAAGCTTCGAGGTAGAAGCTGAGCGTGTCGGCGCCTTGGGGCGACGTGGCTCGCGGATTGGCCAGCACGGTCGGGAGCACGGATCGCGTGGCGCGGGGAGTTCCCTGGTGAATCGGGATCAGGGAGGAAATCTTGGGACCGGACGCATCGAACCGGGGAACGCGGAGTAGGCCGTCATCCCGGGTAGACGATAGGCCGTTACGATCCCGAACCACCACGGTCACCGTGAGTTCGCCGGGCGGGAGATAGACAAAGTGTTGAAAAATGACGCTCTCATCAGCACGGCGCGTCTCCGCCATCGCGGCGACGCGTACATGCTGATCGGAACCGAGTTGGCCGACGATTTCCGTGCCCCGGCGGAACACGGCCTCTACCCGGTAGCGCGCCTCAAACAGGGTTCCGACCCGACGATAGTTCAGCGCTCCGCCCGTCATGGACAGACCGAAGAGACTCAGCGTGGAATCCGGTACCGGGCCCGCCAGGAAATGCACGGACGCCACGAACGGCAGGGGCTGCCCCTTGGCAAGAAACCCGAGCTGCCGATACACCGCGGTGGGATCTGCCAATCGCGGGACTAGGACGTTCGGGTCCGGCGCCGGGCCGCGAGGCCCGGGACCACTGCGCGCGCCGCAGGCGACCAGGAGGAGAATCGGAACCAGTCCGGCAAGCCGGCGGACTGCGACCACATTCAGCATTCGGCCGAACCTTACTCTTGGTCCGGTTCGACGGGCAAGGCTACCGGGTGCCGATGGTGCGGGGGGCGGTCATTGCTCTCCGGACGGCGGATACAGAGCGCGATAGAGGGCGCGGTTCCGCACCACCGTGCGCACGTAACCGCGGGTCTCGGGGTAGGGAATATGGTCCACAAACTGGACTCGGTCCGTGATCCCTGCCCAGCGACGTCTCCACTGGTCGACCGGCCGGCCACCAGCATTGTACGCCGCCAACGCCAGCACCTCGTTGCCACGAAAACGGCGCACCAACGACGCCAGGTGCGCCGCACCCAGGTGCAGGTTGGCGTCGGCCACGCCGAGCAACCGGTCATGCCAGTCCACGCCGAGGCGCCGCGCCAGTTCGGCCGCCGTGGCCGGCATCAACTGCATCAGCCCCCGAGCCCCGGCGCGTGATGTTACCCCGGAACGGAACAGGGATTCCTGGCGGATCAGACCAGCCAACAGATAAGGATCCAGGCCGAACTTGTGGGCCTCTGTCCGGACCGCTTGGCGCAGGGGCCACGGGAAGACCAGTCGGAGCACCCGAGGGTCGTCGAGACCCAACCTACCGGAGGCCCTCCAACCGATGTTCACCGCGGTCTCGGTCCAACCCGCCGTGAGTAGGTGGCGCCCGAGCGCCAGCAGTTGCTCCGGGTCTGATCCGAGCTGCTCGATCGCCCATGTAACCTGAGCGTCCGCCTCGGCGACAACACCCAGCGCGGTGAGCAGCGCCAACCCGGACACGATGTCCCGAAGCGCCTCTCCCGCTGCGGCCCATGCGGGCGCCGCGATCGTCAATTTTGGAAGTCCCCCGGCCTGACGCGCCGCCATGCCGTAGTACCCCAGGGGATCCTCTCGGGCCAGAGCTTCCCACTCGACCGCCGCCGCGCCCGAGTCACCGCTGGCCAAGGCGGTTCGCCCCAGCATGAACCGCGCGGCGGCGGCATCGGGCCCGCCGACGTCCCGAACACTGGCGTAGAGGATGCGGGCGCGCGCAAACTGGCGGGCGCGCTCCGCCGACACGCCGAGACGGAGCTGCGCCTGCGTTGCCGCGCCGTGGGTTGGCCATCCCGTGGCTATTACCTGATACAGGCTGTCCGCCATCCGGCGGCGCCCGGCCCGCTCGCGGCTGTCCGCCACGAGGTAGAGCGCGCTCGGAACGCCGGGGTGGCTCGGATAAGCCCGGGCGAACGCGAGCAACGCTGGTAGGCCGGCGGCCTCCCCGCGAACACGCAAGCGCAGGCGGGCGCGGGCGTACTCCCCATCCGCGCCCGCGCGCCCCTCGCTCCGCAGGGCGCGCTCCAACGCCACCGACGCCCCGGCCCGGTCACGGGCATCCATCAGCGCATCCGCGCTGGCCAACAGCACGGGTACATCCACCGCCCTGGCCGCAGCAAGCCGCAGGACCCGGACGGCTTCGGGCGCACGCCCGATTCGCCGGAGCGCGCCGGCGACGGCCGACACTTCGTCAGCGTTGAGAGGTGGGGAGGTGGTCAGGAGGCGCTCCACAGCTCCGACTGCCACCGGAGCGTCGCGTAGTGCGCGGTAGAGCAGTCGGCGCCCGCGGACCGCGTCGCCCAAGGCCAGGCTCAACGCAGCCGCATCTGCGTACCGGCCGGCGAGCACTTTGAAACCCACCGCCCCCGTCGAGTCGCCAGCCCGGATGAGCGCGGCGGCCCAGACGTCCGCGGCCCGGCGGCGTTCGGCCGGTCCGGCCCGCATCAACAGCCGCGCGACAATCGCGGTGTCCTCCTGCAAACGCGCTTCCCGCACGGCCAGCCAACCCGCCGCCTGGGGGAGCAGGCGCGCCGCCCGGCGGTAATGCTCGCGCGCCAGCCGCTTCAGGCCAGCCTGATCGAAGGCTTCGCCCGCGCGCGCCTCAAGGACGCCGCGCCGCGCCCCGCCGGCCCGCGCAGCCGCCGCCGCGTACAAGCGACCGGCGGCCACATGATCACCGGCGGCCCGTTCTACCAGGGCGCGCAAACGCCAGGCGGCGGGATCAAGGGGCGCCAGACGTCCGGCGCAGCGAAGGAGATCGCGCGCGCGGTCCAATGAGCCAATGCTCAACTCGGCCCGCGCTTGATCCAGAATGGCCGCCAGATCGGCCCCGCTGGTACCACCGGCACGCAACTCCACCGCCAGGTGCCATGCCCCGACGGGCGCCGGACGAGGATCCTCGGCGACGCGCCCGCGCGCTACGGGGGCCACCCCAGGCGGGGAGACCACGACCGGAATACACAGGAGGAGGACGAACCGGCCCATGGACTACCATAGGGCCCAACTTGCTCGGGTTCAAGGCCATACGTAGCTTCGCCAACGCATGGCACCTGAAACGTTGGCCGGGCGCACCATCGGCGGATACAACCTGATCGAACGGGTGGGCGAAGGCGGAACCGCCACCGTCTACCGGGCGCAGCACGACGTCCACGGACAGTGCGCGGTCAAGACGTTACGCGAGCGACTGCGCACGGATCCGACGGCGGTCAAGCGGTTCCTCCGCGAGGCCGAATATGGCGGGCGAGTTCGGCATCCCGGTGTGGTGCGGACTTTCGACTATGGCCAGCAGGACGGAATTCACTACCTGGCGCTCGAATGGGTGAACGGCGCCCCGCTGGGTCAAGCGGTCCTGGACCGCGGGGCGCTGGCCCCCGACGAAGTGGTTGAGATCGTGCGCCAATTGGCAGACGCGTTGGCCGCGACCCATGCGGTCGGAATCATTCACCGCGACCTCAAGCCCGAGAACATCGTCTATGACTCAGCGACTCGCTGCGTGAAGCTGCTCGATTTCGGCATTGCCCGCGACGCCGAGGAGCCGTCGTCTGAACGGCTGACCCGCGCGGGGTTCTTCGTCGGGTCGCTGCAATACGTTTCGCCAGAGGCCCTTTCCGGAGAGTTGGTGGCGGAAGCGGCCGACATCTATAGCCTCGCCACCATCACCTACTTCCTGCTCACTGGCACACACCCCTATCCCGGCCGCACGCCGCGCGAGCTGTTCCATCAACTGCTCTCCGAGCCACCTCGGCCCCTCAATCAGGCCGGCACCGGCCGGGCGCGGTTTCCGGCGGCGCTGGAGTCGGCGGTCATGAAGGGTCTGGCACGAAACCCAGGGGAACGGCAGGCGTCCGTGATCGCTTTCGCGGCGGAAATGGCGCATGCCATGGGCGCCCCTGAAACGCAGCCTACATCCAACAGCGGTGGGTTGTTTAGCGCAATACGATCCTGGATGGGTGGCAAAGAGAAGGCGCAGTAGTAGCATGTACTACTACTACTTCCTGCTGTTAGAATTCTGATGGTCGAACCCCTGTTGGCCGACCGACAGCGTCAGCGCCTGATCGAATTGCTCCGGCAGCGGTCCGTGCGGACCGGGCAGTTCACCCTGGCGTCCGGTCGGACGTCGTCGTACTACGTTGACGCCCGCGTCACCACCATGAGCGCCGAGGGACTGGAACTCATTGGGGACCTGGGGCTGGCTGCCATTCGGGGTGCCGGTTGGCCGGCGAACCTGGTTGGAGGCTTGACCATGGGAGCGGATCCCGTCTCGTTTGCTATTGCCCGAGCGAGCCGACTGGCCCCACCTGCTATTGACGCATTTTCCGTGCGCAAGGACCCGAGAGAGCACGGGACGGGCCGGAGAATCGAGGGGTGTTTTCGCGCCGGCCTCCCGGTCGTCATCACAGAGGACGTCATCACGACCGGGAACTCGGCTATTTCCGCTCTTACCGCCGCGCGCGAAGCGGGTGCGCAAATCTCCGGCGTGCTGGCCGTGGTGGATCGAGAGGAAGGCGGGCGGGCTGCCATCGAGAGAACCGGAGTTGCCGTCCTGGTGCTGGCCTTGGCCAGCGAGCTCAGCATTCGCGGCTGACCAGCACCGTCAGCCCACGGCACGCGGGATAGGAAGTCCCCTTCCGGGCCGCCCATCACCCATAGTGTCCGGTCTCTGCCACCCAGTGGTCGAGTGGATGAAAAGTGCTGAGCACATCCCGGAAGGGGACGATCAGTCTCGTGACGAAACCGCCTGCGGCCATGCGGACGGTGTAGCGTCGTCGGAACTCGCACGCCGTGACACCCAGCGCGGTGCGCACATGGCGGCCGAAACTCTGTGGTGAAGAGTAGTCGAGCCGGTACGCGACGTCCGCGACCGCTAATCCGTGCAACTCCAACAGGGCGGCCGCGTGAACCAGGCGCATCATCGCCAGGTATCGCTTAGGGGAAGGGAGCCCGGAGCGGAAGAAGCGGGACATGAAAGTGCTGGGCCGTACCCGCAGATCACGCGCGAGCGCGCGCACCGTGGTGAGCCGTGGGGCCCGCCGCGCCAGCGCCTCGAACATGCGGCGGCAGTCCGGCGGCACGTCACCGAGGGCCGGAATCACAATGCCGAGAATCAGGGCTACACTAGGCGAGGTCGGTTGAGCGACTAGTTCGCGGAGTTGGTGCCACCCCTCCCGGTGGCTGAGATTCACCAGTCGTCGGACCCCACAGGCGCCGAGCTCCAAGAGCTTCTCGGGCGACCCCGCGTCCTCGCCGGTCATGACGGCGATCGTGGCCACGCCCGGAAACCCGCTAACCAGGGAACTTACGGTTCCCAGCTCTTGCGACGGCACGAGCCGCGGCGAGACCAGCACGGCTTGGACCGGCCGCTCCCGCACCGCCCGGATAGCGTCTGGTAGGGTCTCTGCGTGTACGGTGGTGAAGCTGCCGCCCGCCGCGGCGTCCAGCCGGAGCCGTACCGATGGTTCGAGCAGGGTGGCCACAGTGGTTTGGAGCGGCATGGGCGCCTCGAGATCCGACGGCGCGAGTATGCGAGCATCCCCTCAACCGCGACTCAACGCGTCGGGAGACCACCACAACCGGGCCTGGCATTGTGGCTTGGGCTACTGGCGGAACCCGCCCCATGACCGGAACGCCGTGGCCAGCTACCTTCCGGGGGCAGGGATCGGTGGAGCGTGACGGTCGCGGTCCGCCTTCGGGCGGGCTGAGGAAAGTCCGAGCTCCTAGGGCAGGCTGCCAGGTAACTCCTGGGCGCCGCAAGGCGACGGAAGGGCCACAGAGAACAAACCGCCCGCGGTTGATCCCGCGGGTAAGGGTGAAACGGTGGGGTAAGAGCCCACCGCGCGGCTGGTGACAGCCGCGGCACGGCAACCCCCAGCCGGAGCAAGGCCAAATAGGCGGCGAGGTCCGGCCCGGACCAATCGAGCCGCGGGTAGGCCGCGTGAGGTGGCGGGCGACCGCCATCCAAGAGAGATGACCGTCCGGCCCTTCGGGACCGAACAGAACTCGGCTTATGGCTCCACCAGTCCCTGCCCTTTTCTCGACCCCGGAGGCTTGCGAGCTCCGTGCCGCCTTCACCGCCGCCCCCTGAGCTGGAGTCGCGACCCTATCCCGACGCGTGGGAAAGCGTTGCCGAGCTACGGGTGTTTCGCGCCACGTCGCAACGATGGGCAAGCCTCATCGACTGGCGGAGGGACATGCGGCGCAAGGGATGGGCCCTCCTTCGGGTCGCCACCGAGCACGGCGACGTAGTCGCCGTCTTCGGGCGTACCAAGGGCGAATTACTCTCCCGGGGGCAGACTGTCTCGTGACACGTCTCGCGGTGGTCACCGGTCTTCTCGCGCTGGCCTGCGCGGCTCCCCCGTCGGCCAGCGCCCCGACTGCCCAGCCCGCGACCGTCCGCGTGGCGCCGTCAGCCGGGATGTCGAGCTACTGGACGCGATCTCATTTGTACGTGGAACAGGAAGTGAACGGACAGATTCAGGAGAGCCGACTCGACCTTGGGTACTTCCTGACAGCCCGCCTATCAGGTGATCCCTCCAGCCTGGAAGCCACTATCGTGCTGGACTCCGTCACCCGATACGAAGGGAACGCCGCCCTCGCTTTGGATGTGCATCGGGCCCGTGGAGCCACCTTCTTCGGGCGGCTGAGCCCGGAAGGGAAACTCGCCGAATTCCGCGGCGGCGACTCCAGCGTCCAAGTCGTCCAAGAGCTGGCCGACGAGCTCCAGCACTTCTTTCCGGGCCTCCCGTCGGGGGGAGCAGAGCCGAGGGCTCGCTGGGTGGACACCACCGAACAGCGATCGGCAACCAGTGGAGTGCCGTTGGTTATCCGTGCGATTGCCAGCCATGAGGTGGGTGACGTCGAGAGCCGCAGTGGTGAGCTGGCCCTCCCCATCCGATCCCGCGCGGCATACACCTTCGACGGGACTGGCACGCAAGGCGGGCAGGCCTTTCGCGTGGAGGGATCCGGCCAACGCACCACCGCCGAGTTCATGTCCCTCGCCGGCCGCTACCTGGGTTTGATCACCGCCGATTCCTCCGCCTTCACCATCACGCTCCCCGCGTCCGGCCTCCAGATCCAGGGACGCCAGTGGCGGGCCGACACCGTCTCCATCGTACCGTAGGCCGTGCACCCATCGCTGCTCCCGGGGCTACTCACCGCTCTCGTACCGCTCACGGCCGCCGCGCCGGCGATCGCCCAGCTGCCGCGCCCTCGATCCGCGGATTACCTGACGGTGGCGGGGGTAGACGACGTGCGGGCCGCTTGGGTCAACCCGGCGGGCCTGGCGCGCGTTCTGGAAGCCTCGATCATGGCCGAGGTCGTGGTGGATCGGCTCCCGGACGCAACCCTTGCTCAGTACACGCTCGGGATGAACTCTCGCGGGTTCTCGGTCTCGTTCGCACGGGATCGCACGGTGGAGACCGCACCGGTCAACATGACCAGGTTCGGCGTGGGGCTCCCCTTCCAGCGCGGGTCCCTTGGCGTCGGCGTGACGCTGTTCCGGGCGTCAGCCCGTGACGAGGGCGTTGATCTTGGCCTCGACTACCGATTGACGCGCGCCCTGGATGTCGCGGCCGTGGTGCGACACCTCGGCCGGCCCGTAGTGCGCGGCGCTCCGACGCCGGTCACCGCCCTCGCCGGCCTCCAGTGGCGCGCCGTGCCGCGGCTGCTGATACTGGACGGCGAGTTGGCGGCGGCGGATGCCGGCAACGGACTCTTGGGCGACATACAGTATCGCGGGATGCTGCGGTTCTCCCCTCCCGGGCGCTCGCGGATCGAGGTGTTGACGGGGGTGGAGCTGGTCGCCCATCAGGTGGAGCGTGTGGTGATCGGCGTTGGGCTCGGGACCACGGGATGGGTTGGGGCGGTTGGAGGCGCGTCACGGTCGCTGGGGCTCTCGCGCCCCGATCGATTCAGCCTCACCGGCGTCAAGAGTCACCGGGCACTGGGTGTGGCCCGCTGACCCTCAGTCAACCAGGCGTAGAGGCATCACCAGGCACAGGTAGGACGCGGCATCATCCCAGCCTACTGGCTCCACGGTGGCCGCCCGCTCCGGGGCCTTGAAGGTCACTCGCACTTCGTCCGTGGGCATGTACTTCAGAATCTCCAACAGATAGCTCGCGTTAAACCCGATCTCCAGCGGATCACCATCGTAGGTGATCGCGATTTCGTCGTTGGCTTCGCCTAGGTCCGGCGTGTTCACCGAGAATCGCAAGGTGCCAGCGGCGAATCCCAGGCGTACACGGTGAGTCTGGTCGCTGGCCACGACGCCGACGCGTCGTAGCGCCGCCGCCAAGCTCTGACGATCCACCGTGGCGATCTTGTCGTTCTCACGGGGAATGACCTGCTCGTAATTGGGGTACGGCCCTTCGATCAGGCGGCTGAACACCAGGGTGTGACCGCTGCGGAACCCAAGGTGATTCTCCGACCGTGCGATCTCGAGCTCATCCGAGGGACCGAACAGGCGCCTGACCTGTTCCAGCGCCTTGGGCGGGACAATGAGGTCGGCGTTCTCTTTCCCGCCTGACACGGGAATGTCCAGGCGAGCCAAGCGATGGCCGTTGGTCGCGACCATCCGCATGCGCTCCGGCCTTAACTCCCAGAGCACCCCGTTCAGAATGGGCCTGCTCTCCTCCGTTGAGGCGGCAAATGCGACGCAGTTGATGAGCTTCTGGAGATCCCCAGAGGTGACTCGCCAGCCTTTGTCGAACTTCACCGCCGGAAACCGCGGGAACTCCTCTTTGGGGATTCCCAGGAGCTTGAACTTGGAGCGGCCGCATTCGAGATTGACTCGCTGCTCCCCAGCCGCAGTCACACGAACGCCCGCGCTAGGAAGCTCCCGCACAATCTCCAGCAGCTTCTTGGCTGGCAGGGTAACAGCTCCCTCAGCGTCTACATCGGCGGGCACCACGGTGCTGACGGCCACGTCGAGGTCGGTGCCAGACAGCCGTATACCGTCCTTGGTTGCCTCCACCAGGATATTAGCGAGGACGGGGAGCGTCGTCTTGGCCGGTACGCTGGCGGCGACTGCGACCAAGCCTTCCTGAAGTCGTTCCCTGGCGACCGTGAGTTTCATCAGTCTCCCACCAACACCAATGTGCGGATACAGACTACTACTATTCTAATAGTATATACTCTAGTAGTCCTAGTAGGCTCTCTGTAAATCTGGACAAATCTTGTAAGTCATTCCCCGGCTGGCAGCTGCACCAGCTTACGTCTGTGTGTTGCCTGTTGGTACTGCACCAGCATGTGCGGAACCGCGCCGGTTTCCCCCGCCAGCCCACACTGCGCCGAAAAGTGGCGCACATTGTGGTCAGGGTGCGGACAACTCGCGCCGGGCAGAGTCTACCCGATCGCGGAACTGCCGGTCCGCCCCGATCTGGGTCTGCACCTTCGAGACACTGTGGATCACGGTCGAGTGATCGCGGCCGCCGAAGGCCTGCCCAATCTCCACCAACTGCATACCCAGCAGGTCCCTGGCCAGGAACATCGCGACCTGGCGTGGGACCGTCAGATTCTTGGTTCGGGCCTTGGAACGCAGTCCTTCCGGGGTCACTCCCCAACGGCGCGCCACGACCTCCTGGACGCGGTCGACACTGGGAACCGCATGCGCAGCCGTGCCGGCCATCAGGTCGCTCTGGCGGATCTTGTCTGACAACGCGTCTCGTGCCAGGTCAATCGAGATCTCGCGGTGCTTCAAGGAGGCAAAGAGCAGCAGCTTGATGATGCACCCTTCCAACTCCCGGACGGAGCTGCGGACATGTTCGGCGATGAACCGAAGGACGTCGTCCGGTATGGTCAGCTCCAAGTGGTCCTGCTCCGCCTTCTTGCGAAGGATGGCGATGCGGTGTTCGAGATCGGGTTGCCCAATGTCGGCCACCATCCCCCATTCGAAGCGGCTCACCAGACGGGACTCGAGCCCCGGGATCTCCTTGGGCGGGCGATCCGACGTCAACACGATTTGTTTCCCGGCCTCATGCAGGGCATTGAACGTGTGGAAGAACTCTTCCTGCGTCATCTCCTTGCCTTCCAGGAAGTGCACGTCATCCACCAGGAACATGTCCACGTCCTGCCGGTAGCGCCGCCGGAATTCCGACATGGTGCGCGAATGGATGCTCTCGATCACCTCATTGATGAACTGTTCAGCTCCCATGTACAGGGCGCGGTACGCCGGGGTGCGGGCCAGCACGGCATGGGCGATGGCCTGCATCAAGTGGGTCTTCCCCAGGCCGGTGGCCCCGTAGATGAACAGCGGATTGTAGGTGCGGCCGGGCGCCTCCGCGACCGCATGCGCCGCGGCCCCGGCCAGCTCGTTGGACTTACCGATTACGAATGTCCGAAACGTGTATCGATCGTTGAGCGGGGTGCTCCGACGGGCCGGTTGACCGGCGTCGGGAGCGGCCGGCGCCGCGACGAAGAAATCCATCTGCGCCCGGCGGGTTCGCTCCTCTTGAACCTGGAACACGACGTCAACGGATGTGCCCAAGGCTTCGCCAGCGAGGCGTGACAGGAGCGGGGCGTGTTTCGACGCGTTCCATTCGGCGGCGAACTGGTCCGGGGCCGCGACGACCAAGCGGCCCCCTTGCAGTCCGAGCGCTTCCGCTGGCTCAAGCCAGGTGCGAACGGTAGCGTCCGGCAACTCACGGCGTGCCTTTTCCAGCACGCGTGACCATGCCTCTTTGGCTGACAACTCCATCCCGTAACGTGACTGAAGCGTGGGGGGTGCAACAGGGCGCACGAACGTAGTGTTGGCCTGTGGAAAAGTCAACCTTGACCCGCTGCCAGCGGCGCGGATAGTTTTCGCGCCCGAAAGCAGGAACGAGCCGATGGGGAAACCAACGTATCAACCGCGCAACCGCAAGCGCGTGCGCAAGCACGGGTTCCGTGAGCGCATGAGCACGCGATGGGGGCGCGCCGTGCTGAACCGGAGGCGCAAGAAGGGCCGCAAGCGCCTTTCGGTGCGCACGCCAACCAAGCACGCAGGGCGCTGACGTCCGAGGGCCTCCCTCGGGCCTGGCGCCTTGCCCGCGCGTCCGATCTTCGGGCGGTGGTGCAACAAGGTCACCGCTCCCGCACTTCAAGACTCGACGTGTATTGGCTCGCGAACACGACTGGGCATCCTCGCCTGGGGGTCGTGGTGCCGCGTTACCGCCAGACCGCGGTGCAGCGGAACCAGCTTCAGCGCCGTCTGCGGGAGGCGAGCCGGCGGTTGGTGCTGCCGCGACTCCCGGCGGTTGACATGGTGATTCGCGCCCGGCCGTCGGCGTACTCGTCGGCGTGGCTCGAGCTACAGGGAGATCTCGCTCGGTGGCTGAACGACTTGTCGCGGTAGGCCAGTGGCCGCGTCGTGCGGCGACGGCATTGATCCAGGTCTACCAATGGGGCATGGCGGCGTTCCCGTCACCCTGCCGCTTCTCGCCGAGTTGCTCGTCGTACACGCTGGAGGCGGTGCGCCGCTACGGGGCCGTGCGGGGCGGTTGGCTGGGGCTGCGGCGCATCCTCAGGTGTCATCCCTGGGGCGGCAGCGGGCACGATCCCGTTCCCTGACCCTCCACGGCCGCCATGGAACGTCGAACGCTGCTGGCGATCGCCCTCGCGATGCTCATCGCCATTCTGCCGAGTATTCTCTTCCCGCCGCGCCGGCCGCCGCCGCCCGGGATTCAGCCGCGCGACACGTCGGCCGCGACCGGCCCCGTGTCCCCCGCGAGACCAAGTGAGCTGACGAGGCGTCCTGACACCGTCGCCGCAGTCGTTGAGCACCGTGGCGACAGCGCCACGGCACCGACCGGTCGCGACGGCCGCCGCGTAGTGGTGAGCAGCCCGCTCTACCGTATGACGTTCTCGTCGCAAGGCGGGCGCCTGATGCGGTCGGAGCTCTCGGCGTACCAGTCGTTCGCCGCGGGGGACTCCGGGCCCGCGCAGCTGGTCCCCGATCAGTCGGACTTCCTGGCGTACCGGCTCATCGTTGGCCGGGACACAGTGCGGCTGGCGGACTGGCAATTCCAGGCGTCGGCGGAGAGTCTGGAGGTGGGGCCGGAAGGCGCGACGCTCGAGTGGAGCACGACCCGCGGAGGCCTGACCGTGCGGCTGGTCTACGAGTTCCAGGCCAACGAGTACCTGTTCCACGTGCGCGGGACAGCCGAGGGTCTCCCGGGCGGCGCCCTGCTGCTCGTCGAGCTGGGCCCGAGGATCCATCCGGTGGAGGCGGATAGCGTGGCGGATATCCGGTCCTACAGTATCGTCACCAAGGCGCGCTCCACGGCAAGCGTCGGCTTCGGGTCGCTGGATTCCGGGGAACGGCAGGATTTGGCGGGCCCGTTTGAGTGGGTCGCGGTGAAGTCGAAGTACTTCGTGGCGGCGGTACTGGCCCTTGAGGGCGACGTCCGGTTCGGCGGCGCGGTGGCCACGGGAGGCGCCCGCAACGGGCGGCAGGCGACCGGGGTGTCCGTCTCGGTGTCGCTCCCGGTTCCCGCCGGCACCTGGCAGCACGCGGTCTACCTCGGGCCCCAAGAATACCGGCGGCTGGCGCGTATTGGTCACGACTTCGAGGACGTCAACCCGTACGGGTGGATCTTCCGGCCGGTCATCCGGCCGTTCGCCAATCTCATCGTGCGGGTGCTGCTCTGGATGCACGAGGTGCTGCGGCTGCAGTATGGGTGGGTGCTGGTGTTGTTCGGCCTGGCGGTGCGTCTGGTGCTCTGGCCGCTCAACCAGATCGCCATGCGGTCGAGTACGGCGCTCCAGGCCGTGCAGCCGGAGATGAAGGCTCTTCAGGACCGCTACAAGAGCGAGCCGCAGAAGCTGCAGCAGGAGATGATGAAGCTGTACAAAGAGCATGGGGTGAATCCCCTGGGCGGCTGCCTTCCCATGCTGATCCCGATGCCCGTGCTCTTCGCGCTCTTCTTCGTGTTCGCCAACACCATCGAGTTCCGCGGCGTTCCGTTTCTGTGGCTACCGGACCTCTCCCGGGCGGATCCCTTGTACATCATCCCCCTGGTCATGGGAATCTCGATGTACGGTGTCTCCAAGGTCGGGCAGATGGGGGTACCGCCGAATCCGCAGGCCAAGATGATGCTGTACGTGATGCCGGTGATGTTCACGGTGCTGTTCTTGAACTTTTCCTCGGGTCTCAACCTCTACTACGCCGTCAGCAATATCGCCAGCATTCCGCAGCAATGGCTCATTGCCAAGGAGCGTTTGAGGCGCATGGGCGGGCAGTCGAAGGCGGGCTAGGGTCTGAGACGCCGGCTATCGTATGCTGACCGATGTGATCGCCGCGCTCGCCACCCCAGGAGGCCGCTCGGCAATTGCCGTAGTGCGGGTGTCCGGTGCGGCGGCGTTTGAGGTGGCGGGGTCGGTGTTGCGGCCTTTTGTGAGCGACCTTCCCAGGGTGGCGCGGCGCACCCGCGTGGTCCATCCCCTCTCCGGCGATACGCTGGACGACGCCCTGTACACCGCGTTCCGGGCTCCCGCGTCGTACACCGGCGAGAACGTCGTCGAGATCGCCACGCACGGTGGGCTGCTGGTGCCGGCGGAGACCCTTGGTGCCCTGCTCGCCGCCGGCGCGCGACCCGCCACTCCTGGCGAGTTCACCCGACGTGCGCTTTACCACGGGAAACTCGATCTTTTGCAGGCCGAAGCGGTGGCGGATTTGATTGACGCCACGGCGCCGGCGCAGCGAAAGGCGGCGGTCCACGCTATTGACCGGGGACTGTCGAACCAGATTGCCCGCGTGCGGGACCAGGTGCTGGGGCTCGAAGCTCTGGTGAGCTACGACATCGACTTTCCGGAGGAGGACAGCGGGCCGGTGCCCCCGGAGCGAGTCGCCGCCGCGATCGAAGTGGTTGACGCCTCTGTAGAGCGGCTGCTGGGCACGGCGCGGGAAGGCGCGCGGCTGCGCGAGGGAGCGCTGGTCGTCGTCGCGGGCAGACCCAACGCCGGCAAGTCCTCCCTGTTCAACGCCCTGCTGGGGATGGAGCGCGCCATCGTCACCGACGTGCCAGGGACGACGCGGGACGCCATTGAGGCGTCCGCTACCTGCGACGGGTTCCCCTTCCGGCTGGTGGACACGGCGGGCTTGAGGGAGCGGGCGGGCCGCATCGAGTCCCTGGGGATCGAGGTGAGCCGCCGCTACCTCGCCGCGGCGGATCTGGTGCTGTATTGCATGGAGGCGGCCGCACCGGCTGGCCGCGACGAAGTGTCGTTTGTGCACAGTCTGGAGGAGCGAGTCCTGGTGGTGCGAACCAAGGCCGATCTCACCGAAGGGAACACGGGAGGGCGAGGGGGGCCGAGGAGTGACGAGTTGATGGTGTCCGCCCACACCGGGGAGGGACTCGTGGCGCTCCGGAGGGCATTGGCGCGTGCGGCGTTCGCTACGTTGGTGACCGGCGGTGACGTGACTCCGGTGGTGACGCGAGAGCGTCAGCGGATTGCGCTGGAGCGGGCCCTGACCGAAATCCGGGGCTTCGCCAGCGCTCGACAGGCCGGGATGGAAGGTGCAGTGGCGGCGACGCACTTGCGTGCAGCCGTGTCCGCTCTGGAAGAGTTGATCGGCGTGGTGACGAGGGAAGACGTGTTGGACCGGCTGTTCGCGAACTTCTGCGTGGGGAAATAGACAGGGTGGGTCAGGCGGTCTGAATGCCGGCTGCGCGCTCCTCGGCCAGCCGGCACTCCTCGGCGGAGGCGCGCAGGGCCGTGGCTATGCCGACATCAGCCACGATAGCTTCCGTCATCCGCAGGCCAACGTAGTAGCCCGCGCGCTCCGGGATGATCTTGCCGGCAACCAGGCGAGAACTGGGACTGGCGCCCCCGGCCAGATAGCGGAGGCGATAGCCCAGGCCTGAGTGATCGAGGTCCGGTGCGATGGCGCGCCGCAGGAAGACGTCCAACTCCCGCAGGCGGCGGTACTGTCGCCTCCCGTAGCCCAGGTAGTCCCAGGCCGGCCGGCCGGGGGCCACGGCCTGGGCGGCCGCGACGGCGAGTCCTTCATTCACCAGGAGCTCGCGCAGGGGCACCCGGCTACCGGTCTCCCAGTAGTCGTAGCGTCCTGCCCCCTCTGACACGGCGTGGGCGAGGCCGCTCTTGCTGGCGGGCGAGGTGTAGCGAATGGTGTGCGCCACTTCGTGCGCGATCCAAAGCGGCAACAGGTCCGGTGAGAGGCCCAGGCCGTAGGTCTCAGGGTTGGGGCGCCCGGTGAAATGCTCCAGGCACACAAAGGCCACGCCGCGCCCGCCCAGCACCAGTTCACCAGCGTTGGCCGCGCCCACGCCCACCATCAGATACACATCGAACGACCGGTCCGCCTCCAGCACCTCAACGCATCTGGCCGCGGTCTCTTCCGCCATTGCCACGAGATCGACCTGGCCCAGGAGCGCGTGGAGATCCCGGCGGTCGGCTGTGAGCGTGTGACGAACAACATCCGCCGCGTGCGGGCTGTCGAGATCCAATACGTAGTTATGCCAATAGGCCGTCAGTACGGCGGCATGGTCGGTGAGATAGCGATGATACGCGTCCTGGGGATCAGGGGCGGCGAGCGCCGCGAGGAACTCGGGGACGAGGTTCACCAGCATCGAGGCGCCCCCAATCTGGGAACGGCTCAGCGGCGTGACAAGGTGCCTTCTGACAGACGGCGGAAGGCGACGACGACTTCCACGCCGGTCCCGAGAGCCGACGTCGCCTGACATCCCCCCCGGTCGGCCCTCGTTGCCCGAGTTCTAGTTCTGGCGCAGCTCGCGGCTTACGTCGTGCAGAAAGCGACGCTCTTCCGGCGTCAGGCTCTCGATGCCGCCCGCCGAAATCTTGTCCAGCAGGCGGTTCAACTCACTGGCGCGGGTCGCCTGGCCGCCGGCATCCACCCGGTCCTTGGCCGATCGCTCACGCCGCTGCCCGGAACGGGGGCGCGTCAGTGCCGGGGCGAGGGAGCGTCGCGGCTCGACCCGTGGCTGGCGGGATCGCTGCCCCAGCAGGGCCTCGCCACGAAGATAGAGGAAGCCCGCGACAAAACCGCCGAGGTGCGCGAGGTGGGCTACGCCGTCGTTGGCGCCGCTCACCGCCAAGGCCAGGTCTATGGTGGCCAGGATCACCACCAGCCATTTGGCCCGAATGGGAACCGGAAGCGGGAAAACGAAGATGGGAGCGTCGGGCCAATGCAGCGCGAAGGCCAGCGCGACACCAAAGACGGCGCCTGACGCCCCTACAAAAGGAGCCACGGGGGCGAACAGTGCGATGACAAAAGACAGTGCCGCGCCACCCAGGCCGGCGATGACGTAATAGCCCAGGAACGCCCGCGTTCCCATGCGCTCTTCCACCGCGGGCCCAAAGAAGAACAACATCAGCATGTTGAAGGCCAGGTGCAGCAGACCGCCATGAACGAACATGTAGGTCACGAAGGTCCAGGGCTGCACCAGCGCGGCGGATGGCGAGAAAGCCAGGGTCCGCAGGAACCATGGTCCCGTGAAAACCGTGATTGCCAGCAGATACACCACGGCGTTGGCCGCGATGAGGCGCCGGACGCCTGGCGTGACGTTGAACGGTGATCGCTGGTTCATCATGTGCTCCCCGCCCCTTCTCCTGCCCTTTTCATTTCTTCACCGCCACCTGGACTTTGTTCCGGGAATCAGAGCGGCGCAAGGCCAGTTCGCACAGGGTCTCGCACAGGGCCGGGAACTCAATGCCCGCGGCGGCGGCCGATTGCGGCAGGAGGCTGGTCGGGGTCAAGCCGGGCAGTGTGTTGGCCTCCAAGCACTGTGGCGTTCCCGCAGCATCCAGCCGGAAGTCCACCCGAGAGAAATCCCGCAGCTTGAGCGCCCGGTGAGCAGTCACGGCAAGCTGCCGCACCCGCGCGGCCGGCTCCGGCGGCAGGTCGGCCGGGAAGATCTCACGGGACATGCCGGGCGTGTACTTGCATTCATAGTCAAAAATTTCATGCTGAGGGATGATCTCTCCTACGGCGAGCGCCCGATCGCTCAGGACGCCCACGGTCAACTCCCGGCCCGCCACGAACCGCTCCACCAGCACCTCGTCGTCGAACTGGAGCGCGGTCTCCACAGCAGCCTCAATACCGCCCGGCTCCCTCACCACTGTGAGGCCCACGGTGGAACCGACCTTGGACGGCTTCACGACGAGCGGGTACCCGAGGCTGGCGACTTCGCGTGGCGTGGCGGGCCAAAGCACCCAATCCGGAGTGGGCACCCCGGTGGCGCGGAACAACCGCTTTGCCATGTCTTTATCCATGGCGAGGGCGCTGCCCAGCGGGCCGGACCCGGTGTAAGGAACGCCGATGAGCTCAAGCAGGGCCTGCACGGTGCCACCCTCTCCAAGCCGGCCGTGCAGCACCAGAAACGCCAGGTCCGCCTGGCGCACCTCCGGAAGGTCCGCCAGTCGGGGCCCGAGCTCTCGCTCGGCCATGGCGCGCAGGACGTCGCCGTCCGGGGGCGTGCGGCCCACACTCGGAACCAGGTCGCGGGCTTCACCAGCGGGTCCGAGGGCCCCATTCACCGTGTCGACCACCGTGACGTCGTGGCCCCGGCCCCGGAGTGCGGCTACCACCTGGGCGGCGCCGGCGAAGGCCACGTCGCGCTCGGGGGACGCGCCGCCGGTGAGCACGGTCACGCGCATCAGGCGGGCCGGTAGACCACTTCGTACTCCGGAGTCTCCCAGACCGCTACTTCCGACAGCCGGGCCTCCGGCGCCGTGCCGGCCAGGCGGCTGCAGGCACGCTCGTACACCACCTCGGCCACTCGCTCAGCCGTCGCCCCCCGCCCCGCGAAAGGCGGGAGATCGTTCAGGTACCGGTGATCGAGATCCGCCACGGAGGCGCGGGCAACTTCCTCCAGGACCCGGAAATCCACCGCGAGGTCAGAATGCTTCATTGAGCCTCGCTCAACGCGTACGGTCAGCCGCACGCGCCAATCATGTCCGTGCATCCGCTCACAGGCCTCGACCCCCGGGAGCGTATGGGCGGCGGAGAAACGAGTTTCCGCGGATAGCAGGAAGTGGGGCGTCATCGGATTCCTGCCACATGGTGCAACACGTCGTGCCGCGTGACCACGCCGGCGAGGCGGCCATTGTGCCGAACCAGGACGGCGGGCTGGTTGCGGAGCAGCAGCGGCGTGAGCTGTTCCAGTGGAAGGTCCGCATCCACCACCGGCAGGGGTGCCTCCATCAAGTCCCGGACCGGGCGCTCCAGCACGGTGGCGTCGGCCAGGGCGCGCGCGGTGAGCGGGGCCTCGGTGACACAACCCACGCAGTCGCCGGAATCCACCACCGGGAGCTGCGACACGTCATAGGTGCTCATGAGATTCAAGGCCTGGCGGGCCGTGGCAGTCGGCGCTACGGTGATCAACTCGGGCGCGCCCGCGGGCTTGCCCGACACAAGGGTCCCGGCCGTGGCCCGCTCTACCTCCAGCATCTGATTCTCTCGCATCCACTCATCACTGAACACCTTGGAGAGGTACCGCTCCCCGGTGTCGCACAGGATCGTGACGATCATGGCCGCCGGGTCGTCCAGCCGGCGGGCTACTTCCACGGCCGTCACGACGTTCACGCCCGTGGACCCGCCCACCAGCAACCCCTCTTCCCGGGCCAGCCGTCGCGCCATCATCATGGCATCACGGTCAGTCACGAACATCCACTCGTCCACGATATCGAAGTCGAGCGACGTGGGGATCTTATCGCCGCCGATGCCTTCGACCTTGTACGGCTGTCCCTCGGTCTTGCGGTGCGTCCGAGCATACTCGGTATAGATGGACCCGACCGGGTCGCCGGCGATCACCTGAATGGCAGGGTTCCGCTCCTTCAGGTAGCGACCTGCTCCCGTGACGGTTCCGCCGGTACCTGGAGCACACACAAAGTGCGTGATGCGGCCGCCGGTCTGCTCCCAGAGTTCCGGACCGGTGGTTCGGTAATGGGCCTCGGGGTTGACGGGGTTGTAGTGCTGGTCGGCGAAGATTGCGTTCTGATGGGCGGCGGCGATGGCTCTCCCCTTCATGATGTAGTTCTCGGGATGATCGGGGGGCACCGCGGTCGGGGTGATGACCACTTCCGCACCGAGTGCCCGGAGGAGGCGCGCTTTTTCCTGGGACATCTTGTCGGGCATGGTGAAGATGCAGCGGTATCCCTTGACGGCGGCCGCCAACGCCAGGCCGACCCCGGTGTTTCCTGACGTGGCTTCGACGATCAACCCGCCCGGTTTGAGGCGTCCTTCCCGCTCGGCGGCCTCGATCATTGCGACGCCGATACGGTCCTTCACCGACCCACCGGGGTTGAAGAACTCGGCTTTGGCGAGCACGGGAGTGCGCGTCGCGCCGGTGACGCGCTTGAGCCGGATCAACGGTGTCCAGCCGATCGTGTCGAGTACGTTGTCGTAGGGCTGGGAGTGGCTCTTCGACGGGGGCGTCACGGACCTCCGGGCCCGGTGCGTTCGGGATGGCGGAAGTGGACGGGCTGCAAGAACACCGTCGCGATGGGCGCCCCGTCCCGACGAGCCGGCGCGAACCGCATCTGGGGAACGCCGGCCATCGCGGCGGAATCGAGGGCCGCGAACCCGCTGGCCTCGGCGAGCCGGGTGGACTCCGGAACGACGGTGCCGTGCTCATCCACATACAGGCGCAGGACGACGGTGCCTTCGACCCGTTGTGCAAAGAGGTCGTCGGGGTAGTTGACCGGCGACTCCGGGTTGATCATCACGGGGGTTTCGAACCCCTGAGCCGATTGCCCGGGGGCGCCCCCCCGGTCTGCGTCCGGAGCGCAGGCCGTCAACGCCGCGAGGAACGGGGCGAGCCGCTTCACGCACTCTCCTGCGCCCGGCGGCGCAGCTCGGCCAGACGGTTGAGCGCTTCCAGAGGCGTGAGGGTCTCCGGATCCAGGGCACGAAGGTCGTCGAGTACGGGGTGGTGTGGCTCGAACAAAGCGAGTTGGCTGGCGTCCGGCGCCGCGGGCGGCGCCACCCCGGCGACGTGATGGCCCGATTCGAGCAACCGAAGAATCTCCTGCGCCCGGGCCACCACGGTGACCGGTAGTCCGGCCAGGCGGGCGACATGGATCCCATAGGATCGGTCCGAGGCCCCGGCCTCCAGGCGGTGGAGAAAGACAATGCCCTCTCCCGCCTCGCGCACCACCACGTTGAAATTCCCGGCGTGCGCCAGCTCGTCGGTGAGCTGCGTCAACTCATGGTAGTGGGTTGCGAACACCGTCTTGCAGCCGATCCGATCGTGCAGGTGTTCGGTGACGGCCCAGGCGATGGCCACGCCGTCGTAGGTGGACGTCCCCCGGCCGATTTCGTCGAGCAGCACCAGGCTCCGCGCGGTGGCCCCGTGCAGGATGGCACTGGCCTCGGCCATCTCCACCATGAACGTGGATTGGCCCCGTCCCAGGTTGTCGCTGGCTCCCACGCGGGTGAACACTCGGTCCATCACCCCGATCGCGGCCCGCTCGGCCGGCACGAAGGAGCCCAGCTGTGCCATGACAACGAGCAAGCCGGCCTGCCGTAAGATGGTGGATTTCCCGGCCATGTTTGGGCCGGTCAGCAGCATCACCCGCTGGCGATCGTCGAGTACGATGTCGTTGGGGATGAAGCTGCCGCGCGGAAGCATGCGCTCCACCACCGGGTGCCGGGACTGGATCAGCGTCAGCGCAAAGTCCTCGGTGATCTCGGGCCGCACGTACCCGTCGCGCGCGGCGATCTCCGCGAGTGCGACAAAAACATCCAATGAGGCCAGGGCGCGGGCGGATTGCTGGAGGCGGCTGAGCCGCTGGCGTATCGCGCCGCAGAGCTGGCTCATCAGGTCTCGCTCCCGCTCGGCGATCCGCTCCACCGCCCCGAGGACGCGGGCTTCGAGCTCCTTCAACTCCGGGGTGGCGAACCGCTCCGCGCCGGTGAGCGTCTGGCGCCGCTCGTAGTCGGTGGGAACGGAGGCCCGGTGCGCCTTGGTGACCTCGATGTAGTACCCGAAGACCTTGTTGTATCCCACCTTGAGCGACGCGATGCCGGTGCGTTCGCGTTCCCGGGCCTGAATGCCGGCGAGGATTCGCTTGCCACCGTCCCTCAACTCACGCAGCTCATCGAGCAACGCGTCCGCCCCTGGGCGGATGGCATCCCCCTCACCCGCCGTGGCCGGGGGTTGTTCCACCAGGCACCGCCGCAGCTCATCGGCCAGGTCGGTGAGGAGGTCCAGCTCGTGGGCGAGTCGCTCGAGTTCCGCGCTGGCTTCTCGGCGGCCCAGGCCGTCCACCGCAGCGCGGACGTCGGGCAGGCGCCCCAGGGAATCTCGCAGGGCGCCGAGATCCCTGGGTGTCGCGCGGCCGGTGACGGCGCGTCCGACCAGGCGCTCCACATCCCGCACGCCGTCCAATGCCTCCCGGAGGCGGCCCCGACCACGCGCATCCCCCAGAAGCACGTCGACCGCGTCGTGCCGGGCGCGGATGGCGTCCGCCACGCGGAGGGGCGCCAGCAGCCATCGTCGGAGGAGCCGCGCACCCATCGGGGTGACCGTGCGGTCGAGTACATCGAGCAGGGTCAGGCCGGTGGTGCCGGGGCGCAGCAGCTCAACCAGCTCCAGGTTGCGGCGGGTCATGTCGTCCAGCGGCATGAGATCGCCGCTCCGTTCCACCCGCGGCCGGGCGAGTTGTGGCAGGCCGCCCGGCTTGAGCTGCGCTGCATAGCGCAGGAGGGCCGCCGTCGCCGCCAGCGCCGGCCGGTCGCCCGGCCCCAAACCGAGGCCGTCGAGGGTCGCCAGCTCAAAGCGCCGCGCCAATTCTTCCTCCGCCCATCCGGCGTCGAACTCCCAGGGTTCGCGCTCGGTGCTCAGCAGTGTCTCGACTTCCAGCAGCGGCGCGGCACCAGTCGGAACCACCATTTCCCGCGGGTCGAAGCGGCGCAGCGCGGCGGCAAGCTCGTGGGGGAGGACTACCTGGAGCACCAACTCGCCGGTGGAGAGATCCAGGGCCGCGAGCCCAACAGGATTCCCGGGCTGAAGTCCCACCAGGAAGTTGTTCCGCGACGCGTCGAGGAGGTCTTCTTCCAGGGCCGCCCCGGGGGTGACCGTCTCGATGACCTCCCGGCGCACGATGCCTTTGGCCAGCCGCGGGTCCTCCACCTGTTCGCAAATCGCCACGCGGAACCCGCGCTCCACCAAGCGCCGGAGGTACGTACCGGCGGCTTTCACCGGCACACCGGCCAGCGGGACGTCGCCCGCTCCCCCGTTGTTGCGGCTGGTGAGCGTGAGACCCAACTCGCGAGCGGCCAGCTGGGCGTCTTCAAAGAACATTTCGTAAAAATCGCCCATGCGGAAAAACAGGATGGCGTCGCGGTGGCGGGTCTTGATGTCCCGGTACTGCTGCATCAGGGGCGTATCGGCTGGCGGCCCGGCGCGGCCGGTCACGGTCGTTCCTCCACCACGAACGGGCTTCCACCGAACAGCGATCGCAACTGCTCCAGGAGCCGCTGCGCCTCCGGTCGGGTCCGAAAGCGTCCCACTCTGATCTTGAGGAATCCGTCGGCCTCCCGCACGACACGGGGGTCATGTCCGCTGGCCCGCAGGCGCCGCATCAGCTCATCGGCGGCCAGCACGCTCTGTACGGCCGCCAGCTGCACGGCGTAGATGGCGGGCGTCGCGGATGCTGTGGTATCCCGGGCCGCGGAATCCACACCGGCAGCCGCCACCGTCGGGCACCGCTGCAGGTAGAAACGTGCCCGGTTGACCAGCTCTACCTCCCCTCCGGCTTGTGGCTCCACGTCCCGCAGCAGCGCACAACCGGCTTCCTGGTCGCCGAGCTCGAGATGAGCGCGGCCGCCCAAAAAGGCGGCCGCCGCGCGATAGGCGCTGGCGGGGTAATCGAGCCGGAGACGGTCCGTGGTGCGGAGGACGGCGCCGTAGTCGGCCGCGGCGAACGCGAACTGCGCCAGTCGCACCAGCGCCGCGGGGGCCCACGCGCTGTTGGCGAACTCGACGCTCAGGCGGCGAAAGTACGCCGTGGCCGTGTCGGCATGGGCGGCCACGACGCCGGCCGCGTAAAGCGTAGCGGGTAGCAGGGAGTCGTTCACCCCAAGGGACGCGAGCCGATCGCGCACGAGGGAACGCGCCGCGTCTCCCTGCCCCTCGGTCACCAACCGAACAGCCTCCCGGAGCATTGAGTCCGGGAGGACCGGATCCTGCTGGGTCCAAGCCCGGGGCGCGAGCGCGGTGAGCGCGACCGACGCGAAGAGAGCGAGAGGGATGGGCCTCATGCGGCGACTTCCCTGGCGTGGAGCGAAAGTACGAGCCCGCGCAGAATACCGCGCTCGTCCGACACGGTGGTGGATTTCAGGGCCACATCGGCGGCGTACGCCGCCTCGATGGCGCGATCGAGGTCGGGCCCGGTCCAGCGCGCCGCCGTCGCGGCCCACTGTGAGGCTCGCTCTCCCCAGTCACCCATGCCCGGTGGCCGTGTGGTTCGCAGCTCCTGAAACAGGGCCTGGCGCAGTCGGGGGCCCGTCATCCCCTGCTCGGCCAAGGCCACAGCCAGACGCAATCCCACCAACTCCGTTCCGAGCGCCGCGACCATGCGTACCGCGGTCACCCCCGCCTGGGGTAGGACGATATCCACCAGTTGGGCGGCCCGAACCGCATCGCGGGCGGCGACCGCCTCCACCCAGTCCCGCTGGGTCTCTCCGTGCCGGATGCCCACGAAGGCAGCGACCTCCTCGACCGTCACCGCTCGATCTCCGCCAATGGCCGCCGCCAACTTGGCGATCTCCGAGGCGGCCTGCGCGAGATCCTGACCCACCGCGTGCAGCAAGTGCGCCAGGGCGGCCGGGTCCAGCAGGAGCCCCGCCGCCTGGGCCGTGGTGGCGGCCCAGGCGGTGAGCTCGTCGGGCGTTAACCGCTCAAGCACCACGTGCGTGGCCTGGGCGGCGATCGCGGGATCGGCCCCGTCGGGCGCCGCGTGCAGCAGCACCAGCACGGTGGTGGGGGAGGGAGCCATGAGATACCGTCGCAGGACGTCCCACACCTTGGCATTCCGTCGCCACTGCTCGAGACCGCGAACCACCACGACACGCCTCGTGGCGAGCAGCGGCGGCGTCTCGATCAGCGCGTGCAGCGTCTCGCCGTCGAGATCGCCGGCGCTCCTGAGGTCCAGGTTGAAGTCTCTGCTCGAGGGGTCGACGGCCGCGTCCACAATGGCGCTGACCATCTCGTCCTTGAGGATGTCTTCTGGACCCGTGAGGTAATAGACCGCGGCGAGCTTGCCCCGGCGTACCTCGCGCCGGGCGGCGTCGAAGGACAGGCCGGCCATATCGGAGCGGAAGTTACCCGCTCAGGAAAATCGGTGAAAGACCGCGGTGGGAACCTACGGGGCGACAGCCGCCGTCCGCGCCGCCGAATCGGCGTCGGTCTCGTCAGTGACGGTGACCGCAATCACCCTCACGGCGCCCGGATCGGCGAATCCGACGAATGGCGGCCCGGGATTGACCACCACCTGCGCCTGCGACTCGGCCGGGGCCTCTGGGTCGGGCATCAGGCTCACACCCTCCAGCACCAGGAGCGCTACGGCGGCTGCGACCAGGACCGAAGCGGCCACCCGCCCGGTCGCCGGAAACGGATCCGGCGGCGTGACACCAAGGAGGCGGCGTCGAAGGGTCTGACGAAAGGCGGGCGAGGGCTCGATCTCGGGGGCGGTGCGGAGTACGTTGACACCGCGGCGGACGGCCTGGTCGTATCGGGCGCACCGCGCACATTCCACAAGGTGACGCTCGGCGGCGAACGCGACCCCGTCGGCAGACAGCCGGCCATCTCGGTAATCGGAATAGATCTGCAGGAACTCAGTACAGCGCATCACGATGCTGGTAGGGTCGCGCAATAATACATCGCCACCCGCAGGAGGTTCCACCACGGCCCCCTGGCGGGAGGTCGCCCGTTCCGGCGCTAATCCAGGTGCGGGCCGATGATTTGGGCGAACCGGTTTCTGGCACGGTTCAAGCGGCTCTTCACGGTGCCCAGGTTGCACTCGGTGATTTCGGCGATCTCCTCGTACGATTTACCCTCAAGCTCCCGCAGGACGAACACCTCCCGGTGATGGCCAGGGAGCTGCGCCACCGTCCAATCCACCAACTCGCGCAGATGGCGGCGCCGGAAAAGGTCGTCCGGCCGCTGGTGCGGATCCTCGAACTGCACCGGGCGATGGTCGGGCTCCCAACTCTTCTTGATTGCCTGGAAGAACACCAAGGGGTTCCGGCTGCGGTTGCGCAGCTCGTTCTTCGCCAAGTTGGAGGCGATGGTGTAGATCCAGGTGGAAAACTTCTTTGACTGGTCGAACCGGTGAAGGTGGCGATGGACCCGGATGAACACTTCCTGCACCAGGTCCTCGGCTCGCTCCCGGTCGCCGATGGTCCGGTAGACGAAATTGAGCAGGCGCTTCTGATAGCGCTCGACCAGTTCGTCGAACGCCGCGTCCTGGCCCGACAGGTACGTCGCCACCAGACTCGAGTCATCCAGTGGGCGCAACGGGGACGGTACGGCGGCCAGTTGCGCCCGGCCTCCACGCTTGGTTTCGATCACCATGTTGTCGCGCTCCCCGGGCCGGCGGGGTCAACTAGCGGGTGACCCGGTGGCCCTCTCGCCTGACCATGTGTGGGTCGTGGATTACAGTCCTCCGTCTGTCACTTGAAACCAGCGGCATTTTCCGTACCCGGTCCGCCGGCAAGCCTGCAATGTGTAAGTTGCTGTGACTCAACATGTTCCGTGCAGATCAGGTCCCGGCCACCCTCGCTAACGTCCCCAGGTTAGGACATACCGAGTCACATTTGGAGGCGAAACCCGGCCACGTAAAGGATAGCGGCGATGGACTTACCGTCACGGATTTCGCCGTCTCTAATCATTTCCAGGACTTTCGACATCGGTCGCGCCTCGACCTCCATGAATTCGTCAGCCCCGCGTCCTGGTTCACCGACGGTGATGCCCGTCGCCAGGAACAGGTGGATCTGCTCATCGGTGAAGCCTGGCGTGGTGAAGATCGTCGTCAGGTACTCCAAGGACTCGGCACCGGCGCCGGTTTCCTCCTGCAGCTCCCGGCGCGCACAGTCGAGCGGCGACTCACCCGGTTCCAAGACCCCCGCCGGAATCTCCCACAGTTCCCCGCCGGCGGCGTACCGATACTGACGCAGGAGGAGGACGACGGGGTCGTCGGCATTCTGTTCTGAGAGGAGCGGCACCACCGCCGCGGCCCCAGCGTGGTGGATGATCTCGAGCTCCAGCGTCGTGCCGTCTGGAGCCCGAAGGGTCTCCAGATCTACGCGCACCACGCGGCCATCATAGACCCGACGGGTTGCCAGCTGCGTCACCCGGAATCGATCGGACCGTGGCGGGCCATGCGTCACCGGGTGCCGAACAGCCGATCGCCGGCGTCCCCCAGTCCGGGCAAGATGTATCCGGACGCATTCAACTGGCGGTCGAGCGCGGCGGCGTATACGGGAACGTCCGGGTGCTGCTCCAGCATGCGTTGGACGCCTTCGGGGGCAGCTACGATGCACAGGAAACGGATGCGACGGGCGCCAACCTGCTTCAGCGCGGCCACGGCCTGAACCGCCGAGCCGCCCGTGGCGAGCATCGGGTCCAGAACGAAAAACAGGCGGTCCTCTTCATCACCGGGAATCTTGAAGTAATAGTGGACTGGTTCCAGCGTGTCATGATCCCTATAGAGGCCGATGTGCCCCACGCGCGCGGACGGGATGAGTTGCATGATGCCATCCACCATCCCCAGGCCGGCGCGGAGAATCGGTACCAGGGCAAGCTTCTTGCCTGCCACCTGGTGGCCAGTAGTTGGTTCGAGCGGCGTCTCGACTTTGGTGGGCTCCAATGAAAGATCCTTGGTGGCCTCGTAGGCCATGAGCATCGCGATCTCGTTGACCAGTGCCTTGAAATCGCGCGTTGCCGTATTCCGGTCACGCAACTTGGTGACCTTGTGCTGGATCAGCGGGTGAGCGACGACGATCAGGTTGGCGAACACGTCTAATTGTACGGCGACCGGGGACCACGTCGAAAGGTGAACCGAAGAAGAACGCTCTGACTGGCCAGCCGGTCAATACAATCCGCTCTCATTCTGTGGTTCCCACGGACGCCTCCGAACCCAAGTCCCTGTACCCCCCTGGCGGGTCCCACGAGGCGGCGAGAGAATCGTAGGTCATGCTATCCCCGACGGCGATTGTCCGAACGTCGCTCGCGGCCGGTACCGTCTTGTTCGCCGGGGTGGGTCTCCTCCTCCGGGACGACCCGCGATGGTTCGCGGCCTCCGGCCTTTGTGGCCTGCTGTGGGGTGGCTGGGGACTTCTCACCGATCACGTGTTGAATCCCCTGGGGGAATGGTCCAGCCAGTTCTTCCTGCGGGTGAGCGGTGGGGACCCCGCGGTGCGCCTGCGCCCCACGCTGGAGGATGCGATCAACACGCTGGAGCAGCGACTCGAAGTGGGATCATCCCGGGAGTCGGATATCCGCACCGCGCGCGTGTTGGAGGAACTGTATCGGACGGTGCGCAAGGACCCCGCAAACGCCGCGCGGGTGCGCGCGCTGGTTCGCAGCCGGTACCCCGACGCGGTGGAACGTGGCCCCGTGACGGACGCCTGACCGGGCGACAGTCTGGCGGTCGTCGGCGAACTTGGTATCGCGGCTTCGGGGCGGTCGGCGTTGCCTGCGATCGCCCGTCATTAGCTGTCCTTCGTTGGCACCAGCAGGAGCTTGCCGGTGGTTCCGCGACTCTCCAAGTCCCTATGCGCCTCCGCGGCGCGGTCCAGCGGGTACTCGGCGTGAATGCGCAGGGTCAGGGAGCCTTCCACGACCCAGCTCATCACGTCGCGGGCGCGCGCGACCAGATCTTGCCGCGTCGCGACGTAGTGACCGAGCGACGGCCGAGTCAGGAACAGCGAGCCCTTCTGGTTCAGGAGTTGAGGGTCGAAGACCGGCACCGGGCCGCTGGATTGGCCGAACAGGACCAGCATCCCGAGCGGAGCCAGGCAGTTCAGGCTCTTGGCGAAGGTATCCCGCCCAACGGAATCGTACACCACCTGGACCCCCCTCCCCGCGGTGATCCGGTGGACCGCGTCCTCGAAGTCCTCCCGATCATACCGAATGACTTCGTCGGCGCCGGCCGCACGGGCCCGCTCCGCCTTGAGGTCGGTTGAAACGGTTCCGAGCACTCGGGCGCCTCGGCGTCGGGCTATCTGGACCAGGAGGAGTCCCACGCCCCCGGCGGCGGCATGGATGAGGCACGTGTCCCCGGCAGACAGCGGATAGGTGGAGCAGGCTAGGTAGTGGGCTGTCATGCCCTGGAGCATCATCGCCGCCGCCTGCTTTCCAGACAGCTCCTCTGGTAGGGGCACCAGCCGATCGGCCGGGACCGCGGCGGCTTCCGCATACGCCCCGAGGACGCCCGTCCAGGCCACGCGGTCTCCGACGCGCAGCTCCTGTACACCTGCGCCGAGGCGCAAGACGACTCCGGCACCCTCCTGCCCGAGTGTCGTTGGCAGGGAGACCCGGTACTGACCGGAACGCTGATAGGTATCGATGTAGTTCACGCCGGCGGCCTCGACCTGGACGAGGGCTTCGCCGGACTTGGGTTGGGGCGCCGGAATGTCCTGGAGCCGGAGCACCTCGGGGCCGCCGGTGGCGTGAATCCGGATCGCTTTCATGCTGGGCGCCGTGCCTTCGCCGCGGTTATCAGAAGGTCCCTGTCACGCCCGCCAGGATTCTCCTCCCGATCACCGACCCGCCATAAATGTGGTAGCGACGCTGATCGAGGACATTGGTGGCCACCAGATGGAGGCGGAGGCTGTGGCTGAGGCGGGCGCCGGCGCTCGCGTCCACGGTCTGGGAAGCCGGAATGGCACCGGCGTAGGCGCCGGCGGCCCAATCGTAGCCGCCTACCAGGCGAGCCGACAGGGCGACATCGACTCCCTGACGGCCCTGGTAGTACAGCGACAGGTTCCCCTTGTGCCGGGGCGTATTGGGCGAGAGGCTGTCGCCGCTTTGCAACTGCTGGACGTCGAAATCGAACAACGAATAGGATCCCTCGAGACGGAGTTCGTCGGTCAGGTACCTTCCGGCGCCGACTTCCACCCCGCGCTCGGTCACATTGCCGGCGTTGGTGTACGAGACGACCAGAGCGCGCCGGCCGTCCGGCAACGTCGCCAACGCGGCTCCCGTCCCCGTCGCGAGGGTGCCATAACCTCCCAAGAGGGCCGCGATGGTCCCGCGCAGGGTGGCTTCCTGAGCGGAGGTGATCTGGTTGGTGGCGCCGAGCGTCGCGACCACACTGTCCAGCGCGCCGAGCCAACCCGGGACTGTAGTTCCACCATCGGTGAGCAGGTACCTGGGGTAGGCGGGGTTCACGGCGGGTAGCAAGTCAGTGACAAAGTTAGCCATGTGGTTGACATAGGCGTCCACCGTGATGAAGGCCGCCCGGCCCAACGTGCCCCGGTAGCCGACTCCCCACTCGGTCACCCTCTCCACCGCCAGGCCGGCGTTGCCCAGCGCCAGCGACGGCGTCAACGAATCGAAGGTCCAAGGCAGATTGTCGGGCAGACCAAGGGCCGCGACCGCCGGCACCCCTCCGTAGACCGCGTTCACGTCAGCGAAAAACTGCTCCAGGGTTCGCTCCAGGGTCCACGGCGCGGCACTGGGTGCCGCGGCCGGCACGTGGAGAAAGAATTCGGCGTAGTTGGGCGTCTGAAACGCCCGATTGACGGTGGCGCGCAAAGCGTGGCCGTCGGAGGGCTGGACCACCACGGCGGCCTTGGGCGATACCTGGGCGGCGAACAGGCTCCCGTCATCCAGCCGGGCCGCGGCGATCAGGCGCACGCGGCGGGAGACCAGGTACTCCAGCTGGCCAAATCCGGCGAGGAACACGTCGCTCCGGCCGTCCTCCGCCGCCGTCATCAGGGTGCCCCGGGTATCCACGTGGCTCTGCCGCACGGACCCGCCCAGCGCCAGCCGCGCCCGATCGGCGATGCGGTAGCCGTACCGCGCCTCGGCGTGCACGGTCCGGGAGTGATCCTCTGACGGCTCACCGGAGACCAGGGAGTACTGCGGGTGGACTGTGCTCCGGCCGGCATACCACGCTGCGAGACTCAGCCCGGCGTGGTCCCACGAGACTCGAGCCCAGGGACGCAGGGCCTTTTCCACCTGCACGCGCCCGATCCCGGTGATAAACACCTCGTTTTCGACCTGCGTAGCACCGCCCTCCACGGTCCCGACCGCTCCGTTGTCCGCGTAATAGTCCAGCCGTCCCGCGCCTTGCAGAGCGACCAGTGGATCCCTGCCGCCTTCGGCCGCACCGCTTGCCGGGTTGATCGTTTGCCCCGCCAGCACTCGCCGCTCCACTCCGTTCGCGGGGATGCGCGCCGCGGTGGCCGATTCGTACTCCCGGCGGAGGTCCAGACCGTCGAGGGAGGTGCGCGAGAGCGACCAGGTGTCGCTCCGACTGTAGCCTGCCGTCAGCTTGTATCCCAGCCGGCCCGCCGAGACCAGGCCGGCGCGTCGCACGCTTCCGCGCAGCGTGCTCAACCCGCCTCCGGCCAGCGACATCTTGGTTCCCACGGCTTCCCGTGCCGAGGGTGTGGTAATGGCGAGCACGCCCGAGAAGGCATTGGCCCCGTAGAGTGCCGACCCCGGTCCGCGGACCAGCTCGATCCGGCCCGCGTCGTCGAACGCCTGGTTGGCGCTCCACTCCTGGGCGCCCAGAAACGTCGCAGACAGGTCGCGGCCGTCCTGGAGCACCAGCACACGGCGGCTGAGCGACGAGTTGAAGCCGCGGGTGTTGAGGTTGAAGTCGTTGATACCGTTTCGAGCCAGATCGACGCCGGGGAGGTCCGCCACCGCGTTGGGGAGTTGGCCCGCCAGGTATGCCGCCCGCACTTGCTGGGCCCTCGCGACCGATACCGCGGCGGGCGCCGCCATCAGGGGCTCGGCGTTGCGGGACGCGGTCACGACCACTTCGCCCAGCGGGACGGGATCGGCGATGAGGGCCGCGTCGAGGATCGCGATGCGCCCCTCCGTAACGATGACGGTGGCGCGATGTGCCCGGTAGCCTGGCCAATGCAGGACCACAGTGTGACGGCCCGCCGGGACGCGATGGAGGACATAGGATCCATTGGCGTGGGTCACGGTCGCGATGGGAGTGTCCTGGAGCGCGACCGCGACACCGCCCAGCGGACGGCCGTCGTCATAACGGCTCACGCTGCCGCGGATGGCGCCGACGCTTTGTGCCAAGGCCTGGGTGGGCGTCATGGCGAGGAGCAGCGCGGCCCGGGTGAGGCCGCGTCGGCGGGATCGCGGGGCGGCTGGCCGGCTCCAGGGGAACGGCACGGCGCAATAATGCACCGGCGGTTCCCGGTGCCGCGAGGGTGTTCCCGCCGCATGGTCGGGAACCGGGCGCCGCGGTAACTTTACCGGTGTGATGGCTTCCCACACGGCGGGCCAGGCCGTGGCGAGTTTTCATCGAGAGGTGCATGTGGCGCGGACCATTGGGGTAGCGGTGATCGCCTGGGCGACGCCGGCGATCCTCGCGGCGCAAGGCGAGAAGAAACTGCGGGTCGCAATCCTGGACTTCGAGTATCAGGCGGTGCGCCCCGCCGTGGAGGAGATGTTCGGGTCCGACGTGGACATCGGCCAAGGCATTGCGGACCTGGTGGCGGTGGAGGTGGGTAAGGGTGGACGATTTGAGGTTGTGCCGCGGCAGGGCAGCGCCGAGGCCGAGCGATCGGATCCCACCGCGGGCGGCCAGGCAGTGACCCGGCTTGGCGCGGACGTGGTGGTCATGGGCAGCGTCATGGGGTATGGGAAACAGGAGGGAGAGGGGGCGGGTGTGAACGTGCGGGTGGGGCGGATTGGGCTGGGGCGTGTGGGCCGCACGGTGAGCGTGGCGGGCGTTGCCCTGAGCATACAGTTCGTGGGCCCAGGTGGGACGCCCATTGCGATCGGGACGGGACACGGACAGGCCTCCGGTTCCGGCACGTCGCTGCTGGGCGACGTGCAGGTCGTTGGGATCAACGTGGGTGGCCGCGTGAACTTGTCGGGGGATGACTACCGGAAGAGCACCATCGGCCAGGCCACGATGTCGGCCGTTGCCGCCCTGTCCAAGGAAATCAACGCCAACTACGAGACCGTGCGTCGCGGCCTGGTCCCGGTCGCTCCAGTCGCACCGGTGGCGGCCGCACCCATGGCACCCCCGGTGCCGGCGGGGCCGGTCGTGCCCCTTCCGGCCACGTACGGCGCACCGATCACGGGTCCCTTTGTGTGGGGCATGTATCAATTCAAGGGCACCGAGCACTTCAAGTACGACGCTGTCCAGAACGACAGCGATGGAAGGAAGGACGGCTGGTACACGCTCGATGCCCAGCCCGCCGCCAACGGGATGTTCCAGTTGACCGTGGCTGGTCAGATGGGCACGGACTCGTTCCGCTCCTCGTCCACCGCGGCCCCGGGGCAGGGCATCCCGTTCATGCAGCTCGCCGCCATGGGGCCGGGGGCGTTGGTGCTGTTCAGTCCGATGTACATGTTCTTTGGCGGACAGCAGTGGCAGATCGGTAGCGAATGGTCGTTCACGCAGGATGGCGAGAGCGCTTCGTTCAAGGTGGAATCCGCTTGCTCCCATTCGGGTGTGAGCGGCCTGCGAGGCGTTTGGAAACAGAACAACGAGACCCGGCTCGACATGTGCGTGTCGCCGAGCGTGGCCCTGCCCCTCGCCGTCAACATGATGGGGGAGGACGGCGAGGCGTATCAGATGACGTTGGTGGAGTTCAGGCCGTAAACCGGGGCGGACGGAGGCGGACAAGACGGACCGGGGGACGGAAGGGGGAGTTGGAGGCACCACGCCGGGCTTCCATGTCCGTCCTCCGGTCCGTCTTGTCC
>DASWGV010000162.1:0-1510 GCA_036393515.1 Gemmatimonadales bacterium | reverse complement strand
CCGCGCCAGGGCGAAAACACGACTGGTACCTGCACGGCGCCGAGCCAGGCACCCGATGGATCGAAAACGTCGTAGCGGGTTCCGCCGCCGGGCCATGGCCCTACCCGCACCCAACGGTGCCCGTCCACGGCGACGGTAAGGGGTCGTAACGAAATAACTGGTTGATATAGAGGACCGGCGGCTGTATCTTCGTGACCGGTGGACATCACGACACTGCGCCGGAAGTACCGCGCGGTAGCGCCGGGGTTGACGGAGCGCTCGAGGCGGCTGTGGGCCGCGTCGGAGGCGGCGGCGCTGGGCCACGGGGGCATCGCGGTGGTGGAGCGCGCGACGGGGATCTCGCGTCCCACGATCAGCCGCGGGATGCGCGAGGTGGCGGTGGGCGCGCACGAGACGCTGCCGCCGGAGCGGACGCGGCGCGCGGGCGGTGGGCGGAAACGCGCGGCGGAGAAGGACGCGACGCTGGTGGGGGATCTGGAGGCGTTGGTCGAGCCGACGACCTCGGGGGATCCGGACTCGCCGCTGCGCTGGACCTCGAAGAGCGTGCGGCATGTGGCGGACGAGCTGCACGCCCTGGGGCACGCCGTGAGCCACCAACTGGTGGCGAAGCTGCTGCGCACGGCCGGTTACAGCCTGCAGGGCAACCGCAAGACGCGCGAGGGGCCCCAGCACCGCGATCGGGATGCGCAGTTCCACTACCTGAACGAGCAGGTGCGGCGCTGCCAGCGGCAGCACCAACCGGCCATCTCCGTGGACACGAAGAAGAAGGAGCTGGTCGGGGACTTCAAGAACGCGGGGCGGGAGTGGCAGCCGAAGGGGCAGGCGGAGCCGGTGCGGGTGCACGACTTCCTGATCCCCGCCCAGGGGAAGGCGATTCCCTACGGGGTCTACGACCTGAGCCGCGACGAGGGATGGGTGAGTGTCGGGATCGATCACGATACGGCCAGCTTCGCAGTGCGGGCGATCCGCCGCTGGTGGCGGGTGATGGGCCGGACGGCGTACCCACGGGCGACCCGGCTCTTGATCACGGCCGACGCGGGCGGCAGCAACGGCCCCCGGGTGCGCTTGTGGAAATGGGAGCTACAGCAATTCGCCAACCGAACCGGGCTCAGCATCACCGTGGGTCACTTTCCGCCCGGCACCAGCAAGTGGAACCAGATCGAGCACCGGCTGTTCTCGCACATCGCCATGAACTGGCGGGGCAAGCCGCTGGTGAGCCTGGCGGTGATCGTCAGCCTGATTGGCGCCACCACCACCACGGCGGGGCTCCGCGTCCGCTCGGAACTTGATCGCAGCCGCTACCCGATGGGCGTGGCCCCCACCGAGGACCAAATGGCGCGCCTCATGCTGCGCCCCCACGCGTTTCACGGCGACTGGAACTACACGATTCGCCCGCACCGCCGGCGCTAACTTAATCACTTATTTCGTTACGACTCCTAATCGGTCAGCGCAACGGTCTCTCGGCAGGTGACATCGCCGGCGTACGGACGATGTATCCGACCTGCGGCAT
>DASWGV010000161.1:0-4997 GCA_036393515.1 Gemmatimonadales bacterium | reverse complement strand
CATCCCCCGCCGCCTTCGCTTCCACTCCGAACCGTTTGCGAATCGTCTTCGCCAGGGCCCGGGCGGGTCCTGGCTCGCCGTGCCTAGGTAGATGGGGCGCGGGATGGGCTTGAAAATCGGCGAGCCACCGCAGCAGGTCTTCGCGATCGGCGTGCGCGGAGAGACCGTGCACCGTCCGGATATGCGCCCGCACCGTGACGGTGGTGCCGTGGATCTTGGTCTGCCGGGTGCCCTCCTGGAGCTGCTGGCCCCGCGTGCCCTCGGCCTGGTACCCGGGGAGAAGGACCATGGTGCGCGGCTCCGGTAGCCGCAGCTTCAGATGGTGGAGAATCCGGCCCCCCGTCGCCATACCGCTGCCGGCGATGATGATGACCGGGCCCTCGATATTGTTCAGGGCGCGCGAGTCCGCGGAGCTGCGCGCCAGGTGCAGCCGCTTGGGACGAAAGGGGCTCCGCCCCTCCTCCATCATCTCCCGGGTGTCCAGATCGTGCTCCTCCGGATGTTTGGCGTAGATCCCGGTCACATCCAGGGCCAGAGGACTGTCGAGATACACCGGCAAGGCGGGGATACGGTTCTCCTCCTCGAGCTGCCGGATCCACCAGAGGATCTCCTGGGTCCGGCCGAGGGCGAACGCCGGGATTAAGATGGCCCGGCCCCGACGGGCGGCGTCGGTGAGCGCCTCGGCCAGGGCGCTGGCAACGTCCGGCTCGTGCGCGCGATCCCCGTAGGTGGACTCGAGCAATAGCACGTCCGCCTTGGTCACGGGCGCGGGGTCATGCAGGATGGGGCGGTTCCAGCGTCCCAGATCGCCCGAGAATACCACGCGCTTGGGGCGGCGCCCGCCGAGCCTGAGCTCCACGGTGGCGGAGCCCAAGATGTGCCCCGCGGGCCGGAACAGGGCGCGGGCGCCTTCGGCGACGGGGAAAGCCACTCCATAGCGATGGGGGCGCAGCAGCTTGAGGGTCGCCTCCACGTCCGTGCGGTCGAACAGGGGCAGCGCGGGCTTGTGTCTGGAGTAGCCGTAGCGATTGGCCCGCTCGGTCTCTTCCTCCATCAGTTCCGCCGAATCGAGCAGCATGACGCCGAGCAGGTCAGCCGTCGCCGCCGTGCAATGGATGGGGCGCCCATACCCCTGCCGCACGATCCGGGGCAAGAGACCGGAATGGTCCAGGTGGGCGTGGCTCAGCACCACGGCGTCCAGGGTGCGCGGGTCAAAGGGTGGCGTCGCCCAGTTCCGCTCCCGCTGCGATTTCAGTCCCTGAAACATCCCGCAGTCGAGCAGGACCGCCCGGCCGTTGGCGCGGACCAGGTGCCGGGAACCGGTGACCGTGCCGGCGGCACCGAGAAACTGAAGCGTGGGCGGGTGGGTGATAGCGGTATCAGGGTCCGTCGTCAGGTATCAGTTATCAGTCTGACTCACCGCTGACAACCGCGAACGCCCTACTCCTCCCTCAACGCCCTCGCCGGATCTATGGAAGCGGCCCTGCGCGCCGGGGCATAGGCCGCCGCCGCGGACACTGCCAGCACCAGGAGCACCAGCTGGCCGTAGAGCACCGGGTCCGTCGGCGTGACCTGGTAGAGCATGGTCCGCATGAAGCGGGTGAGCACAAAGGCCGCTGCGGCGCCGATTACCAGTCCGGGAACCGCCAGCCGCAACCCGTCCCGCACGACCATGAGGATGATCTCGCCGGCCCGGGCGCCCAGCGCTATCCGGACGCTGATCTCGCCGGTGCGCTGGCTCATGGAGTAGGAGATCAGCCCGTACACGCCGATCATCGCCAGGGCCAGTGCCACCACCGAGAACGCGCCGAGCACCACGAGGTTGAACCGCCGCTCGACCAGAGTGCTCGCGACGAGGTCCTCCACGGTGGCTTCGTAGTAGATGGACTGGCCGGGCGCCGCCGCCCACAGGGCCGCCCGGAGGGATGGCATGAGGTCGGCTGCGTTGCCGCGCGTCTTGACCACGAACGTGATGCCCCCATTCGCCGTCTGGTCTAGCGGCACAAACACCTCGGCTCGGGGGTCGCTGTCCAGGGTTCGGGGACGCACGTCGCCCACAACGCCCACGATCTCCCACAGCCGCGGCGCGCCCATGACCCCGAACCGGACCTTCTTGCCCACCGGGTCCTCGTCGGGGAAGTGGCGCCGCGCGAGGGTCTCGCTCACCAGGGCGACGCCGGGGGCGTCTGCCCGGTCTGACGGCAGGAATCCGCGCCCACGCACGAGGGGGATACCCATGATCGGGAAGTAGTTCGTTGACGCGATGAGCGTGTAGATGCGGTGTTCCTCCCCCGTAGTCAGAGGAGGCCGACCCTCCACCACGAAGTTGCTCAAGGGGTCCACGGCGCTGGGATGGAAGGGGACGGCCGTGGTGATCCCGACGCCCTCGACACCCGGCGTGGCGTTGAATCCGTCCGTGATGGCCTGAATACGTTGCAGCCGTTGCTCGGCGGTCGGGTTCAAGTCCCAGAGGAACGCCTGGAACGTGGCGCGGTTTCCCGAGTCGAATCCCAGGTCGTTGTCCAGCAGGGTTACGAAGCTCCGCACCAGCAGCCCGGCCCCGATCAACAGCACCAGCGCCAGGGCTACCTCGGAGATCACCAGCGCGCGGCGGAGGGCGTTTCGCTCGACGCCGCCAAAAATGGAGCGGCCGGCCGCGCGGAGCGGTGTGAGCAGATCGGGACGTGACGCGCGGAGCGCCGGGGCCAACCCGAACAGGACGGCGGTCAAAACCGTGACAACCAGCGCGAACGCGAGCACCGGCCCGTCCACGGAGATGGTGTCCGCGCGCGGCAGGTCCGGTGGGGACAGGGCCACCAGAGCCTTGACGCCCAGGGAGGCCAGTCCGATCCCCATCGCCCCTCCGATAGAAGCCAGCAGCAGGCTTTCCGTGGCAAGCTGGCGGGTGAGGCGTGCGCGGCCGGCGCCGAGTGCGGCGCGCACGGACAGCTCGCGCTCTCGCTCCGCGGCCCGGGCCAGGAGCAGGCTCGCCACGTTGGAGCAGGCGATCAGCAGGACGAAACCCACGGCGACCAGGAGCACGAATAACGCGGGACGAACGTCACCCAGCAGCTGCTCATCGAACGGGACGGCATGGATGCGGATGCTGGTGTTGGTGGCCGGATACTCAGCGGCCATTTGCGCGCCGATGGCGTCGAGTTCCGCCTGCCCCTGGGCCACGGTGACGCCCGGTCGCAGCCGGCCGACCGCGTACATGTAGCTGGACCGGCGATCGGTCCGCTCGCCATCGTAGTGCCAGCGCTTGGGACTCCACATGTCGCGGGCGTCCGGGTACCTGAGCCACGGCGGCGCTACGCCGACCACGGTGGCCGGTTGACCATCGAGCTGAATGGCCCGGCCGGCCAGGCCAGGGTCGGCCCCGAATCGTTGCTGCCACAGGCTGTAGGAGATCACGACGGCAAGCGGGGCGTTGGGGGCGTGCTCTTCCAGCGTAAAGGTCCGGCCGAGGATGGGCCGCGCGCCGATGGCTTCGAAGAAACCCTCGGTGACCCCCCAGGACCGGAGGGCCTGCGGGGGACCGTCGCGGGCCGCCAGATCGAATGAGTAGGGCTCAATGAGCGCCATGGACTCGAAGCTCTGCGCTCGGTCCCGCCAGTCCACGAAGTTCCCCGGAGAGACCTCCTTCCGATCCTGACCCAAGCGTGTATCCGATTCCCACAGCGCCACGATCCGGTCCGCGCCGGTGTTGGGCAGGGGGCGCAGCACCACGTGGTCCGCTACCGAGAACACCGCGGTGTTGGCGCCGATGCCTACGGCCAGGGTGAGCACGGTGACGATCGCGAATACGGGGCGCCGGCGCAGTTGGCGAGAGGAATGGGAAACGTCTTGCTGCAGCTCTGCCAGGTACTCTCGGCGGCGCACCCGTTGCTCCCGGCGCTGATCCGCCGCGTTCATCTCGGCGCGGGTCCGTTCCATGTCTCCGAACATCCGATGGGCCTCCTCGCGCGCCCAGGCGGGACTGAGTCCCTGCCGCACCAGCTCGGCCACGCGCATTTCCAGGTGAAAGCGGATCTCTTCCTCGACCTCCGCGCTGATCTGCCCGGCGGCGCGGGGGGGCTGAAACCGGCGGCGGGGCTCGGAACCGTCCGGGGAGCCCGCGCTCATGAGGTGGTGGGCTGGAGCACGCGGAACACCGCCTCGGCGTACCGCAGCCAGTTGGCGGTTTCGACCCGGAGCTGCCGTCGTCCCGGCTCCGTGAGCCGGTAGAACCGGGCTCGTTTGCCGGTGTCGGCGTGGCCCCAGTCAGAGGCCACCCAGCCGCGCTCCTCCATCCGGTGGAGCGACTGATACAAGGCCCCGTCCTCTACAGCCAGGACGCCCTGCGTCCGGTCGACGATGCGGGAGGCAATGGCGTAGCCGTGCAGCCGGTTGCCGGCCAGGGTCTTGAGGATCAGGACGTCCAACGTTCCACGCAGCAACTGAAGCGAATCCGCCATGGGGAGTCCCTCTCCTCGACTGGTCTACGCGACCCACCCCGCCCACCCGACTGAACTTTACCTGAGTTTCTAATGTAATGGCCGGACGGGCCCCGCAACATGCCCCAAGATTCTAAGGGGATTAGATGCCCGGCGGACGCCGAGGGTTGCTGTGGGGCTCCGGACCGTCCCGGGATCCAGTCCCAAACCCCCTCACCCGCTCGCCTTGCGCCTGGTCAAGGGGGCACGGCATTTTCCCGTGATCGCGTACGGGGTGGCGCAGCGGCGCCGTGAAATCGGGATTCGGGCGGCGTTGGGCGCCACACCCTCGAGTGTGATTCGACGGGTCCTGCGGCACGGTGTCGGTCTGGCGGCCATCGGCCTGGCGTTGGGGTTGTCGTTTGCGTTGGTGTTCTCCCAGTCCCTGGCCACCTTGCTGTACGATGTGCGCCCCGCCGATCCGGCGACGTTCGGCGGCGTGACCCTGGTACTGATGGCCACGGCGGTCGCCGCGAGTGCCATTCCCGCCCGGCGGGCGGCCGCGCTGGATCCCATGATGGT
>DASWGV010000160.1:0-1722 GCA_036393515.1 Gemmatimonadales bacterium | reverse complement strand
CGCCCGCAGGGTCGCGGGTGGTAGCCGTGCTCTCCGGCGGGAACGTGAATCTGGATCAACTGCGGGGGCTGGTCTGGAACTGAGGCAGAGACCGTTCTTTGCGCACCCCGGCCGGTGCGAAGTACCTTGAGCGCGGCCCTGTCCATCCCCAGACCATTCGAACCATGACGCGAAACGTACGCCAACTCATGCCGCTCCTCGCCACCCTGACCCTGGGTGGGTGCGCGGCCCCCGCGGCCGCTCCGGGCCCCGCCCCTCTGCGCCCGGATACCGTCCGGATGGTGGACACCGTGCGGGTGGAATCCGAGGCCGACCGGGGCGCGGCCCAGCGCGCGGCGGCACTCCAGTTCCAGCTCCTTGAACGGGACGCCGAGCTGGCCGACCTGCGGGTGCAGCTCGACGCGGCGATTCGGGAGGTGGTCCGATCCATGGCCCGCCTCCAGACTCTGGCCACCCGGGCCGAGGCCGCGTCTGCGATGGCGGAGGCCGAAGTGGCGGTGCAGCAGCTGGAAACGCGGTCGGGCGGCAGGTCCGCGACCGAGTACACCCAGGCCAAGAGTCTGCTGGAAATGAGCAGCGGGGAGTTCAACCGGCAGAACTATGGCGGGTCGGTGTATCTCGCCAACCAGGCCAAGGGCGCGGCGGCAACCGCGCGCGGGCGGCTCGCCGAGGCGGTGGGTGACTCCTTGCTGCCGAACGAAACGCGCTTCTCGGTCCCGCTGCGTCTCCAGGTGACGGCGCGCAGCAACGTGCGGGAGGGTCCCGGCACCCGGTTTGGCGTGGCCTTCTCGCTGGATCGGGGAGCCAACGTGACGGGGCACTCCTACGTGGACCAATGGCTCCGCATCACGGACGGGCAGGCGCGGCGCGGCTGGATCTTCTACAACCTTGTCGGCGGGGTCAGGTAGCCCGCTTCGAAGAGCGCGCCTTGGTCTGGCCCGCGACGGCCACGCGGTTGCGCCCGCCCTTTTTGGCCTGATACAAAGCCGCATCCGCCGCGGCCAGGAGCGCCTCCACGGTCTTCCCCTGTCCGGGGAAGGCCGCCACGCCGATGCTGAGGGTCACGCTGGCCGATTGGCCGTTCCCGCCCACCTGAAACTGCTCCTGCGCCAGAAGCGCCCGAATGCGCTCCGCCACCTCCAGGCCCGCCTCCAGCCCCGTCTCCGGCAACACCACCGCGAACTCCTCACCTCCGTAGCGGGCCGCCAGATCGTCGGTGCGCAGCGTCCCGCGGAGCAGTTTGCCCAGCCGGGAGAGGACGTCGTCACCCGCGAGATGGCCGTAGGTGTCGTTGTACTTCTTGAAATGATCCACGTCGAGCATCAGGACCGCGCAGGGGCGCTCGTGGCGGGTGCAACGCTTGATCTCCAGGTCCAGCGTACCGGTCAAGTGCCGGCGATTCGCCAGGTCCGTCAGCGTGTCCGTGACGGAAAGCCGCTCCAGCTCGCGCCGGCCGTTACGCAGCCGGACGACCATGTCGTTGAACACCTGCGTGAGGTAGCCGATTTCGCCGCTGGCCGTCACCGGGAGGTCCACGTCGAGATCGCCGCCCGCCACCCGGGAGGCGCCCTGGGTCAGCCGGTCGAGTGGGCGAACCATCACGCCTCCCAGTCCGTACGCCAGCAGCCCCACCAGGACCAGCAGGACGGAGAGCAGCAGCAACGTCACGTTCCGCAAGCGGGCGACCTGGGCATAGGCTTCCGCCTGGGGGATCGCGGCGAC
>DASWGV010000159.1:0-5683 GCA_036393515.1 Gemmatimonadales bacterium | reverse complement strand
CCGACGCGCTCCGCGGGGCGAAATGGTATGAGCCGACCGACCGCGGCTACGAGAAGACGGTAAAGGAGCGGGTGGAGTGGTGGGAGGGGATCAAGCGGGAAGCCGCCGCGAGGTCGCGCCCATCTTGAGCAGAGGCTGCCTCTGCTACCGCACCAGCTTCAGGATCGCTACCACCATCCCGATGTTGACCGCGAGCGTTCCGATCCAGAACCCGAATGACCACTTGAACAGGTTGGCGGTGCTCTGGTCCACCCTCTGAAGTCGCTCGTCGATCTTGTCTATTCGCTGGTCCAGCTGGTCGAACCTTCCGAGGCTCGCATCGAACCTTGCCTCGAGGCCGTCGAACCTCGCCTCGAGACCGTTGAACCTTGCCTCGAGGCCGTCGAACCTTGTCTCAAGGCCGTCGAACCTTCTCTCGAGGCCGTCGAACCTTGCGTCCAGGCCCTCGATCCTTGCCTCTACCCGGACGAGCCGGGTGTCGAGCGCGTGGATTTCCTGCCGTACTCCCGCGAGACCCGCCTGCGTTTCCTGACGCAGCTCGGCGAGACCGGCCTGGGTTTCCTGACGCAGCTCGGCGAGCCCCGCCTGGGTTTCTTGACGCAGCTCGGCGAGACCGGCCTGGGTTTCTTGACGCAGCCCGGCGAGACCGGCCTGGGTATCCTGACGCAGCTTGGCGAGACCGGCTTGGGTCTCCTGACGCAACTCGGCCAGACCACCGTGCAGCTCCTGGCGCAGCCCGGCAAAGCCGGCCTGCATCTCCTGGCGCAATTCGGCCGTTCGGCCGCCGAGGGTCGCCTCGTACCGGGAGACGTTCAACTCGTTGAGGCTGCGGAGCTCAGCCTGGTGGGCATCCACCCGCTGCATCCAGTCCACCATCTCCTCAGCGGCCTCCCCGAAGGTCTCGTGGAACTTGCTCGACAGTTTGGCGCTGACGGCCATGGGCGGCTCCGGGCTGGAGAGTGTCGCCCAACCTAAAGCTACCGGCCCGGGTGTCGGCTATCAATCTTACGCAACCATGGCCAAAAGAAAGGGCGGACGGGCGGTCCGGCGGACCGGGGACGAAAGCGCGGACTGCTTCTCACTATTCCCCGCCACGGCATGCCGAGTGTAGCATTTCCCCGCCTCATGCATCCCGATTTCCTGATCATTGGCGGCGGTATCATGGGCGTCAGCCTGGCGCTGGAGGTCAAGCGCCGGCACGGCGACGCCCGGGTGGTTCTGATCGAGAAGGAGCCGGCCTGCGGCCTCCACGCCAGCGGACGGAACAGCGGCGTGCTCCACGCGGGCTTCTACTACACCGCCGACAGCCTGAAGGCGCGATTCACCGCGGATGGAAACCGGGAGCTGACCGAGTACTGCCTGGCGCGGGGCCTGCCCATCAACCGGTGCGGCAAGCTGGTGGTGGCGCGGAACCAAGCCGAACTGGGCGGGCTGGACGAGCTGGCCCGCCGCGCCTCGGTGAACGGGGTTCGGCTCGAGTCCATCTCGGCGGAGGATGCTCGGAAGATCGAGCCGCGCGTCAAGACTTGGGAGCGGGCCCTGTTCTCGCCCACCACGTCTTCCGTAGACCCCCGGGCCGTCATGGTGGCCCTGTGTGACGACGCGCGGGCGGCCGGGGTCTCTATTCGGACGGGTGTGGCCTACCTGGGCCGGAGAGGCGGGAGCGGGCGGGGAGGTAGGGGCGGAAGCGGTGCGATTCGCACCAGCAGCGGGGATCTGACAGTCGGCTACGTGATCAATGCGGCCGGGCTCTATGCCGACCGCATCGCCCGGGACTTCGGCTTCTCCGCCGACTACCGGATCCTGCCGTTCAAAGGGGTTTACGTCTATGCCGAGGACGGCGAGGCCCTGCGGACCAACGTCTACCCCGTGCCGGACCTGCGGCACCCGTTTCTGGGCGTCCATTTCACGGTGCGGGCGGACGGCAGGGTCAAGATCGGGCCCAGCGCCATCCCGGCGTTCTGGCGCGAGCACTACGGCGGGTTGGCGTCGTTTCATGTGGGGGAATGCGCGGAGATCGTGTGGCGGGAAGCCGGGCTCTTGCTCCGGAATGATTTCGACTTCCGGCGCCTGGCCGCCGCCGAGATCCGCAAGTACTCCCGGCGGCACCTGGTGGGTCTGGCGGCGGAACTGATCTCCGGCGTGGACGCGCGACGCTACCGAAGGTGGGGGGAACCGGGGATCCGGGCCCAGCTGCTCAATATCCGGGAGCACAGGCTGGAGATGGATTTCAGGTTTGAGGGCGATGACCGGTCGTTCCACGTGCTGAACGCGGTGTCGCCGGCGTTCACCTGCGCGGGGCCGTTCGGGAGGTATCTTGTGGACCGCGTTGGGGAGCTGGTGCGGTAGGCCGGGTCTTGCGGATAATCAGATTTCGTCGAGGCATCCTCTGATGTGCCGCCGAAGCAAAGTTGCATCGAACGGTAACCTCAGAGTTGCACCGACCTGTAACCTGTTGACTAGGCTGTAGCTACGTGTGCATATTGTGCGGCCTTCCAGCGGTCGCGGCAACGGGTGATCACACCTCCGTAGCGGGACTGTTGATCTCCGGTTTGGAGTGAAAGAGTGGGGACGGTCCAGAGCACGGCAAAGAAGGCACCGCAAAAAATTTCTCGCCACGTCACCGGGGCGTCTCCGCGCGTCACCCTGGCGTTCAGGGCCCACGAAACCATCCGCCGGCATTTCTTCCGCTCACTGGCGCGGGTGTCGGTCCTGATGACCAGCGACTTGGCCGCATTCCTGGTGCTGCGCGCGACCATGGGGATTTCCCGCGACACCGCGGTGACGGGAACCGCGGTCGCGAAGGTCCTGAACCGTGCGTTTCCCTTCGGATACCTGGGTGGTTGGCGCTACGCCGTGGCTCTGCTCATCGGCCTGGCTATCACCGGAAACTACGGGCAGGGCGATAAGCGGCGGGATTCCACCAGGTTGATGGGCGGAGTACTGCTCGCAACGGCACTCTCTCTGTGGGAGAACGTCTGGGTGATGGGCGTGCCGCGCGTGGCGGTCCAGTTCGCCGTGACGGCCCTGGCATTCTGGGTGACGCTCCGGGGAATCCGGCGGGCCATTGACTGGATCGTCACCAGCTATCGAGCGCGTACGGCGCAGGCCGAACGGGTGCTGTTCATCGGCGATCAGAACGACAGCGGGGCCCGCCAGGTCAACGCGCGGTTGCTTCGCGACGGCATGATTTCGGTGGGCTGGGTTCCGCTGCGCAACGGCCATCCCGACAGCGACGGGCTGGCGTCACCGGAAGACATCTGGCACATCCTTCAGCAGCGACCCGCAGACACCGTCGTGCTCACCAGTCAGCTGCCCGAAGACATCCTCCACTCGGTGGTGGATGCCTCGGCGGCCGCGGGGTGCCGTACGCTGCTGGTGCCGCGGTTCAACGGCGCCAGCGAGTTGCGGCCGGGCGTCGCGTGGCATCACGGGCTCCCGTTCCTGGAGTTGAGCCTGCCGGGCCTCACGGTGCCGCACTTGCTGCTCAAACGCTTCCTGGATGTGGTGGGCGCCTCCCTCTTGCTGGTGGCGGCATCGCCGGTCCTGCTGCTCATCTGGGCAGTCATCAAGGTGACCTCACCAGGCCCCGCCCTGTTTGCGCAGGACCGCGTGGGATTGGGCGGCCGGCTGTTCCGTTGCCTCAAGTTCCGCACCATGCGGGAGGGAGCGGATAGCGAGAAGGAATCGTTGGCCCACCTCAACCACACCGGTGATCCGCGGCTGTTCAAGATACCCAACGATCCGCGGGTGACCCGGATCGGCCGTTTCTTGCGGCGGTGGAGCCTGGACGAGCTGCCCCAACTCTGGAATGTCCTGGTGGGCGACATGTCGTTGGTGGGTCCTCGGCCGTTTCCAGAAACGGACCTTGCCGGGTATCAGGACCACCACTTTTTCCGGCTCAGCGCCAAGCCCGGCATCACGGGATTGTGGCAGGTCAAGGGTCGCAGCGACATCGTGGACTTCGAGGAGGTGGTTCGCCTCGACCGTGAGTACATCGAGCGGTGGTCGGTGGGACTGGACCTCGCCATCATGGCACAGACGTTTCCGGCAGTCTTCCGGCGCAACGGGGCGTACTGAGCGGTACCCGGTCGTCGCAGTCGCAGCTCCCACATTGACAAGCGCGTTCCTACCGTCGCCCATCCCTCGAGCCATCCCGCACGCAAGACCAACCCGTCAGATGACGCGTGGGTCAATATTCTGGGCGTCCGCGTCGCCACGCTGACGCCCGAAGCGGCGGCGGGGTGCATCTTGGGGTGGTGTGCGGAGGGGCTGCCTGCGGACGGACCCCGGTATGTCTGCGCCACCAGCGTGCATGGGTTGGTCGAAGGGCGTCGCGACGCCGCTTTCCGGCGGATCCTGAACCGCGCGGCTATGGTGCTGCCGGACGGGATGCCCATGGTGTGGTTCGGCCGCCTGGCGGGCCGGCGCGGGATGTGTCGGGTGTACGGTCCCGGGTTCATGGAGCTGGTATGCCGCGAGTCAGCTACGGTCGCCATCCGTCACTTCTTTTACGGTGGCGCGCCCGGGGTGGCGGACGAGCTGGCTCGCCGAGCCGCGGCGCGGTTTCCCGGGCTTCAGGTGGCGGGAACGCACTGCCCGCCGTTTCGGCCGCTGACGGAGAGGGAACTGGATGAAGTAGCGGCGCAGATCAACGGCGCCCAGGCGGACATCGTCTGGGTGGGCTTGAGCACGCCCAAGCAAGAGCATTGGATGGACCTGGCGCGGAGCCGCTTGGGTGCCAGGGTCCTTATCAGCGTGGGTGCCGCGTTCGATTACCACACGGACCGACTGCGGAAGGCGCCCGGGGCGGTTCAAGCCGCCGGACTGGAGTGGGCTTACCGGCTCATGCAGGAGCCCGGCCGGCTGTGGCGGCGCTACGCGGTCAACAACCCCCGGTTTCTCTACTTCGCGGCGCTCCAGCTGTCCGGCCTGGCGGACTTTCCGATCGAGGGTTAGGGCTACACAAACCAGGCGCGGCAAGCTATAGTAGCTGCCTCACTTACGTGATCCACCCGGGGGCATCGGCTGCATGAAAGAACGTGTTCTGGTCACCGGCGCAGGTGGCTTCATTGGCCACCACCTGACCAGGTTCCTGGTAGCCCAGGGTTACTGGGTGCGCGGTGTGGATCTCAAATCTCCCGAATACGAAGAGACGGCGGCCCACGAGTTCGAGATCCTGGACCTGCGGCGGTGGTCCAACTGCCTTCAGGCGACGCGGGGAGTGCAGCAGGTCTACAACCTGGCGGCAAACATGGGGGGGATTGGCTTCATCCACTCCCACAAGGCCGAAATCATGCACGACAACGTGCTGATCAACGTCCACATGCTGGAAGCCGCGCGGTTCAATGGGATTCAGCGGTATCTCTATACGTCTTCGGCCTGCATCTATCCCGGCTACAAACAGAACGACGCGGACGTGGCGCCGCTCAAGGAGGCCGACGCGTATCCGGCTGACCCCGAAGACGGCTACGGCTGGGAAAAGCTGTTCTCAGAGCGGCAGTGTAGGCACTACACCGAGGACTACGGCCTTCCGACGCGGGTGGTCCGGTTCCACAATATTTACGGCCCGCTGGGCACTTACGACGGAGGGCGGGAGAAGTCGCCAGCCGCCATTTGCCGCAAGGTGGCGTTGGCCGAGGACGGCGGGGAAATCGAGGTGTGGGGCGACGGGTTGCAGACG
>DASWGV010000158.1:0-26620 GCA_036393515.1 Gemmatimonadales bacterium | reverse complement strand
CGCGCTCGCGCCCATGCGCGAGCGCGCCGGCCAACTCAAGGCCACGCCGGATCGGGTGCGTGAGGTGCTCGGGGCGGGCGCCGCCCGGGCCCGCGACGTGGCCCGGAATACCATGCAAGGCGTCCGTGAACGCCTGGGCCTGCTGCCGGTCCCGGGGGAGGTGCCAGCGCGGCCGTGACCACGTGGGGGGATGTGGCGCAGGTTCTGCGGCTCGACCTCTTGGGGGCGCTGGTCATCGCCATCCTGCTGGGGGGTGCCATCGGCCTGGAACGGGAGCTCTCGGCCAAACCGGCCGGCCTTCGCACCAACATCCTGATCTGCGTGGGGGCGGCGCTGTACACCCAGCTTTCCATCATGGTCGCCGGCGGCGAGGGAGACCCGGGCCGCATCGCGGCCCAGATCGTCACGGGCGTTGGGTTTCTGGGGGCCGGCACCATCCTGCACACCCGCGGATCCGTGACCGGGCTCACCAGCGCGGCGACCATCTGGCTGGTGGCCGCGATCGGCGTGGCCGTGGGGGCCGGCGCACTCTACGAAGCGGCGGGCGCGACGCTGCTGGTGCTGCTGGTGCTGCGCGCCCTGCGGGCGATTGAACCCTTCGTGCGTCGCCGGGCGGTGGTCAGCCGGCTGCGCGTGGAGGTGGACGCGGCGCCCGGCCGGGCCGAAGACATCGAGCGGATCGTACGGGAAACGGGTTTGGAGGTCGCGGAGGTGCATGCGGAACCGCGCGGCAGCCGGATGGTGGTGGAGCTGGAGGCGCGCGGGTCGCAGCACCAGCAGGATCAGGCCAAGTTGTCGCTGCTCCGGTTCTCCGGCGCCTACACGCTGTCCGTGGACGAGTGAGACGCGTCGTTGTGGACCTGGGCTCGGTGCGGCCGGTTTGGCGCGTACCCCGGGCCACGGTCGCGGCGGTCCGCCGGGCGTTCGGGCCCGGGTTTGCCGTGGTGGACCTGCGCTCGCCGGCGTCCAGTGACGGAGACGGCGGGTCGGGATCGCCGGAGGCGGTGCGGGCCGCGCGTGGGGCGGAAGTGTATTTGGGGTGGGGCGTCCCGCGGGGCGTGGCCGTGGCGGCGCGCGGGACCTTGCGGTGGGCCCACAGCGGCTCGGCGGGAGTTGGCGGGAGCCTCACGCCGGAGTTCCGCGCCACCGGGGCCCGGCTCACCAACTCTCGCGGTGTGTATGCCGAGCCTATGGCGGACTGGGTGGTGGCGGCCATCGGGTATTGCTTGCGCGGGTTTCATGATGCGGCCGCGGCCCAACGGGAGCGGCGTTGGACCAAGGACGCGTTCACCGATGGCCGCGTGCGCGTCCGCGAGTTCGCGGGCACGCGGGTAGGCTTGGTGGGCCTGGGTGGCATTGGCGCGGCGGTCGCGCGGCGATGCGCCGCCCTGGGCATGGAAGTCAGCGCGGTGCGTCGGCGCCCACGCCGGCCGCGGCCCCCCGGGGTCCGCTGGGTGGGCGGGCCGGGCCGCGGGGCGCTGCGGGCCCTGGCGCGGCGGGCGGATGTCCTGGTGGTTGCCGCGCCCCACACGGTGGTCACGCGCCGGGTGATCGGCGCGGCCGCGTTGCGGGCGCTCCCCCCTGGGGCGTTCCTCATCAACCTGGCCCGTGGGAGTCTGGTGGACGAGGCGGCCGTGCTGCGCCGGCTCGACCAGGGCCGGCTGGCAGGATGCGTGTTGGACGTCTTCGCGACGGAGCCGCTCCCGGCGTCGCATCCCTTCTGGACCCACCCCAGGGTGTTTGTCAGCCCGCACGTGAGTGGGGTGTCGGAGCGCTATTGGGAGCGGGAGACGGCGCTCCTGGTCGAGAACATCCGCCGGTACCGGTTGGGCCGACGGCTTCAGAACCTCGTGGACCTGAAGGCCGGGTACTAGACGCGATGGAAAACATCATCAAGGCGGCCGTGGAGCGTGGCGCATCCGACCTGCATATCAAGGCGGGCGACGTGTTCCGCGCGCGCATTGACGGCAAGCTCCAAGCCCTCACCAAACAGCGGCTCACGCCGGAGCAGACCAAGGCCATCGCCCTCAAGCTCATGGCGTCGGACGAGGATCGCAAGCTGATCGACCGGGTGCGGGACTACGATTGTTCGTGGGGCTCTCCCGGGGTGGGGCGGTTCCGGGTCAACATTCTCCGACAGCGGTCCTCGTTCATGATCGTGATGCGGGTGATTCCCTTTGAGGTGCCCAGTATTGAGAAACTTGGGCTCCCCAAAGTGCTGGAGAAGGTCGCTGAATCCGAGCGCGGCATGATCCTGGTCACGGGCGTCACCGGAAGCGGCAAGAGCTCCACTATGGCGGCCATCATCAACCAGATCAACGCCACCCTCAACAAGCACATCGTGACGCTGGAGAATCCGATCGAGTTTCTGCACCGCGACCTCAACTGCTCGGTCACGCAGCGGGAGATTGGGGTGGACACGGATTCGTTTGCTTCGGGGCTCCGCTCGGCGCTGCGCCAGGACCCGGACGTCGTGCTGATCGGGGAGATGCGGGACGCGGAGACGATTGACACGGCCATGAAAGCGGCGGAGACCGGGCACCTCCTGATCTCGACGCTTCACACGCCGGACGCCACGACGACGATCGCACGGATCGTGGCGATGTTCCCGGCAGAAGAGCAGGAGATCGCGCGGATCCGCCTGGCGGACACGCTCCAGGCCGTGCTCTCGCAGCGCCTCCTGCCGCGGGCGGACGGGAAGGGCCGCGCCGCGGCCCTGGAAGTCATGATCGTCACTTCGACGATTCGAGACCTCATTCGAGACCGCAACCGGGTGGGCGAGGTCAGGGACTATATTGCGGAGGGACGGGACCAGTACGGCATGCAAACCTTCGATCAGCATCTGATGGACCTGGTGGATGAGGGGACCGTGACGTTCGAAACGGCGCGGGCGGCGGCCAGCAATCCGGCTGACTTTGAGCTCCAGCTCAAGACCCTCCGGCGGCGGTCGCGGACCGTGACCCGGGCGGCCGCAGCCGCCGCGCAACAGTCGGGCGACGAGCCGCCGTCCGGGTTCACGGACGGCCTGTCCGGCGTGGTGCCCCAATGAAGCGCCGCCTCGACGGACTCATGGTGCCGATCACCACCCCGTTCGACACGGCGACGGGTGAGGTAGCGCCGGTGCTGCTCCGCGACAACGCGCGCGCCCTGCTGGACGCGGGTGTGAACGGCATCGTGGCCGCAGGCTCCACCGGGGAGGCCGCGCTGCTGAGCGACGCGGAGTACCGGCAGATCCTGGGGTGGTTACGCGACGTGGTCCCACAGGACCGCTGGCTGATAGCCGGCGCGGGCCGGGAGTCCACCCGGGCCGCCATTGCCGCGTGTCAGACGGCGAACGATGAGGGGGCCGACGCGGTGCTGGTGCGGGCGCCCGCGTACTATGGTGTCACGCTGTCTCCCGCGGCGCTGACCGAGCATTTCCGGCGCATCGCGGACGCGTCACCGCTGCCGCTGCTGCTGTACAACATCCCGAAGTACACCAAGCTCACCATCCCGGAGACCACCTTCGTGGCGCTGGCGGATCATGAGAACGTGTGGGGCGCTAAGGATTCTTCCGGCGATCTCAAGCAGTTCGCCGCCTACCGGGAAGCGGTACCCCAGTGGACCATGCTGGTTGGATCGGGGTTCCGCTACTATGCCGCGTTGGAAATGGGGGCGGCCGGGGGCATCCTGGGGGTGGCCGACTTTGCGTTTCGAGAGGCGTTGCGCCTCCGAGATGCGTTTGCCGCCGGGGATCGCGCGGCGGCGGGTGCCATGCAGGAGATCCTCGGGCCCTTGCATCAGCAGATCGTGCAGGCGTGGGGGCCGGCAGGGATCAAGACGGCCATGGACGTGGTCGGCCTGGCGGGCGGACCGGTGCGGCTTCCGCTGGCCGATCTCAGCGCCCGTGAGCGCGACCAGATCGCGCAGCTGTTGGTCGGCGCAGGTGTGTCCGGGGCCCGCGCAGGGGATGGAGCGCGCCTCGCGCCGGCGAATTGACGTCCACCGGGCCTGCCCGTAGCTTTTCGCAGAGGATGCCCCGAGGATTCCCCCGGGGCATTTTTCTTGGAGGGGAAGCGTGTTCGGTCCCAAGCGACAATGCGTGGTGGTGGTCGGCGCCCAATGGGGAGACGAGGGCAAGGGCAAGATCGTGGACGTCCTGGCCGAGCGCGCCGACGTGGTGGTGCGCTACCAGGGCGGCGCCAACGCCGGCCACACGGTGGTGAAGGGCGACGACGAGTTCATCCTACACCAGATTCCCTCCGGGATCCTCCATCCCGGCACTCGGTGCCTGATCGGGAACGGGGTGGTGCTGGATCCGGAGACGCTGCTGGCTGAGGTGGATGGGCTGGAGGGCCGCGGCGTGGCCGTGGCCGGCCGGTTGTACGTTTCGCTCCGCGCCCAACTGGTTCTCCCGTTCCACAAGCTGCTGGATCAGGCCACGGAGCGGCAGCAAAAGATCGGGACGACGGGGCGGGGCATTGGCCCCGCCTACGAGGACAAGATCGCGCGACGCGGCCTGCGCGTGGGTGACCTCCGCCACCTGACGCAGGCGCGCGATTCCATGGCGGCGCGGGTAGACCACGCCAATCGCCTCCTGGCCATGATGGGCGCCGAACCCGCTTCGGTGGACGCGCACGTGGAGCTGATCGAGCGCCTGGCCCCTCGGTTGCTCCCCATAGCGGCGGATACCGGCCGCTTGACGTATGACGCCCTGGCCCGAGGGGAGAACGTCCTGCTGGAGGGAGCACAAGGAGCGTTGCTCGATGTGGACCACGGGACCTATCCGTTCGTGACCTCGTCGAACACCACGGCGGGTGGAGCGGCGGTGGGCGCGGGGATCGGGCCTACGGCGATCGATGCCGTGGTGGGCGTGGTGAAGGCGTACACCACGCGCGTGGGGAACGGCCCCTTGCCGACGGAAGCCCCGGCCGCCGCGGGCGAACGCCTGCGAGAACTGGGGGATGAATACGGCGCGACCACCGGGCGCCCGCGCCGCTGCGGCTGGTTCGACGCGGTGGTGGTGCGCTACGCGGTCCGGGTCAACGGTCTCACCGATCTTGCCGTGACCAAGCTGGACGTGTTGGACACCATTGAGCGCATTCCGGTGTGCACCGGGTACACAGCTGGCGGCGAGCGCCTGGACGACATGCCGGCCGACGTGTATACGCTGGGTGGGGTCGAACCGGTGTATGAGGAGCTGGAGGGGTGGCGCCGGCCCACGTCGTCAGCGCGGCGGCTGGCCGATCTCCCGCCCCTCGCGCGCGCGTATCTGGACCGGATTCAGGATCTGGTCCAGGTGCCGATTCGGTACGTCAGCGTGGGGTCGCGGCGGGATCAAATCATCTGCTAGAGCGCCGATGGCCGCCGTTAGCGCGACAGCAGAGCGCGGACCGATCGGCCCGGTGAGCGGCGGGGCGCCTCGCGGTACGAATAGTAGGTGTAGTACTGGTCCTTCTGTTGATTCACCCCGTTCAGCACCACTCCGGCGACGCGTGCGTGAACCCGCTTCAGCTGTTCCACGGCCCGCTGCGCGGGCACTTCCTCCGTGTCGCCGCTCCGCAGGACCAGGATGGTGCCATCCGCGCTCGACGCCACCACGGCGGCATCGGTGACCGGCAGCGTCGGCGGCGTGTCCAAAACGATGTAATCGTAGGTGCGCCGGAGTTCGCCGATGAGCGCGTGCATGGCGTTCGACCCCAGAAGCTCGGAGGGGTTGGGTGGGGTGGGGCCGCTGGGGAGGATATCGAGTTGCGGTTGCACGTCGGGGCGGATCGCCTCGCGGGCGGGCGCCCGGCCGACCAAGATGTTGGTGAGGCCGGGCTCCTGCACCAGCGAAAAGGCCCGATGGACCTGCGGCCGCCGGAGGTCGGCGTCTACCAGCAAGGTGCGTTGGCCGCTCTGCGCCAGCGCCACCGCGAGATTGGCGGCGGTGGTGGACTTCCCTTCGCCCGGCCCCGGGCTGGTGACCGCAATGAGCTGCAAGGGACGCTCCGCGCCCACAAAGGTCACGTTGGTCCGAAGCGCCCGAAACGCCTCCGCCATCGGTTCGTCGGGGGCGCACTGCGTGATGAGGGCCACGCCGCTCCGCTGGCCGTTGCGCTGGAGGCCCGAGTCATCCGGAATCTGGCCCAGGACCGGGATCCCGACCACCCGCTCCACATCGGCGGCGTTCTTGATGGTCTGATCGAGATACTCCAGGAAGAACGCCGCCGCGAGACCCAGCAACAGGCCGACCAGCACGCCGAGCATGGTCTTCTCGCGCAGCGTCGTGCCGATGGCGTAGGCCGGGGACGCGGGATCGAGCAGGTTGATATAAGGCGCGATGGTGGCCTCTTGCAGGCGCGCCGCCTCGTACTGGCCCAAGAGATACCGATAGGTATCGTTCAAGATGCTGGCCTCCAACTGCAACTGCCCGATCCGGGACTCCTTCCCCGGGAACGTCTGGAGCTGGCTGCGCAATGTCGCGATCCGCGCATCGAGGGCGGACTGGCGTGACTGCAGGCTCTGGAGTCCCGCCCCGACGGCGGTTCGCAGGGCGGTGTGGCCCTGTCGGATCCGCTCGTCTATGGCGCTGACCTGGGGACTCCGCTCACGCAGGCCCAGCGCGCCCGACGTGAGCGTACGGCGTTCCTCGTACAGGGTCAGCAGGCTCTGAATCTGGAAACCCAGCGCCGTGTTCTGCGCAATGCCCTCCACCGCCGCCAGGCGATTCAAGGTCTCGACGTCAATCACCGACCCCGACTCACCCATGGCTTCCCGGAGCGTGCTCATCTGGATCGCCTGCAGTTGCCGGTCCTGCTCGATGGTCTGAATGGACTGGACCACGGCCTGCTCCTCCACGGAGAGGTTCGTGATCCGCTCGCCTTCCTTGTACTGCTGCACTTCGGCCAACTTGCGGCGGTAGGACGAGTCCGCCCGCGCCAATTGCTCGGCGATGTAGGTGCGTTTCCGGGCCATGATCTCGCGGGCCCGCCGGGCGCCGTCCAATCGGAGCGTCAGTGCGGCCGCGTTGAGAATCTGGGGGACCAGGAACCGGTCCGTGGCCGTAAACGTGATGTCTACGGCCGTGGTTCCCTCCCGCACTCGGTACGAGAGGCCCCCGCTAACCCAGGCGGCGGCTTCCTCACGGGTCGTTACCTGGAAGGGGATGGTCTCTTCCCCCGCTTCGGGCAGCACCGTGAGGGTCACGCCGCCGACGGTCACCGGTTGATCGTACGTCCCACTCCCCACGACGGCGCCGCTCCGGTCCTGCACCTCATAGCCCTGCGCGCCACGGCGCAGCAACACGAACCGCCCGATGCTGTAACCCGAGTCCACCACAATGCGTCCGAAAACGGCGTTGCGGGGGACCCCGGGGTCGCCAATCTCAACCTGGAGCTGGAGGGCATCCACCACCTCGAGGGCCAGCGCCTGGGTGGTGAGGACCAGCGCCTCCGACAACACGGGGTCCGTTTGGAGCGCCAGCTCATCCACGGAGCGGTCGTCCAGCCGCGCAAACACCTGCTTGGGGGAAGAGATCTGGACCGTGAGCTGCGATTGGTAGCGGGTGACCTGATTGCGGCCGCTGAACCACGATGCCGCGGCCACGACCCCTGTGAGGACGGCGACGAGCCGCCAATGGCGGAGCACCACCGCGACCAGATCGCGCAGATGGACCTCACGCTGATGCACGACGCGCGTGAGGGGGGTGGCACGGTCAGCCGGCGAGGTCACGGCGAGTACCGCGTTGACGCGGCGGGCAGGGGTGTGTCGTTTTGGCGAGGTGGGGAAGGGGCGTCCATCGGGCCGCTTTCCGAAAGCAGGGCCGAAGATATGGGAATGTTGGTCAGTTTGCAAGTTACTGTTAGTCAATCGGTTAGCCGCACGCCGGTCGGTGTCCTCGGGGTCGCGAGATGACCCAGCGGGGCAGGCTGGTCGCGATCGCCCAGGCGTTCAAGGAGTCGCTGACGCTTAGGGAGGTAAGTGGGGCGTTCGAGCGGGAGGCGCGAGCAGCCGGGTTTCAACCCGTCGTAATCGCGGCCAGTGACGGAGGGGATGGGTTGCTCGAGGCGTTGAGCGGCGACCTGGTGCGCCCCACCATCCATCAGGTCTCAGGTCCCACCGGCGCGGCCCTCGACGTTCAGGTTGGTTGGCTTGATGACACCACCGCGGTAGTGGAATCCCGCCTGGTGTGTGGCTTGAGTCTGGTGCCGCCTGGGGAACGCGATCCTCGGCGAACGACTACGCGAGGGTTAGGAGAGCTGGTGCGCGCCCTCGAGGCCGCCGGCGCCACAGACCTGCTGATCGGGCTGGGGGGAAGCGCCACGATGGATGGTGGAACCGGCATGGCCCGCGCTTGGGGCTGGGAGTTCCTGGATGCGAGTGGGCGGCCTATCCCCGAAGGCGGTGGTGGTCTGGTGCACCTGGCCGCGGTGCGGTCCGGCCAGCGACCGAAACCCGCGATCATGGCCCTGGTGGACGTACGCCATCCGCTGACTGGCCCGGCGGGCGCCGTCCAGTTCGCGGAACAGAAAGGGGCGTCGCCGGAGGTGGCGGCTGGCCTCGCCCGCGGGGTAGAGCGCCTGGCGGCGCTGGTCCAGCCGCCGGAGGGCGCGGCGCTCGCCAACCGGGCCGGCGCGGGAGCGGCCGGCGGTCTCGGTTTCGGCTTGATGGCGTTCGCCGGAGCCCGGCTCATTCCCGGGGCGGCGTGGATGTTGGAGCGGCGGCGGTTCGACGCGTTGCTCCCCGGCGCGGTCGCGGTCCTGGTGGGGGAGGGGCGGTTCGACGCCACATCGCTGGACGGCAAACTGACCGGGGAAGTCCTGGCGCGCGCCGCCGCGGCGGGCGTACGGGGGGTCCTGGTGGCACCCGCCGTCACCGCCACCCCGCCGGGGCGCACCATCGTCGAGAGCGGCGACGCGCCGTGGGGGGTGGCCGATCTCGAGCGCCACGTGCGCGCGGCCCTGGCTCGCTTGTCGGGGTCTTGAGCCGGTCCTATCTTCCGCGCTTCCGCCTTTCGCTTTCCCGTCCACCAGATACGGACCGTCATGGGTGACGCCTCGGTAATGGAGAAGCTGGTCTCGCTGGCTAAACGGCGAGGGTTCGTATTCCAGTCTTCGGAGATCTACGGCGGGCTGGGATCGGTGTGGGACTACGGGCCCCTCGGCGTCGAGCTGAAGAAGAATCTTCGGGAACGCTGGTGGCGCTCCATGGTGCACGAGCGCGAGGACATCGAGGGCCTCGACGCGGCCATTCTCATGCACCCGCGGGTGTGGGAAGCCTCGGGCCACGTGGCGGGCTTCACCGATCCGCTCACCGACTGTCGGCAATGCAAGAATCGCTTCCGGGCGGACGACCCCCGGCTCAAGGGAACGCCCGGGGAGCCGGACGCGCAGTGCCCGGTGTGCGGGAGTCGGGGCACGCTGACGGCGCGCCGGCTGTTCAATTTGATGTTCAAGACGTTCATGGGTCCGGTCGAGGAGGACGCGGCGCTGGTGTACCTGCGGCCCGAAACGGCGCAGGGGATCTACGTCAACTATCTGAACGTGCTCCAGTCCTCGCGCCAAAAGATTCCGTTCGGCATCGCGCAGGTGGGGAAAGCGTTTCGCAACGAGATCACGCCGGGGAACTTCATTTTCCGGACGCGCGAGTTCGAGCAGATGGAGATGCAGTATTTCGTGAAGCCCGGCGAAGACGAACGGTGGTTCGAGTACTGGCGTGAAGCGCGCCTGGCGTGGCACCGCGCGCTGGGCCTCACGGAGTCCAAGCTGCGCTTCCACCAGCACACGCCGCAGGAGCTGGCGCACTACGCCAAGGCGGCCTTCGATATTCAGTACGAGTTTCCCTTCGGCTGGCAGGAGTTCGAGGGGATCCACAACCGCACCGACTTCGACCTGCGGCGACACCAGGAGCACTCCGGGAAGAAACTGGAATACGTGGACACGGTCTCGGGCGAGCGGTTCGTGCCCTATATCGTGGAGACTTCGTTGGGGCTCGACCGGCTGCTGCTGGTGGTCCTGGTGGACGCGTACCGGGAAGAAACCGTGGGGGCCGAGTCGCGCGTGGTGTTGCGGCTGCACCCGGCCGTGGCGCCGATCAAGGCGGGGGTGTTCCCGCTGGTGAAGAAGGACGGGATGCCCGAGGTGGCGCGGAGCCTGTTCGACGATCTGGGACGGCGCATGCCGATGTTCTACGATGACAGTGGCTCGATCGGCCGGCGTTACCGGCGCCAGGACGAGGCGGGCACGCCCTTCGGCATCACGGTGGACGGGCAAACCCTGGAGGATCGCGCCGTCACCGTGCGCCATCGTGACACGCTCGCCCAGGATCGCGTGGGGCTGGACCAGGTCTTTTCCTATCTGCGTGAACGGCTCGATCAGTGAACCTTTCCGCCCTCGAGGCACAGGGCGAAGCGCTCCACCGCGAGCTGGGGCGGGAGTACTACCTCACCGGCGCCGGGCTCAAGACCGACGCCGCCTTTGAAGCGATTTACGCCCGGCACCCGGGGCTGCTCTCGGACGAGGCGCTTGACGCGGCCCGCGCGAGCGGCTCGGGGCCGTTGCTGGAGTGGATCGTGGGTCTGCGTGTGGGGCGGTCGGTCGCCGCCATCGAGGCACGGCAGCTCGGCTGGGAGCAGACCGCGATCGTGCGGGTTGATGGGAGCCAGGTGCCCTACCTCAGGGTCCCGATCGAGCTGGCGAACCTGGAAGATCGGCGGGCGCGGGCGGCGCTGGACGCAGCGCGCGGGGCGGTCGTCGCCGCCGAGCTGACGCCGATTCGACGGTCATGGGCCGCGCGCGAACGGGAGGTGCTGGCCGGGCTGGGCTACGCCGATTACGTCGCGGCCGTGAGCGAGCTGTCAGGCGTCAACCTCGGGGCGCTCGCCGCCGAGGCCAACGGGTTCCTAGCGGAGACGGCGGATCTCTACCGCGACGCGCTGAGCCAGGTGGTGCGGCGGCGGCTCGGCTCCGTTGCGCTGGCGGATCTGGTCCGGGCAGACGCCGCCTGGGTGTTCCGGGCCCACGCGTTCGACGCGTGCTTCCCGGCCGCCTCCATCGTCCCGATGGCGGACCGGCAGATGTCCGAGCTGGGTCTCAGCGCCACGCAGGGCGGGCGCGTGGTCTGTGACATCGACGAGCGTCCGGGCAAGCAGCCGCGGGCGTTCTGTGTTCCGGTGCGGGTGCCGGAGGAGGTGTATCTGGTGCTCCGGCCGCGGGGCGGACACGCCGACTACCGCACCTTCTGGCACGAGTTGGGACACGCCCTGCACTATGCGTCCGTGGAGCCGTCCCGGTCGTTCGCGGCGCGATGGCTAGGGGATAACTCGGTCACCGAAGGGTTCGCCATGCTGTGGGACCACATGACCGTTGATCGAGCGTGGCTGGCGCGGTACGGCGGGTTGAGCCGGGCGGATGCGGCCGCGCTGGCGTTCGAGTTCGCCGTGTACGAGCTCTACGCGGTGCGGCGGTACGCGGCCAAGCTGGGCTATGAGGTGGTGCTTCACGGCGGCGCCGCCGATGCGCCGGAGCAGTACGCCGACCGGCTGAGCCGCGCCACCCTGTTTCGCTGCACGCCAGACGACTATCTGGCGGATGTGGACCCATGGTTTTACGCCGCCCGGTATCTCCGGGCCTGGCAGTTCGAGGCGGCTATGGCCGCGGCGCTGGTGGCCCGGTTCGATGAGGACTGGTTTCGAAACCCGCGAGCGGGTCCCCACGTGCAGGCGTACATGAGTCGCGGCCAGGCGGAGGCAGCCGACGGGCTGGCGCAGGAGGCAACCGGGCGGCATCTCTCGTTTGAGCCCCTGGTGAAACGGCTCGAGCGACTGCTCGGCTGAACGGGGCGAACCACAAAGGGGGCCGACGTGGCGCAGCGGTTTTCGTCAAGATGGGTGATGCTCCTGGCCATGCTGAGCATGGCTGTGGGGACGGGCAACATCTGGCGGTTTCCGCGCATCGCGGCGCAGAACGGCGGCGGCGAGTTTCTGGTCGCCTGGGTGATCTTCCTGTTCTTGTGGTCCATCCCGCTGTTTCTGGTGGAGTTCGGCGCGGGACGCATGACCCGACGCGGGCCGGTGGCGGCGTTCGTCCAGCTGGCCGGACCGCGGTGGGCCTGGGCCGGCGCGTGGGTCGCGTTCGTCGCCACGGCCATCATGTTCTATTACTCCGTAGTCGCGGGCTGGACCCTGCGGTACGTGGTCGCGGCGGCGTCGGGGGAGATCCCGGGAAGCGCTCCGGGGGTGTTCTGGAGCGCGTACACCACGTCGTGGTGGCCCGCCCTCACCCACGGCATCTCGATCGCCCTGGGGACGTACGTGATCGCGCGGGGCGTGACGGCCATCGAGCGCGTGGCCAAGGTGTTGATGCCGACGCTCATTGTGCTGGTCCTGGTGCTGGCCGTGCGCGCGGTCACCCTTCCCGGCGCGGGCGACGGATTGGCCTATCTGTTCACGGTGGACTGGGAACGGCTGGGCAACGCGCGCATCTGGGTCGAGGCGCTGACGCAGAACGCCTGGGACACCGGGGCCGGCTGGGGGCTCATCCTGTGTTACGCCGCGTACCTGCGGGAGCGCGAGGACACGGCGCTGAACGCGTTCATCGTGCCGGCGGCGAACAACACCATGTCGCTCATTGCCGGCATTATGGTCATGTGCACCGTGTTCTCGGTGATTCCGCAACTGGTGGACAATCTGGCGCACCAACCTGAGGCGCTGGCGGCCTATCCCGCGCTCGCCGGCGCAGTGCAGTCGGGGGAGCCCCTTTCAGCGGACCTGATCCAGCGCACCATCTTCGGCGCGGGCAACGAGGGCCTGACCTTTGTCTGGATGCCGCAGCTTTTTGGGCGCCTGCCGTTTGGCCGGCTGTTCATGCTGCTGTTCTTCCTGGCGCTGTTCTTCGCCGCGTTCACCAGTCTGGTCGCCATGATCGAGCTCTCCACCCGTGTGTTGACGGATGCGGGTGTGGCGCGGACCAAGGCGCTGCTCGGGGTTGGCATCGTGGGGTTCCTGTTGGGGGTCCCGTCCGCCCTGTCGCTCGACGTACTGCACAACCAGGACTGGGTGTGGGGGGTGGGCCTGATGCTGTCCGGGCTGTTGTTCGCGGTGGGCGTGATGGTCCACGGCGTGCGGCGGTTCCGCGAAGCGCAGCTGAATCACCAGCACTCCGACATCCGGATTGGGCGGTGGTGGGATATCGTGATCACCACATTGGTGCCGTTGCAAGCCGTGGTGCTGCTGGGCTGGTGGTTCTACCAGGCGCGAGGGTGGGACCCCGCGGGATGGTTGGCGCCGTTCGCCGTGGAGAATGTCGGGACGATCCTGTTCCAGTGGGGCGTCGTCCTGGTCGTGCTGTTGGCGGCGAATACCTGGCTGGGCCGGCGGGTCCTGGAGGCGGCGCCCGACGACCAGGCGCCGGCGCCGCCGCCCGTCATTCCGTGAGCGTGGACCCGTGCAGCTGGGCGACTTCCGAGGGCTGGTGGAGCGGCTCCATGGGGAAGTGCCGGACCATTACCTCGATGGGGTGGTGGCGGTGGAGGTGAGCCCGAAGGCCGTGCCGCATCCGCTGCGCGCCGGCGTGTACACCATGGGCGAGTGCATTCCGGTGGAGACGGGAGGGGATACGGTGACCTCACGCGTGGTGCTGTATCACGGATCGTTTCAGGCACTGGCGGCCGAACGCCCGGAGTTCGACTGGCGGGGCGAGGCCTGGGACACTCTGTTGCACGAGTTGCGGCACCACATCGAGGGGCGCGCCAATGCGGCGGACCTGGAGCACTACGACTGGGCCGCCGAGCAGAACTTCCGGCGGACCGACGGCGAGGCCTTCGACCCCTTATTTCACCTGGCCGGCGAACGGCTGGACCGGGACGTGTTCCAGGTGGACGACGATGTCTTCTGGGATATCCGTGCCCGGGTGGCGCCGCCGAACGTCGAGATCCCCTGGCACGGGCGCCGGTACGGCGTAGACGTTCCGCGCGATCCGTTACCGGTGTTTCTTTCCCTGGAGGGTCTCGAGCCGGCGCCGGCAGGCGACGCGGTGGTGGTGCTGCGACGCCCGCCCGGGCTCTTCGATCTCTTCCGCCCGCCCGCCCAACCCACCACCCGGCGTGTCCGTGCCCGACCCCTCGGCTGACGCGGTCGTGCTGTTGGCGACCCGGGACCTCATGTTCCGAGCCAAACTCGACGCTATCGCGCGGGCGGCCGGCTGGCGGGTGACGCGGGCGCGCCCGGCCCAGCTGGCCGTGGTGGAGCTGGACGGACCGGAGGCGGTGGAACGGGTGCGTGATCTGGTGACGTCCGGCGTGCCGGTGATTGCGTTCGCGCCGCACGTTGAGGCCGCGGCCCTGCGCGCGGCGCGGGAGGCGGGGGCGGAAGCGGTGCCGAATTCGCGCGTGGAGGCCGTGGTCCGCGAGCGACTGGCCGGACGCGAGCCGGCGACGTGATGCCGATGCCGGGGCCGCCGGTTATCTTTGCGGCGCATCCAGGCCCCCTGTCCCTCGACTGACCATGATTCACGAGACCCTGACGTCCCTTCCCGGCCCGGAGGTGTTGGAACGGGCCAAGGCGTTTTTCGCCGACCGCGTGCCCCACAACGCAGCTTCTCTGGAAAAACAGGGACCGGCGTTCGCGACGTTTCGCGGGCAGGGTGGTGAGGAAATCGCGGTCGCCGTGCTTCCGGGGGACGGAGGCACGCGGGTCCGGGCGTCTACGCTTTTCTTCGATCAGGCCGTGGGACGCTTTTTCTCCACGCTTCCCAGCGCCGGGGACAACTGGTGAACCGTCCGGCTGCCGTCCGGCTCCGGGTGTGGGTGCCGGATGTGTGGGATGTGGTGGACGTGTCGGTGGCGCCGAGCACCAGCGTGGCCGACGTGAAAGCGGTTGCCTTGCGGCAGGCCGCGGGTCGGTCGCTCGCCGCGCACGACTATCAGGTGAAGTTCCGTGGGGCCCTGCTCACGGACGAACGGCGTACGATGGCCGACCTGGGAGCGCGCGACGGGACGCCGCTGATCGTGTTGCCGGCCCGGCGGCGGCCTGTTCGGTGACCACGCATCGTGCGCCGGCTGTGCGCGCGGGGGCCGTGGCCGCCGTGGGGTTCCTCTTGCTCGACGCGGTGTTGCTGGGCCTGGCGGCGGCGTGGAGCGCGCGACCGCTGCTCTTCCTCTGGGCGGCGTTGTTGGCCGTGGGCGCCGGTGGCGTGCTGGTTCTCTGGCGGCGCTACCTGGCCCACCTCAGCCAGCTGGACACGCAGCGGCGCGCCATGCGGCTCGAGATCGAGGACCTGCGCGCCACCTTCCGGAACGACGCCGCGAAGCAGGCGTGACCACGTCCCTCGGCGTGCGCGTGTTCTGGCACCCGACGGTCCTGGCCCACGACCCCGGCCGCGGCCACCCGGAGTCGCCCGCCAGGGTGGTGGCGATCCTGGAGGAACTCACCCATCCGCCCTTGGGCGAGGGGGTGGTGGTCGAGCACGCCCCTCCGGTCAGTGATGCGCTGCTGGCGCGGGTGCACCATCCCGCGTATCTGCGCCGCTTGCAGGAGGTGTCGGATGCCGGAGGCGGCCGGCTCGACGCCGACACGGTGATGAGCCGCCACAGTCTTGGCGCCGCCAGGCACGCGGCGGGCGCGGCGGTCGCGGCCGCGCGGTCCGCCCTGGGTGGCGTTCCCGCCTTCGCCGTGGTCCGTCCACCGGGTCACCACGCCACGGCCGGCGAGGCGATGGGGTTCTGCCTGCTGAACAACGTGGTGATCGCCGCTCGCGCCACCCTCGACGAATTCGCGCTCGCCCGCGTGCTCATCATTGACTGGGACGTGCATCACGGGAACGGAACGCAGGAGCTGGCGGAACACGAACCTCGGATCCGGTACGTGTCGCTCCATCAATGGCCCCTGTATCCCGGCACGGGCCGGGCGGAGGAGCGCGGCGTCGGGAATGTCTTCAATGTTCCGCGGCCACCAGGTCTCCCACGCGCCACGTACGTGAACGATCTCGACGCGGCAGTGGCGCGTGCCACTGATGGATGGGTGCCGGAGTTGATTCTGCTGTCGGCCGGGTTCGACGCCATGGCGGGCGACCCGCTGGCCGGCTTCACGCTGGAACCCGAGGACTACGCCACCTGGGTCCGGTCCTGGCGGGGGATCGGCGCACCCATCGCCTCCGTGCTGGAGGGCGGGTATGACCCCGCGCGCATCCGGGTCGCCGCCGCCCAACACCTGGCCGCATTGCTCTAGGCCGGCGCGCCCCGTTGCGCACTCCACACGTCAGTCCATCGTTGCTCCTCGGCGCGCTCCAGCCGTGGCGCGAGGTTGACGAACCCATCCACCGCCGCTTGGCACGCCTGGTTGATCCCCAACCGGGCCAGGAAACCCTGTGGGTGGGCTGCGGCGGCGGGCGGTCAGCGCTGTGGTGGGCCGAACGGTTTGGCGGCCGCGTCTTTGGGGTCGATCCCGATCCGGCCGCCGTGGAACAGGCGGACCGTGCTGCCCGTGCCATGGGGCTGGCCGCCCAGGTGACCTTCCAACTCGCCGGGGCGGAGGACCTGCCGCACCAGCCCCGGGCGTTCGATGTGGTGATTCTCCACGCGCTCTACTTGCCGGGCACCAGGCCAGAGACCGTGTTGCGGGAAGCTGCCCGCGTGGTTCGCCCCATGGGCGTAGTGGGCGCGGTGCTCCCGACCTGGCTGGCCGCGACCGTACGGGAAGATGCGGGCGCGATCGAATCGCTGTTCCATGATCCCCGCCAGATCATGGAGTGGAAGCAGCTCTTCCGCGATGCCGGCCTGGTGGAACTCCAGGTGGAAGCCGCCGCCACCGACGATCGCTGGCTCGCGGCCGCCTGGCCGGGGCTCGGCGTACGGGCCTGGCGCGTCGGCCGCTGGCCGGGGCTCCGGGCGGTACTCGGCCGCCCGGTCCGGGTTCTGCGCCGATTGGCCCGACGACGGGTCCTGGGATTGTCGTTGCTCAAGGGGTCCCGTTGGCCGCACTCCTGACGGCGGCGTGTGCCGTGGCTCTGCCGGTGCCGGTCTCGCAGCCGTACCGCTATGCCGTGCCGACGGCGTTGGCGGATCGGGTGACCCCGGGGGCGCGGGTGGTGGTTCCGCTGCGGTCGCGCCAGATGGTGGGCGTGGTGGTGGCGGTCGGGGTCGAGGCCACGCCGGATCTCCGCCCCGTCCTCCTGGTGCCCGACCAGGTCCCATTGCTGCCGCCGTCGCTGCTCGCGCTGGCCCGGTGGGTGGGCGCGTACTACGCCTGTCCGCTCGGGCTCACGCTCCGGGCGATGTTGCCGGGCGCCCTCTGGGGGCGCTCCCGGTTGCTGGCGCGCTTGGTGGCCGAGGAGCGAGCGCCCGGCGGCGCGAGTCGCCGCCTGGTGGAAGTGCTCAGGGGGGCCGGCGGAGCGGTGCCGGCGGACCGCCTGACGCGCCTCCTTCAGCGTCCGGTGTGGGACCTGTTGCAGCGGCTCGAGCGCGTGGGCGCGGTCAGTCTCGAGGTGGTGCCCGCCAATGTCGGGCCGCGACCGGGACGGGTCCGGACGGTGCGGCTGGTGCGGGCGCTCGCCTCGTTGCTGGAGCGTGAGGAGGAGTTTGGGCGCGCGCGGCGCCAGCGAGAAGCGTACGACACGCTCGATGCCCTGGGCGGGGAGGCCGATCTCCCGCATCTGGTGGGTCAGCTGGGTGTCACGGGAGCCGTGTTGCGGGCGCTGGTGGAGCGCGGCGTCGCGGTCTTTGCGGAACGGGAGGCGTTGCGCGATCCGTTCGCCGGCGAGGCGGTACCCCCGCCCGCGTCACCGACCGAAGCGCAGCGGCAGGGCATCGAGGCGCTGGGGCGGGTGATCCCGGGGGGCGCCGCCATGCTGTTCGGCGTCACCGGCAGCGGGAAGACGCTGGTTTACCTCGAAGCGTTGCGCGCTCTGGTCACGGCAGGCGGGGGCGGCGCCATCGTCCTGGTGCCCGAAATCGCGCTCACGCCTCAGACGGTCGCCCGGGTGCGGGGGACGTTCGGCGACCTGGTGGCCGTGCTGCACAGCGGGCTGTCCGATGCGGAGCGCGCGGACGCCTGGCGCGCGATCGCGGCGGGCCGGCGGTCGGTGGTGGTGGGCGCGCGCTCGGCGGTCTTTGCGCCGCTGCCGCGCCTCGCCGCCATTGTGCTCGACGAAGAGCACGATGCCAGCTACAAGAACGGTGAGTCGCCGCGCTACCACACCCGGGACGTGGCGCTCCGGCGCGCGCGCCTGGAAGGCGCTCGGGTCGTGTTGGGAAGCGCCACGCCGTCGCTGGAAACCTGGGCCGGTCGTGACCGGCTGGCGCTGGTGGAGCTCCCCCAACGGGTGGCGGCCGGGCGTATGCCCGCGGTGCGGCTGGTGGATCTGCGGAGCGCCGCTCAAGTGCCGGCAAGCGGAGCGGTCCCGTGGTCGGAGGAGCTGGACCAGGCGCTGGCGCGCGGCTTGAACGGCGGCGGCCAGGCGATCGTGTTGTTGAATCGCCGCGGCTTTGCCCATTTCGTCCAGTGTCCGGCCTGTGGCGACGTGCCTCAATGTCCATCCTGTTCCATCTCGCTCACGGTGCATAAGGTGCCGGCCGGACTGCGGTGCCACTACTGCGGTCATCGTGCCGCGGTGCCGGACCGGTGCGGCCAATGCGGCCAGGCGACCACGCAGTCGCGGGGCGTGGGCACCCAGTCGGTGGAACGCTGGCTGGCAGAGCGCTACCCGCAGGCGCGGTTGGCCCGAATGGATGCCGATACCACCTCCACCCGCTGGTCGCACCGGCGCATTCTCCAGGCGTTCGCCCGCGGCGAACTGGATGTGCTGGTCGGGACGCAGATGATCGCCAAGGGTCTCGACTTCCCGCGGGTCACCGTGGTCGGCGTGGTGGATGCCGATACCGGGCTGCATCTGCCGGACTTCCGGGCGGCGGAGCGCACGTTTCAACTGATTGCCCAGGTGGCGGGGCGGGCGGGGCGGGGGCCGGAGGGAGGCGAGGTCATCGTGCAGACCCGCCGCCCCGACCACTACGCGCTCCGCGCGGCGGCGGCGCACAATTATCGGGAGTTTGCCGCGCAGGAGCTGGAGCTGCGCCGATCTCCACCCTATCCGCCGCACGTGAGCTTGGCCAACCTGACCATCAGCGGCCCGGCGGAGAACGCGACGGCCCGGGCCGCCGGGGAGGCGGCGGAATGGTTGGCCGGCTTGATCTCGGCGCGCGCGGCCGGCGGGGTCGCCGTGGTTGGGCCCGCCCCGGCGCCGCTGGCGCGGCTGCGCGGGCGGTGGCGCTGGCACATCCTGCTCCGATCGCCGGACCGGCGAGTGCTGGGGCGGGTGATGCGATACGCGGCCGCGCGGCTGCCGGTGGCGCGGCGCCCGCCGCTCCGGATCGTGATCGATCGCGACCCGGTCTCCCTGTTGTAACCGCGCCAGTTGAAACGCTCCTCCACCGCCCGTATCTTCACGGCCTTTCCGACGATGACCACGCCCCGCTTTCATTACCGGCCGCCCGACTTTGGCGTGGCACCGCTCTCGGACGCGCCGGATGCCACGTTTGCGCCGATGATAGCGGACGGAGTTCTGCCTGAGGGCTTCTTTTCCACCACTAACCTGCCCACCTATCTGCGGATAGGGGGAACCTGGCGCCGACCGCGCTCGCCCCGGATGGACTGCGTCATCGTGATGGACGCCGAGGGCCAGCTGACAGCTCGGGAGCCGCGCCGTCTGACCCAGGGCACGCCGGTCGCGCTGGGAGAGGCGGAGGACGGCAGTCAGGGGATCTACGTGCACACGGAAGGGTTCCTTGGAGGCTCCCGGAGCGCCAACGAGTTCCAGTTCATGGCGACGGCGGTCAGCCGCGAGCGCCCGGTTGACTACCAGCAACTGGCGGAGCAGTTGGCGGAGGAGCGGACGGGCGGCGGGCATATTGTGTGGGTCGCCGGACCGGCGCTGGTGCATTCCCGAGCGCGATCGGACATGACCTGGTTCATTGAAAACGGGTACGTACAGGCGTTTCTGGGAGGCAACGCCATCGCGGTCCACGATCTCGAGGCGGCCCTGTTCGGCACCACCCTGGGTATGACCGCGGAGGGGGAATCGGTGGCGTACGGCCATGGACTGCACATGCGGGCCATCAACGCCATTCGCCGGGCCGGATCGATCGATGAGGCGGTGCGGTCGGGCCTGGTGACCAACGGCATCATGCACGCGCTGGTGCGGCACGGGGTGCCCTATGTGCTGGCCGGATCCATCCGCGACGATGGTCCCCTCCCTGGGGTGATCACGGATGTCCTGGCGGCGCAGGACGCCATGCGGGAGCAGACCACCCGCGCCACGTTCGCGGTGCTGGTGGCGACGGCGCTGCACGCCATCGCGGTGGGGAACATGCTGCCGGCGTACGTGGACCAGGGTGGCGATCGCCTGCGTCCCCTGCCGACCATTTGCGTCGACCAGACGGAGTTCGTGGTGAACAAGCTGCGAGACCGCGGGACGCACCAGGCGCACGGGGTGGTGACCAACGCGCAGGATTTCATGCACGTCCTGCGGTTCTACATCGAGCGGTGGGAACAGGCGCCCGGCCGGCGCGTGCGGCGGGGCTAGGTCCCGGCTGGGCGCGCGTGGCGGCCTCGGTGGCCCAGGCCGTTCCCCCCGCCGAGATCGAGCGGATCTGGTTATTCCCGCCCGTCCGCCAGGAAGACCGCGAGTGGGGGACGGCGGTCATCGGGCGGCGGGCCGAGGGAGATCGGCTCCGGGTGTACACCGCAGGCTACATGTTGGTGGTCCGGGGCCGGGAGCGGGGCCAGGGGCGCGTGGTGGTGGACGAAGTCGGCGAGAGCCCGGCGGCGGTGATTGACGACGTGATCCGGGGCGTACAGGAGCGGGCGGGGGAGGCGGACCCGCCGGTGGAAGTAGCGACGACCGTATGGTACGGGGCCGACCCGACGGCGCCGGGGGTCGGCGGTGAACACGAACCCGGCGGGGCGGCTACCCCGGCAGCGCACCTTCTACGCAAGGACCCATCACGGTGATCGACCCCAAGCTGTTCGTGCCGTCGAAGGCCTTTCTCACCAAGGGCGTCGGCCGCCACCGGGAGAAGCTGACCAGCTTTGAGCTCGCGCTACGCGATGCCCACATCGCGCAGTACAACCTGGTCCGGGTCAGCTCGATCTTTCCCCCGAACTGCGCCATGGTGTCCTGGGAACACGGCGTCAAGATGCTCATGCCGGGCCAGGTGGTGTTTGCGGTGGTGGCCGAGGCCTCGACCAACGAGCCGTCGCGGCTGGCGGCGGCGGCCATTGGGTTGGCGATTCCCGCTGACGCCAATCACCACGGGTACATCTCGGAGCACCACGCCTTTGGCCAGCGGCAGCAGTCGGCCGGCGACTACGCCGAGGACCTGGCCGCGAGCATGCTGGCCACGGTGTTGGGCGTGCCGTTCGATCCGGATCAGGCCTGGGATCAGCGCCGCGAGCAGTGGTTGCTGTCCGGCGAGATCGTCAAGACGCTGAACATCAGCTGCACCGCGGAGGCGCAGGACGACGGCCGGTGGGTCACCGTGGTCAGCGCCGTGGTGTTCTGCGGGTGAACCAATTCCGCGATCGGGGTGCGGGGGGAGCCAGCGCGTTGGAGGAGTTTTCCTGGGGTCCCCCGGCGTCCTTCCTGGGGCTGCCGGCGGACGTGTCGAGGCTGGACGACGCTCGCGTGGTGATCCTGCCGGTTCCGTACGAGGCGACCGTGTCGTATATGGGCGGGACACGCTGGGGCCCGCGGGCCCTGCTGCACGCCTCCCGGTTCGTGGAGCTGTACGACCACGAGCTGGATACGGAGCCCTACCGGGTGGGCCTGCACACGCTGCCGGAGCTGTTGCTGCCTGCTTCGGGCCCGGAGGCGGCGTTGGCGGCCTTGCGCCGCGCCTACGATGCCGTGTTGGACCTGGGCAAGTTCGTGATCCTGCTGGGAGGGGAGCACAGCGTGTCCGGTCCGCCCATCCTGGCGCACGCCGACCGCCTCGGCGCCGGCCGCCTGAGCGTGCTCCAACTCGACGCCCATGCGGACCTGCGGACGGAATACGAAGGCACGCCGTGGTCGCACGCCTGCGTCATGCATCGGGTGCACGAACGGGTTGGTCTGGTGCCCGTGGGCATCCGTTCGCTCACGTCGGAGGAGCGTTCGCTGGCGCGCGCCAAGCATATTCCCATCATCTTTGGCCACGAGTTGGACGATCCCGGGTGGATGGACCGCGCCGTGGCGGCCCTGGGGCCTGAGGTCTACATCACGATCGACGTGGATTTCTTTGATCCAGGCATCATGCCATCCACCGGCACGCCGGAGCCCGGCGGTGGAGCGTGGCAGCCCACCATGCGGTTGCTGGAGCGCGTCTTTCGCGAGCGGAGGGTGGTGGCCTGCGACGTGGTGGAATTGGCGCCCATCCCGGGACTGGCCCACCCGGATTTCCTCGCGGCCAAGCTGGTCGCCAAACTCGTTGGCTTCCACGCGCTGACCGGCGCCCGCTAGCGTGCTCATCGCCTTCAGCGCCGGGATCCTCAGCTTCCTCTCGCCCTGCGTGCTTCCGCTGATCCCGAGCTACGTCTCGTTCATCTCCGGCTTGTCGCTGGAGCAGGCGGGGACGCACCGTTGGACCGCCATCCGCCACGCCGCGCTCTTCGTCGCGGGGTTCACGGCCATCTTCGTCGCCCTGGGTGCCACCGCCACCGGCTTGGGTCGGATGCTCAACTACAACCAGGTCTGGCTCGAACGGGGCGGTGGCCTGCTGATCACGGCGTTCGGCGTGTACCTGCTGAGCGGCTGGCAGTGGGCTCCGCTGGCCCGCGAACGGCGGGTGCATCTACACGACAAGCCAGTGGGGTACCTCGGCAGCATCCTGGTGGGCGTGGCGTTCGGCGCCGGGTGGACGCCGTGCATCGGCCCCATCCTGGGTTCCATTTTGCTCTATACCAGCACGCAGCAGGACCTGGGGCGGGGCATTGGGCTATTGCTGGCATACTCCGCCGGCCTGGCCGTCCCGTTTCTTATCGCCGCCGCCGCCGTGGAGCGGTTTCTGGAGTGGTTCAAGGGGTTTCGAAAGTACCTGCCGCTCACGTCGCGGCTGGCTGGCTCGCTGCTGGTGTTCATGGGTGTGTTGGTCATGACCGGCTACTTCGCGATTCTGGCCGGGTGGCTCCAGGCGCTCACCCCGGAGTTTCTGCGCCGGCAACTGTAGGGGTACCTCGGCACGAGTCGCGCGGCGGGTCGCTGGGTCGCTGGGTCGCTGGGTCGCTGGGTCCGCTGCGGTTCGCGAGCAGGGCGAGCTGGTCTGCCGGGCACCGCGCACCAGGAACCACGATCTCGCCTCGGGGACACATCGGAAGACCCGCTCTTTGTCCACATCGGGGTGTTTTCGCGCGGCCTCGAATATGGACCTGGCGGGCGCTCACGCGGCGAACGCCCGTGCGAGGGCTTGCGCCGTCGCGACCGAGACAAGGAAACGTATGTTTGTGTGGCGCTGGCTAGTCGCAGGTCATTTCCAGGGCGTTATGCTGCCCCCCGACATCGCAGCCTCCCGTGCCGAAGCCCCAGCCCTTGACCCGCGCGTATATCGTCGTAGTATACATCTTCCATGGGCCTCCTCCCGGAGTACTTGCCGGATCTCACGGGCTTTCAGTGGGACGCCGGCAACTCCGAGAAGAACTGGCTCGCCCATGACGTGACACAGGCCGAGACCGAACAGGTCTTCTTCAATCGTCCGGTCTTGATCATGCCTGACGCGGCGCACTCGCAGGTTGAGGTGCGGCACTACATACTGGGCAGAACCAGTGCCGGACGGTGCCTGACGATCGTCTTTGCCATTCGTGAGTCGCTGGCCCGGCCGATCATGGCCCGTGACATGAGCCGTCGGGAACGCCGCCTCTACGCGGAGCAGGAGAATGCCGAAGAAGCGCCTTAAGCCGATTCCTCGATTCCGTAACGAAGCGGCGGAGCGGGAGTTCTGGGCTACGCACGACACGACGGACTATATCGACTGGTCCAAAGCGAACCGCGCCGTGTTCCCCAATCTCCGTCCCTCAACCGAGAGCATCTCGCTCCGGCTGCCGGTGCCGCTGCTGGCTGATCTCAAGGCGCTGGCAAACGAACGAGATGTCCCCTACCAGTCACTGCTCAAGGTCTACTTGGCGCAGCAAGTGCGCCAAGAGCACGCTGGGGCCGGGCAGCATAACATCAAGCGTTTGCAGCGGACGAAGGCGCGGCGCCGGACGACGGCCCGCAAGAGTGCGGAATAGATTGGACATCGGGGTTGGGGATCAGGTGGGGGTACAGGGCCCGCTCGAGCGTCGCGATCTGCTCGGTGAGCAGCTGGATCTGAGCGGCATGGCAGCTCGCGTGGAGCTGGTAGAGGCCTTCGAGGTCGGCGACGCTGGTGACGTTGAACTTCTCCAGCAGCCGGTCGATGCTGTTTTGGGGCACTCACGCATTTCTCCACCAGGCGCAGCCGGGTGCGCATGAGGTCGCGGGCCCCCCGTTGCTCGCGCGGGATCATGTGCGCCACCGGGATGAGATCCGCCCGCAGCAGCAGCGCGAGGATGTCGGAGTCGACCTGGTCGGTTTTCACCTTCGCGGCGGCGATCGCTTTGAGCCGCGTGGCCTGGGCCAGGACGAGCTCCACGCCCAGGGTGGCGAGGGTGTCCGCCAGCCAGTACCAGCCCCCGGTGGACTCCACCACCGCCTTCTGCAAACCGGGGAATTCGGCGAAGTACTGCGCCATGGCGAGGGGCGTGTTCGTCACGCGGGCCTGTTTGACGCGTGCGCCGTCCGGCCCGTAGGTTGTCAGGACGGAATCGCGCTTGTGCTGGTCGATGCCGGAGTACCACATGGTGCCCCCTGGGGTGGCGGATCAACGATCTTGACCGAACGCTGAGACGGTACCCCTTGAGGGCACTTCTTGGAAACATCACGCGTTTGCACCTGTCGGGCGCGGGCTTGCACGCTGACGGGCGTCGTTCGTCGCGAAGCTATGCACTTGCGCTCCCGCCCACATCGCTGCACGTTCGCATCTCGCGCTGCCCCTCGCGCACGTCGCCCGCGGGTGAAGCGCGATCCGTTGAGGATGTAGAATAAGTCGGGCCAGGCAATGTCAGGCCGAAGTGTGGGAAAAACGATGCACCATTGGCCCAGGATCGACGGTCGACCGCGCAGAGATGGTCGGACACCCCCTGAAATCTGGCCTCCCGCCCGCAGGGCGACCTATTCTACAACTTCGTTAGCCAGCACCGTCTATCTATTGCAACGTGGTGATCCGCCACGGCGACCGACAATGCGCAAGGAGGATATGATGTGGCTCCGATCCAAGTTGGTTCTCCTCACGGCAACGTTGGCATGGGCCTGCCAGGCTCAGCCACCGCAGCCCCCGATGGACGTGACGGCCGAGATTCAGGCCGCCAACGCTCAGTTCACCGCGGCGTTTGCCGCGCACGATGCTCAGGCGGTGGCCGGACTCTACACGGAGGACGCCAAGCTCCTACCACCCAACAGTGACTTCGTCATCGGTCGAGCCGCCATTCAGAGCTTCTGGCAGGGAGCAATGGATGCCGGAGTGGCGGCTGCGGCCCTCACCGTCGAGGAGGCACTTGGTACGGACAGCCTGACGGTTGAGGTCGGACGATTCCAGCTGTCAAGCGCAGCCGGAGATACGATTGATCAGGGGAAGTATATGGTGTGGTGGAAGCGCACGAGCGCCGGTTGGCGGTTGCATCGTGACATGTGGAATACCAGCAGACCCGCCTCGTAAATGTTCGGTGAGCAACCGGGCTGATGGGTGACAGAGATGCCGGGAGGATAGGTAACCCGTCGCTGGGGTGGGGTGAACCGGCGGGCGTTTGTGGCTGCTAAGGACGCCATCACGTTAGCGAGTCGAGTCGTAGTGGTCATCCTAGGGGAGGGATCATGAAGGGCACTTGTCGGCGGATCGCGCTGTTGCTCGCGTTCCCCATCGCGCTCCGTGCGCAGAACGTCACCAGCGACACGTCGCCCCACGCACAGCGCTTCGTCAACGTCGAACCAGCCGTCAGGCTCGAGGTTCTCGACTGGGGTGGTGCGGGCCGGCCGATCGTGCTCCTCGCCGGCCGCGGAAATACCGCGCACGTCTTTGACGACTTCGCCCGGAAGCTGACGCCGGAGTACCGCGTCTACGGGATCACGCGTCGCGGGTACGGCAACTCGACCGCGACGCTCTCGGGTTTCCTGGCCGACAGTCTCGGCGACGATGTCCTTGCCGTCATGGACTCGCTGGGGATCCGCGCGCCAGTCCTGATCGGACACTCGATCGCGGGTCAGGAGCTCAGCTCCATCGGCTCCCGTCATCCGGAGCGAGTGGCTGGACTGGTATACCTCGACGCCGGCTTTCATTTCGCGTTCTACGATTCGAGCGTGACGGGCCTGGTCTCGCTCCGCGACACGCAGCGCAAGCTCGCCCGGCTCGCCGACCCCTCGGTCGGCATGACTGTGCGCCAGCGCAGTGCCATGGTGCAGGAGCTGCTCCAGACCAGCCTCCCGCTCCTGGAGAGGGACCTGCGCGTGTGGCAGCGAGACTACGACGCGTATCCGAACCAGGCCGCGATACTGCCGGCGCCGGACTCCAATCCCCTCAATCGGGCGCTGGCCCTGGGGCAGCAGAAATACACGGCCATCCGAGC
>DASWGV010000157.1:0-4518 GCA_036393515.1 Gemmatimonadales bacterium | reverse complement strand
AACGTGCTCTTCCCGGAGCCGTTGGGGCCCAACAGAGCGGTGATGCTGCCGGCGTCGAGCGTCAGGCCATCGACCGCCAGCACCACGCGGCCGCGGTACTGGTGCTCCAGGTCTCGCAGGCTAAGCATCGCCACGGCCCTGGAGGAGCTGGAGCACCACGTTCACCGTGATCGCCAGAGCCAGGAGCACCAGGCCGAGCGCCATGGCCAGGGCGAAATCGCCCTGTGACGTGGACAGCGCCACGGCCGTGGTGAGGGTCCGCGTATGTTGTCGGATGTTGCCCCCCACGATGGTGGCGGCGCCGACCTCCGCGAGCACGCGCCCGAACGCCACCACGACGCCGGAAAGCAAGGCGAACCGCGCCTCGCGCGCCACGGCCCAGTGCGTCCGCCACCGCCCAGCGCCGAGCGTGAGAGCAGTGCGGCGCACCCGCGGGTCGATGCCCTGAACCGCCGCGGCCGTGAGCGCGGCGGCGATCGGGGCAGCCAGCACCACTTCGGCGATCACAATGGCCCACCAGGTGTAGAGGAGGCCCATGTCACCCAACGGACCACGGCGCGAGAGGAGGCCCCAGATGACCAGGCCCACCACAACGGTGGGAAAGGCGAGCATGGTGTTCAGCGCGGTGAGAGCCGCGCGGCGACCCCAGAATCGGGTCGTGCCCACCACGAATCCGATCGGAATGCCGACGACGCACGCCACCAGGGTGGCCACCAGGGCGATCCTGAGCGACAGCAACGCGACGCCCCAGACCTCGGCGTCGCCGCCCGCCAGCAGGGCGACGCCCCGCCTCAGCCCATCAACCAGGAATTCCAATCGGTCAGTGGCGGATGGCGAACCCCAACGCCAGGGTGAGCGAGAGGTTGTGCGTCCACTCGCGGTCCGGATCGAATCCAGGAAGGAGTGGCGGAATCACCAGAGACCCGGGGACCAGGTCAAAGAACGAGGCTGGATACCGGAGTCGCCACATCACGTCGCGCCCTTCCAGACGGAGACTTATCCGGCGCGTGGTGTACCAGCGCACCCCAACCTGGGGGCCGAAGTGGAACTTGGTCTGGAACTGGTAGCCGCTGGTAGAGTCGGCCGGAACGCTCCCGCCGAACGCCGCTCCCATGGTCGCCGCGACGTAGGGCACCAAACCATGCCAGCTCTTCTCGCCCGTGAGCAGGAATGCAAACCCGGTTTCGCCCATCAGCACCGATTGGCCCACGGTGTCCGGGGCCAGGCCCGGACTGTGGACCACGCGCTGAAGGTCGGCGCCGGCCGCGCCGAAGATGGCCTCCCAGGGGCCGCCCAGGTGAATGGTGTAGCGCAGTCCGACCATGGGGCCGTCGGTGGGGCCGGCAGCGGCGCGGCCTCCGGATCCCGACAGGTAGCCGCCTTGAAAGAGGAGGGCGTGCCGCACCTGGAGGTCGCGAAACGGCGACCCTTCGGGCCGGTGGCCGACCTGCGACCACCCGACACTCGGAAAGAGAGACGCGGCGAGCGCGGCGCACAGGACAGGCGCGCCGGCCGTCAGTCGGTTTGACATGCGAACACGGAGTCTGAGAATGGTGTAAGTTACGATGATGGCGCAATCTAGCCTGCCCCGCTGGGCCCAACCAGCCTGGCATGTCGCACTCTGCCTTCTCGCCGCCGTCCCAGCGGTCGCCGCCGCGCAGACGCGTTATCAGGTGGCGCGGGGGGAGCGGTTCCGGATTGAGCCAGGCGAGTCCGCCCGTGCCCTCGGGACCGTGGCCGAAGGAGCCGAGGTGGTTGGAGCCGCTGAGCGGGACGGCTTCACCGAGATTACGCTCCAGGGATGGATCTGGGGCCGGTCGGTCGCTGGCACCGATCGCGACGGCTTTGACCTGGCGGTCAACGCGCGCTCGGGCGAGAATCTGCGCGCCGCGCCCAACGGACGGATCATCGGGCGCTTGGCGTCGGGATTCCTGCTGAACGAAGTGTCCCGGAATAACGAGGGGTGGGTACAGGTCCGTCGCACGGGGTGGATCGCCTCGCCCGCGCTACGGGCGGTGGGGGCCCCAGCCGGGGCGGCGAGTGGAAGCTCCAGTCCGGACGCGGAGCCGCCGCCCACCGATGGCGGTGGCCCCAAGCTGGACCGTGGCGTCACCGTGGGTGACGTCGAATTGCATCGAGTCCCTGAAGGACCACCCACGGGCCGCCTGGGCGTGGACTCCCCGGTGCGCGTGCTGGCGCGCTCGGGCGAGTGGGTGCGGGTGGCGACGGAAGGGTGGATACGCGAACGGGACCTCCGGCCGTCGGAGGCGGGCGTCCTGCTGGGCGTGAGCGCGGCCGAGGTGACGGCGCGTCCCCGGGATTTCGAGGGGAAACTGGTGCAGTGGACGGTCCAGTTCATCTCCCTGCAGACCGCGGATGAGTTGCGGCCGGAGATGCCGCCGGGAGCGCGCTACGCCCTGGCCCGTGGGCCGCTGCCGGAGGCGGGGTTCGTCTACGTGGTGTTGCAGCCCGCGCAGGTGCGGTTCGCGGAAGCGCTACAGCCGCTGGCCGAGATCGTCATGATCGCGCGGGTCCGGGCGGGTCGGTCACGGTACCTGGCGACGCCGGTGGTGGACGCCGTGGACCTGTCGGAGCGACGGCCGTAAAGGAGGTCCAATGAACGAGATCATGCGGAAGCGGCTGATGAGGATCCTGGACAACCTGCCGGACGAGACGGCGCATCAGGCCCTGGAGTACCTGGAGTTCCTTGAGACGCGCCATGGCACCGGATCCCGGGTGGCGTCGCCGCTCCAGCGCATAGCCGAAGGGGTGGAAGACACGTTGAGAGCGACCCGTGTTCCGGCGGCCGCCATCAAGGGCACCATGAACGCGGTAGATGCGGCGAGCCGGGTGATGGACGGCCTGGCGGCGGCCGGTCGGGCCGCGGTTGACGAGCTCCGGAGAACGGCGACCACGGCGCCGCCGGCGGCAAAGCCTGAGTCCGGGGAGCCCCCGCCCCCGGCTTGACCCGCCCTCCCGTGGCCGGATAACTTCTGCCATGGAAACACCGTCTGCGATGCGCAGGACCCGCCGGGCCCCTCACGCCCGGCGGGTTCTGGCGTTTTGGGAGACCGGTGGAGGTGCGGTATGAGCCGACTGCGTCCCGGATACGCCTTCACGTTCGATGACATATTGCTGGTGCCGCGCCACGCCACGGTCCACCCGCGGGACGTGACGGTGCGCACCCGCCTCACCCGGTCCATCATGCTCAACATCCCCATCGTGTCGGCGGCCATGGACACCGTCACCGAGGCGGAGATGGCCATGGCCATGGCGAGGGCGGGTGGGATCGGTGTCATTCACAAGAACATGCCGGTGGACCGCCAGGCGTCCGAGGTGGATCGGGTGAAGCGGTCCGAGAGCGGAATGATCAGGGATCCCATCACGCTGGGGCCGGACCGACCGCTACGCGATGCGGCGGCGCTGATGGCCCGCTTCAAGATTTCCGGCGTGCCCATTGTGGATGGGAGCGGCCGGTTGGTGGGCATCATCACCAACCGGGACCTTCAGTTCGAGAAGAGCTTCGACCGTCCCGTGGGCGAGGCGATGACCAAGGAGCGATTGATCACCGCGCCCGTGGGCACGACGCTGGAGGAGGCGGAGCAGATCTTAGGGAAGCACCGGATCGAGAAGCTTCCCGTGGTGGACGATCAGGGCGTCTTGCGCGGCCTGATCACCGTCAAGGACATCTTCAAGCGGCGCCAATACCCGGACGCCAACAAGGACCAGCACGGTCGGTTGCGGGTGGCCGCGGCGGTCGGCGCGGGCAAGGACAGCCGGCCGCGGGCCGAGGCGCTGCTGTCGGCCGGGGCCGACGTCTTGGTGGTGGACTCGGCGCATGGACATTCAGAAGGGGTGCTGGGCGCGGTTGCCATGCTGCGGGAGGCGTTCCCCGACGCGCAGCTGGTGGCCGGCAATGTGGCCTCCACCGACGGGGCCAGGGCCCTGGTGGAGCGCGGCGTGGACGCGGTGAAAGTGGGCGTTGGCCCCGGAGCGATTTGTACCACGCGGGTGGTAACCGGCGTGGGCGTCCCGCAGGTGACGGCCATAGTGGAGGCGGCGCGGGGCGCGGGCGACGTACCGGTGATCGCGGATGGCGGGGTCAAGTACTCGGGCGACGCGGTGAAGGCTCTGGCGGCAGGCGCGGCCAGCGTGATGATCGGTACCATGCTAGCCGGTACCGAGGAAAGTCCGGGCGAGAGCTTCCTGCTGGAGGGCCGGCGGTTCAAGATGGTGCGTGGCATGGGGTCGCTCGCGGCCATGCAGGATGGATCGGCCGACCGCTACTTTCAGGAGGGCGAGCTGTCGCCGCGCAAGCTGGTGCCGGAGGGCATTGAGGCCCGCGTGCCCTATCGCGGTCCGGTGGGCGACGTGCTGTTCCAGCTGGTTGGCGGCATCCGGAGCGGCATGGGTTACTGCGGCGTCTCCACCATTGACCAGCTGCGCTGCGACACCGAATTCGTGCAGATCACGACTGCGGGGCTGCGCGAGTCCCATCCGCACGACGTGGCCATCACC
>DASWGV010000156.1:0-3618 GCA_036393515.1 Gemmatimonadales bacterium | reverse complement strand
CGCGTGTCGGGGACGGCCGAGAGCACTCGTCGCACGGCCCAAACGATGAGGTCCGGGTCTTCCCGCGGCACGGCGTGGGTGGTGGCGTTGGAGATCACCAGCGTTCCTTGCGACGATGCCAGGGTCCACTCCCGGAGCAGGGCGGTCCGGTGCCGCAGATCGGCCTCGAAGTGCGCGAGTGGATCGTAGGGTAGCTGCATGGTTGGCACCGGCAGGTACTTCGCCGCCAGTAATGCGACGACGGGCACGTTCGGGACCGGCCCAAGGTCGCGCTGCGCGGTTTCAAGCTCCATCAGGTCGCGGAACACCGTGAACTCGGCGCGCACAGCGGGGGGCGCCTGACTGAAGAACCCGCCGAAGCTCGACCAGTACGCGTCGTACCCGGAACGACCCGCTCCGACGGCCTCAAAGGGGACCAGTTGCTCGGCGCGTGACTGCGTGAGGATGGGCCCGGGATCCACGTACACCAGTCCCGCCACCTCACCGGGGTAATAGCCCGCGAAGTAACGAACCAGCATGCCGTCCCAGGAGTAGCCCACCAGCACGTAGGGGGGCGGCGCGCCAATCTGGCCCAGGAGTCGGCGAAGTCGGTCGGTGACATGGCGCGGCGTGGGGGTCACGCTGTCCCATGCGGATCGCCCTACGCCAGCGCGGTCATATGCGACCACCGGCGCAACCCCGGCCACCTGTGACAGGATACTCCCCCACACCTCCAGCGCATTGGTGATGCCCGCCTCGAATACCACCACCGGGGCGCCCGCCTTGCGGCTTTCCAGTCCCAGCGCTTGCACCCGTGTGGGGTGCCGGCCAACCGTGACCATCTGCACGGCGGATGCAGCGTCCGGTTGCTGTGCGTGGATGCTCCGGCCCCCCAGTGCCAGCAGAGCGACGCCGCTGGCGACCCCACGGCGCCAGCGACGCCCGCACGGGCTGACGTGAGCCGCCGTGCGCGGCGGCGGGCTCACCACAGCTGGTAGTACCGGTTTCGGTTGTACCGGTTGAACGGCACCACCTCGACCAGTGGCATGGGCTGCCACCGTACCAGTCGCATCATGGGCACACGCTGCCCCTGCCGCTGCTGGCCACCCTGACCCGCCTGGGTTCCCTCCCCCTGGTCGCCCTCGTCCCCGGGCGGTCCGGCCTGAGACGATGCGCCTGTGCCCACCTGGAGCAGGTGGTCGGTGAAGCCCCAGGTAATCAGGTTGTCGTCGGTCTCCGGCTCCATGAGATACGCGATGAGATTGCCGCGCGACTGCGCGGTGGAGATGTAGTACGCGCCGGCGGGCACCTCCACCGTGTCGGTCCGTTTGACCACGGTCGCTGCCTGGAGATAGTGCCCCTGGAAGTACTCGTTCCGGCGTATCTCCGTGGCGTCGTACACCTCCAGCTCCAGCCGGGTGGGCGCGGAGAACCGTTGGACCACGACGTCGTGATCGCCCAGGAGCGGCAGCACCTTGGCCATGGAGGGCGGCAGCACGTAGCCCAGCGGCCGCGGTGTGGTGCGAGTGACGTCGTAGCGGAGAAACACGTCGCGGGTGTCCTGGCGATACCCCAGCCGCGCGGTGGAGTCCGCGATCCACATGGGCTCTCGGCCGCGCGATACCAATCGGTACTCCAGCACCACCTGATCGGTCGCCTGGTACGTGGCGCCGTTCCGGATAGCCCGCAGCCGCGCCCCCGTGGTCAGCGCCCGAATCTCCTGCCGCCGCTCGGCCGCGACGGCGAGAATGGTGCGCGCGGCGATCACCTGCCCCCGTACCTGGTGATAGTACCGCTCGGCTTGGGGCACCTCCTCCAGTGCAGCCCCATTGTTGCGCACGCGGCGCGTGTTGGCCGGCGTTTCCAGCAGAATGCCTATGGAGTTGGTGAGTCCGGTGTACACGTGATGCTTCCGCGCCTCCACCGACGTGGAGCCCCAGCCGCGCACGCCCCCCACGGTGGTCTCGCCGGAGTAGTCGAATCCGTCGTAGTCCTCGGCCCGCAGGGCGGCGCGGATGCGAGGGAAGAGGTGCTGGTACGGGTAGGCGCGGAGGGCCGAATCGGCGGCCGGGTTCAGGGTTCCCTGCCAGGTGATGGTGTAGGGCACCGAGCCGCCGTGATGGGTATCCACGTGGATGTCCGGGGTCCATTCATTCATTACTTGCGTGACCAGCGCCTGGATCTCCTGCGACTCCAGCTTGACGTAATCGCGATTCATGTCGAACCCCTGCTCGTTGGTGCGGCGGCGGACCTCGCCGCCGTCCGGATTGATGAGGGGGATGAACAGGACGATCACGTGATCCAGCAGCGGCCGCAGATCGCCGGCCACCAGGTCGCGCGCCACCAGCTGGCTGGCCTCCTTGCCGGAGGTCTCGCCGCCGTGCACCGAGTTGCCGATCAACACGATGGTCTTGCCGGAGCGAAGGGCATCCTGCGGGTTCAGCATGGGATCCCGGGCGACCACGACGACGGTGAACTCACGGTCCAGGAGCGTGGCCGTCAGGGGGCGGATGCTCACCTCTGGTGACAGGCGCGCCAGTTCGTACCAGAATGCCATGAGCGGCTCAAACGGCGTGGGGCCGGCGCGGAAGTTGTTCTGCTCCTGCCAGGTGCGGGGCCAGTCCTGGGCGTTGGCCGGCGCCGGCCATGCGGTGATCAGCAGCGCCATGATTACGGCAGAAGTGGTTCTCGGGGTCATTGGGCGGTTGCTCCAGTCATCGAGTGGCCGGCCTTACCTACAGTCGCCTCAATTCTTGCCGCGCGGCTCAGCCGGCGCCAGCGCGGCCCTTCGGTTGCACCATCCGCGGCTGATTGAACCCGCCGGTTCGGTCCGCCCGCGGCTCAAATGTCCCAATTCTGCCCTTCAGTGTCCCAACAACGCCCTACCGGACCGGCGGCTGGGGCCCAACTATAGAACGTTTTGTACCCGAATCCGGACACCCATGCCCACTCGATCCGCCGATCTGGCCCACGACGCCCCCGGTGCCCTGGAGCTGGTGGCCGCGCCCACCCTGGACCTGCTCCGGGCGCTGGACCACGGCCCACCGGAGCTGGGGTCAGAGCAGGCCGATGCCCGGGCCCGACGGGAGCGGGCCCGGGCCGAGGTCAACGCCCTCCGCCGCCGCGGCCAGCTGGGCCTTACGGTTGCCCTTTTAGAGGTCGCCGTGCTCGACGTGCACGAAGGCCTGCTTGCCGGCCAGGCGGGCGAGATCTACCTGGTCTCCTGGATCCTCTCAGGCAATGGCCGGGCGGCCGAGTTCCGGAGCCATCGGTTCCCCGGCGTCCGCGCCGGTGACCGGCTTCCTCTGGGCGAGGGCGGCATGCTGCTCGGCTTCCTGGAAGAGCCGCGGTGGTTCGTGGACCTGCACGCGCTGGTGATGGAGTCGGACGCGGACCTCCGCACCGTGGCGGACCAGTTGGACCGGGCCAAGAACAACTCATGGGTGCAGCCAACCTGATCGGCCGTTTTGCGGATCTGGCCGTGGGCATATTGAAGCAGAACGGCTCGGACCACGTGGCCACCATCCACGACATCTACCTGGAACACCAGGGGTTTGGGGCCGGGCGGCACCCGGTGGAAGGGACGGCGAAGTTTCAGGATGTGGAGGCGGTTTATCAGATCGGGCTGTCGGTGACTAC
>DASWGV010000155.1:0-3722 GCA_036393515.1 Gemmatimonadales bacterium | reverse complement strand
GGTGTTTGACGTAATAGTCCGAGCCCAGAAGCCCCAGCTCCTCTCCGGTGAACGCGATGAGCACCACCGCCCGCGCGTTCCCGCTCCGCCGCTCCGCAAGCCGCCGCCCGATTTCCAGCAGGCCCACCGCGCCGGACCCGTTGTCATCGGCGCCGTTGTGGACCACGCCCACGCTGTCCGGGTCCATGCTGGCGAATCCGCCCAGGCCCAGGTGGTCGTAGTGCGCGCCCACCACCACGGCTTGACCGGCCAGCGCCCCTTGTCCGGGCCACAGGCCGATCACGTTCTTCACGCGCGCGCCGCCGACGCCGGTGTGCGCGGCGGCCGGCGCGCTCGGATCAATGGTGAACGGCTGGAAGTAACCCTCGGTCCCGCCCGGCCGCAGCCCGGCGCGGGCGAGCGCGGCCGCGATGTACTCGGCCGCGCTGTCCAGCCCGGCGGTGCCCACCCCGCGGCCCTGACGGGCATCGGCGGCAAGGTAGGTCAGATCGGCGGCGATGCGATCCGTTCCGGTTTGCTGGGCTGCCGCAGGGAGACCAACCGTCCCGGCCAGGAAAGCCAGGCTCAGCGCCGGCAGAGCAGTTTTGTGCCTGTGCATGACTCAAGAAGTAATCACCGGTCACCTTCGGCGCCAACGATCCCCATCACGAAGCCACCCGCTAGGTCTTGAGCAGCACCTCCACGAACCGGGGCGTCAGCAGGCCGCGCTCCGTGATGACGCGCGTGATCAGCTCCAGCTCCACCCATTCGAAGCGGCCGTCCGGCGAGAGTCTGGGCGACGGGAACCTGGTCGGCGGGACCGCGAACTTGCTGGTGTCGGTCACCACGTAACACGGGATGCCTTCGGCGCGCGCCGCGAGCGCCAGCAGCCGTGATCCGATCTTGTTTACGATGCCCCGTGCTGTGACCGCATCCGCCCCGAACACCACCGCCGCCGCCCGCGCGACCCAGGCCGCCATGGCGGCGTCGGGGATCACCCGGGCGGGAATCCCCCGCCGTCGCAGCGCGGCGGCCATGCGGGTCCCCTCGCCTCCCGGGAGACTCTCGGCCACATAGATCGCGCGCGGCGACCCGCTCAATGCATCCAGCACTGACGATGAGTACGAGACGGTGACGATCCGTCGCCGCGACAGCAGACGGCGGGCGGCACGCGCCGCTGACGACGCCCCCGTCCGACTTTGGGTCACGAATGCCAGCGGATCATCGGCATGGGCGGCGTTCCACACGGCGGCCATCGTCGGATGGGCGCGCGCCACGCGGCGCCGAAGTCGCTGCAGGTCTTTGGCCGGCACCCCGCGCCGCACCGCGCGGTGGATCAGTGTCGCCGCGCGGCGGGCCAGTTCGGCGGCTCCACTCTTGCGGTCGCGCTCAAAACGGGCGGTGGCACGGTCGTCCGCCCTCACGCTCCCGGTTCCGTACCGCCCCCCTTCGGCACCCCTGGATCGGTCAGTAGCTGGGCCAGTTATCCACCCACGCGTTCGGAACCGCGACAAAACCGGCCATCCGAGTTAGCGCACTGTCGACATAACAGGACGAGTACTCGATCTCGTAGAGGCTCCCGCCAGTCCCGCCGATTTCTCCGATGTTGGGGTTGGGGCCGCTGAGCTGCAAGTCGAGACCAGTTACTAGGATACCCTGGAATCGAGTGTGTGCAGAGCCGAAAATCAGCTCTCCTCCTACCAGGACGATGCCGTTCCAGAACGCTGAGTCACCGGCGGTTGTGAGGTTGCCCGTGACCACGAGGAGTCCAGTACCCGAGGCGTTGGAAAGGGTCGCGTCCCCTTGCACCATGTTCGTGTGCCAATCTCCGTATCCGGTTCGGAGATAATCGTGATCAGGGATGAGCCCACCGCCGACCATGGCCGCCCACAGGATTCCGGTGGCATCGGCGAGGGCACTTCTCGGGCTAACCGGCGAATCCGGGCTTGGCGTGTAGCTGCCGCCCCCGCCCAGGGTGGGTGGTCCTCCCACACCCCGCTTCACAGACGAGATCCCAGCAGCGAGGCCGCACTGGTCATTCCCGCTAATTCGAATGCCGCCCGTGGGGGGCTGGCTTCGGAGGCCGTTGGCGGCGGTAAATGCCGCCAGCCGACGCATTCGCGGCGTCTGCCAGTAACCGAACTGCGCCACTGTGCGGACGCCCTGCGGGGTTGCCCCGGCCATGGGCTCTATGGCGTAGCCGGTGGAGCGCACGACGTACGTCTGGTTGGCCATGGGGTTGGCCGGCCTCCGCACCATCCACGCGCGGACGTCCGCGTAGCCACCGATTACGTTGAAGCGTACGGAATCGCCGTCCGGCGGCGGGGCCCCCAGGGAAGCCATGTAACGGCGCACCCCGCCCTGGGCCACTTGGAGCGCGTTCACAGCGTCGCTGGTGCCCACCGCAATGGCGCGTTCAGCGTCAACCCGAGCAAAGGCCGCCGCCAGTGTGATGGTGAGTAGGGTCACGATGAAGATGGTGACCGGCAACGCGACGCCCCGTTCGTTTCGCAGACTCACCGCTACTCCTTATGGTTCAGAAACGCGACGTGTGTGCTCAAGGGGAATATTTGGTATGCCTCCTGTCCCTGAGGGGCAAAGTCGCTGGCGCCAACCAGCTTGAGCTCCAAACCGCGAATTGATTCCCGCACCGCGGGCACCGTAGCGCTGGCAGTGAGCCGCGGCTCCGACAGGAAAAGGAATCCGGCCGATGTGTCGAAGGGTGCCACGATTTCCTCCCATCCAGATGCAGTCCGTCGCCACAGGGCGCGCCTGCCCGGCATCTCCACAGAGTTGGCAAAGCCATACGTCACGCTTTGATACAAATAGAAAATGTGTCCCGGCAGCCCGATGTTGGGACGGGATAGGGCGATCAGCCTGCCACCGGGGACAATCTTAATGCTGTCCACGTCGCAGACGGCCTGGGAGGAGGAACTCGACACGGTGAAGTTGGCGACCCTTTTGTACGTGAGTGTGCTGTCCAGCCATGCCAGGCCGTCCACCGTGGCGGACGCGTACATCAATGAGTCGTAGGGCAATAGGGACGCGATGGTCCGGCCACCAGTGTTTCCGCAGAGCATGCCAAATGCGAAAGGAATCCGGGCTCGGACGCTATCCCGAGAGGCGTAGCGCAAACCACTGTCGGACACCATCCGAAGCTCAGCTGTCATAGTGTTCATCGCGGCCCGAGACGACTCTCTCGCGCTCATCATGGCGTCCTGGCGGCTCACGAATCGCGAATTGCTGATCAACAGCCGCGCCAACGCACTGCCCAGGACCGCCATGACGACCATGGTGATCAGCAGCTCGGTGAGCGTGAAACCGCCTCGTCGCTTCACGGAAGCGCTGGGAAGGGCAGCTGTGGCTTGGTACGATCCACCACGAGCGTCTCGGGTGGCACAACAAGATTACCGCTAGAGGTAAGCACCACCATGATGCGTCGGAACGTGAGCGAATCCTGGACGGTCAAACAGCGGGTGTAGTTCCATTGCCCGCTCGTCAGGGACCTGCAGCCGATGGTGCTGTCCACCGGAATACTGTCCCACGGCAGGCTCTCCACGTAGGCCTGCGCCATTTGCGCCGCCGCGCTTCGGTACGACAGCGCCGCCGAGCGCCGGGTTTGGAGGCTCACCTGGAACATCAAGCCGGCCAACGCGACCAGCACGACGGAGAGAATTCCCAGGGCCATCAACACCTCCACCAGGGTGACGCCCGCCTCGTCTCGCTGCGGCCGTCCACCAAGT
>DASWGV010000154.1:0-12825 GCA_036393515.1 Gemmatimonadales bacterium | reverse complement strand
CACGGACGCGATCTTCATCGGCGTGGTTCGCCAGTCCAAGGCGAACGTGATCGAGGTGGCCAGCGCGGTGCACCAGGAGCTGCCGGCGGTGCGGGCGGCGTTGCCCGCCGGCGTGGAGCTGGCCATGGCGTTCGACGGGTCGGTGTTCATTCAGCGGTCCATTCTGGAGGCGCAAGAAACGTTGTTGATCACCGCAGTGCTGGTGATCATCATCATCTTCCTCTTCTTGCGGACTCTGCGGGCGACCGTCATTCCGGCGCTCGCCATCCCCGTCTCGATCGTCGCCACGTTCGCCATCCTGGCCGCGCTGGGCTACTCGGTCAATACGCTGACGCTGCTGGGCCTGATTCTGGCCATCGGGATCGTGGTGGACGACGCCATCATCGTGATGGAGAACGCCTACCGGCATCAGGAGGAGCTGCACCAGGATCCTGAGACCGCGGCGATTGAGGGCACCCGGGAGATCACCACGGCCGTGATCGCCACCACCATCGCCCTGCTGGCCGTGTTTTCCCCGTTGCTCTTCCTGACCGGCGCTACTGGGCGGCTGTTCAATGAGTTCGGCGTGGCGGTGGGAGGATCGGTGCTGGTGTCAGGCATCGTGGCGCTGACCCTCACCCCCATGCTATCCGCCAAGATCCTCAGGGCGTCGGGACGGGAGTCACGTTTTCATCACGTGGTGGGGGATTTCCTGGACGGCGTCACCCTACGATATGGACGCACGCTGGAGCGGGCGCTGGCCCGGCCATTCGTGGTGATCGCGGGAGGCGCCGGACTCACGGCCAGCGCGGTGCTGCTCTTCCTGACGCTCAAGCGCGAGTTCGTGCCGCCGGAGGATCGGGGGTTTTTCTTTACGTTCGTGGTGGCGCCGGAAGGCGCCACCGTGGCCTACACCGACGACTACACCCGCCAGCTCGAGGCCATCGTCCATAACACCGAGGGTGTGCGATCCTCCTTCGCCGTGATCGGCTTTGGCGGGCCGCCCAACTCGGCCTTTGTGGGCACCATCCTCGACGACTGGGATGAGCGCGACCGATCCGCCCAGGACATCATTGGGGAGGTGCAGCCGCAGTTCTTCTTCGGCGTGCCCGGGGTCTTCGCCTTCGCCATCAATCCGCCGGCCTTTGGCGGCTTCACCCCGCCGGTTCAGTTTGTGGTCCAGAACCGCGACTTCGAGGCGCTGGTGCAGGGGATGGATGCGTTGGTGGCGCGCGCCAGCCAGATCCCCGGGCTCCTGAACGTGGATACCGACCTCCGCGTCACCAGGCCGGAGCTGGTGGTGACGCTGGACCGGGATCGCGCGGAGGACCTGGGCGTGCCGGCGCGCGACATCGCCACCACGCTGCAAACGCTCCTGGGCGGGCGCGACGTCAGCCGCTTCACCTCGGACAACAAGCTGTACGACGTGATCCTCCGGCTCGACCCTGGTGAGCGCTCCACGCCGTCCGACATTGCCGGGCTCCAGGTGCGCGGCCGCGGCGGTGCTCTGGTTCCGCTGGACGCGGTGACGGCAGTAGAAGAACGGATCGGGCCGCGCCAGCTCAACCACCACAATCGCGTCCGGTCGTTCACCCTGTCCGCCAGCATGGCGCCGGGGTTCACGTTGGGTGAGGCGCTGGATTCGCTGGCCCGGGTGGCGGCGGACGTGCTGCCCGCGGGGAGCACTATTGACCTGGCCGGCGAATCGCGGGAATTCCAGGAAAGCGGCAGCGCCCTGTACTTCGCGTTTGGGTTCGCGCTGGTGTTCGTGTTCATGGTGCTGGCCGCGCAATTCGAATCGCTGCTCCATCCATTCACCGTGCTGCTCGCGGTACCGCTGGCCGTGACCGGCGCGTTGGCGGCGCTCTGGCTGGCGGGCTCGACGCTGAATGTGTACAGCCAAATCGGCATGATCCTCTTGATCGGCCTGGTATCCAAGAACTCCATCCTGCTGGTGACCTACGCCAGCGACCTGCGCGACCGCGGCCGCGACGCGGTGGCAGCGATGCGGGAGGCGGGGAGGATCCGGCTCCGGCCCATTCTCATGACCTCCGTGTCGGCGACTTTTGGGGCGCTGCCTATCGCCTTGGGCCTGGGCGCCGGGGCCGGCAGTCGGCGGCCGCTGGGCTACGCCATCATCGGCGGCCTGGTCGTGTCCACCCTCCTCACGCTGTATCTGGTACCCGCCGTATTTGTCGTGCTCGAGCGGGTCCGCGGGCGGAGCACGGTGCGGGCGGGCGCACCCACCCCTCGGGCACACGGCGAGATGATTCCCGGCCCCACGGTGGGGACCCGCGCGACCACGTCGTCGGAGATTCCACGATGAATCGACGCTTTTTGCCGCTCCTCGGCACTCTGCTTGGCGGCACCTGGTGGGTGGCGCCCTCCGTCGCGGCCCAGGCAGTCAGCGACAGCGTACCAGTGGTGACGCTGTCGGAGGCGCGCCGCCTGGCGGCGCTGGTGAATCCCACCGCGGTCGCGGCCCGCGTCGAGGTGGAGGCGGCTGCCTGGGAGCGACGCGCCGCCTTCACCGATCTGTTCACCCCCAACCTGACCGCCGGAGCGAGCTACATCCACTTCTCAGACCCGTTCTTCAACTTCGGAACGGGCAGCATCAGTCCCAACGCCACCAGCGCGACCCTCCAGGCCAGCTACACCCTCGTGGGTTCTGGCAAGGTTGCGGAGCTCAGGCGCGCCGGCGCGTCGCTGGCGAGCGCGGAGGCGACGGAGATGGCCACGCGCTTCCGGACCGCCCTGGCAACCGATGCCGCCTACTACGCCGTGCTGGCGGACCAGGAGCTGTCACGGGCGGCGGCGGACCGGCTGCGGCGTGCCGAGGAGCAGTTTGGGGTAGCGCGGGTGCGGGTGATCGCGGGCGAGGCGATCGCCTCGGATTCCCTCCAACTCCTGCTGGAAGTGAACCGTGCCCGGCTGGGCATGCTGCGCCGGGATTCCGCCGTCGCAGTCTCCCGCCGGCGCCTGGGGCGGCAGATCGGCCTGGACCGTCCGGTGGACGCCGCGCCGATGGCGGCGGCCGCGCCGACGCCTTTGCCGTTGACGCAGGAAGCCGCGGTGGCGGAGATGCGCGCCCGCGGTCCCGAGGTCGAGGCGGCGCGGGCGGCCGAACGGCGCGCCGCCGCCGCCCTGGGGGCTGAGCGGGCCGGCTATTGGCCGGATGTGAGCCTGGGTGCCACCACCGGCGCCTACGATTCGGAATTCTTTCCTTCGGCGCTGAAACGGAGCCAGGTGTCCGTCACCGTGTCGGTCCCGGTCTGGGACGGCGGTCGGCGCGAGTTGGCGGTGGCGCGAGCCCGGGCGCAGCGGGAGGTGGCCGTCGCGGAGCGCGAGGACATCGAACGGGGCACGGCAGATGTCATGGTCGAAGCGTATCACGGATACCAGACCGCGCGGGGTGGAACCGCCCTGGCCCTGACCGGAGTGACCGTCGCGGCCGAGAACTATCGGGTGCAGCGCGCCCGGTATCGCGAGGGCGCCACCACCATTCTCGACCTGGTCGAAGCGCAGGTAGCCCTGAGCGAATCAGAGGCCGCGCTGGTGCAGGCGCGGTACGCCGCGTTCCTCGCCCTGGCACGTATTGAGGCGCTGCTCGGCCGCCGGCTCTTTCCGGCGCAGCCGTGAGCATTCAAGCGAACGACTGAGGTCACATTCATCATGAGTACCATGGCGGGGCAGGGAGGACCGGTCGGACGGCGCCGCGGTGCGCTGGTGGGCATCGTCCTGGCCGCGATTGTCTTGGTGGCCGGCGTGGCGAGCGGCGGCTTCGGGCTGCTGGGTGGCGGGACGGACGGCGCTGCCGGGGCCGGCTCTATGCCGCCCATGCCGGTGGATGTCGACACGGCGCGGCGCGACACGGTGGTGGATGCCGTCCGCGTGACCGGGCGTATCGAGGCGGTGCAGGCGGTGGACCTGCGGCCCGACGAGGAGGGGCGCATCACGGAGCTGCTCTTCCGGGAAGGACAGTTCGTCACCCAGGGGACGCCGTTGCTCCGGATTGATGATGCCATGCTCCGGGCGCAGGCCGATCGCGCGGAGGCGGACCGCGACCTGGCGCGCCAGCAACTCGAGCGGGTGCGCCGGCTGCGGGCAGAGAATGCGTCGTCAGCCGCGGACCTGGAGCGAGCGGAGGCCGCGGCGCGCAGCTCAGAGGCCGGGTTGGCCTTGCTCCAGCTCCAAGTGGAACGGACCACCGTGCGCGCGCCGTTCGGCGGCGTGGTGGGCCAGCGGTTCGTGAGCGCCGGGGACTACGTCACCACCGCCACGCGGCTGCTCACGCTCCAGACGGTGGATCCGCAGCGCGCGGTGATCGAGGTGCCGGAACGCTACGCCGGCCAGCTTCGACGGGGGCAGGTGGTGGAGTTCAGCGTGGCCGCGTACCCCGGCCAGGTGTTTCAGGCGGAGGTCGAGTTCATTGATCCGGTGGTGCAGCCCGCCAGTCGCACCATCGTGGTGAAGGCGCGGGCGCGCAACCCTGGTGAATTGCTCAAGCCGGGCATGTTCATTGAGGCCCGCCTAGCGACCGCCCGCCGCGCGAACGCCATCGTGGTGCCGGAGGATGCGGTGCAGCCACTGCGAACCGCGAACGTGCTGTGGGCGGTGGTGGATGGCAAGGCGAGCCGGCGCGTGGTACAGCTGGGCGCGCGCTCGCAGGGCATCGTCGAGGTGGTGAGCGGCGTCGAGGCCGGCGAGTTGGTGGTGGTGGGAGGCCTCGAGCGGATGGCGGAAGGGATGCCGGTGGCCGCGCAGTCCAGGAGCGCCCACCCCTGAGGCGGCCCGGCGGACCTCCGGTGCGCCCTCGCGGCTATCTCCCAACCCAATAACTCAGCTTCACCGTCAGCACATCCGTGCCGGCGGCTCCGAACAGGTCCGCCAGGTCGTTTCCCAGGCGAAACCGCCCGCTCCGGTCGGCGAGCTGGCGTCCGCGGCTCCAGACCACGAACAGCGTGGAACCCGGGCGATACTCCCACCGCAACACGGCGTTGGACCGGAATTCCCGGATGGTGAAGTCCGGGTTGCCGAAACTGAACTCCGCGTGGCGGTAGAGGTTCGCGGTGGCGTCGTGCACCAGCTCGGTGGCGCCGTACGTCGTGACCCGGTCGGTGAGCGTGGCACCTCGGGGATTGGTGATGCGCCCGAATCCGATGTAGCCGCCGGCGCTCACAAAGGGCTGACCGTAGAGCTGAAGGGACAGGGTCGGGGTGAAGGTGTACCCGCCACGGAGCGTGAGGGAAGCCGTCCTCTGATCCAGCCGCGCGCGGATGTAGTCGGTTCCCGCCGCGGTGGGTTGGTTCGCCACGAACTGCCCCGCACCCAGCGTGCGCTGGTACTCCGGTGCCAGGGAGAGGCTCAGCCGGTTGGACGGTCGTACGCCAATCTCCGCGTCCGCCCCGGCGTGCCAGCCTCCCGTGCCGGACTCCGTCTCGTACCACGCGCCCGAGTTGAGCGTGACCGCCCGCCGCGGATCGCTCACCACGCGACCCCAGCGCCACCAGCGTGCGGCGGATTGGAGCGCCGGACCGCCTCGCAATGCGTCCACATCCAGGCGCGGCAGGTTGTAGTCCACTCCCCCCATCACCCGCCAGTAATTGGTGAGCTCGGCGTTGCCCCAGGTGCTGACCCCGGTCCAGCCACGCTCGCCGCCGTAGGACCAGTTCCCCCAGGTGGCGACGCTCACCTGCCAGTTGCGCAGCATCCGGCTGGGCCGGAACCGGTCGTACCAAACGCGCCCGAACGTGGAGACTTGATCCGCTCGCCCCAGGAAGCCGAGGTCGTTGGCGTCGAAGCCGGGCGAGCGCGCTCGCGACTCCGCGAAGAACTTCCATGCGCCCTGGCGTTTCTGGACGCTCAGGCTGGCGGCGTACCCGTCGAGGGTGCGGCGGGTCGGGTCATAGTCTAGGTAATCGGCGTCGGCGCGGTTCAGGCGGTGCACCGGGTTCCGTTGCACGCGGTCGAGCGCTTCCGCGCTCCCACGGAGTTGGCTGCCGAAGACGGACCCCGCGATCTCGTAACGTCCGGCAGCGAACCGGTGCAGTCCGTCCAGCCCGGCGACATAAGCCGCGGCCGGCAGGAGGTCCAGCTCGCCGCTGGCCGGGAGCGCGCGGTTGGTGGTGGTGGCGAGCGCGCCAATCACGCTCTGGCCGCGGCGGAAATCGCGGGCCACGCGGAACACCCCGTAATGGGTGAGCGGTTCGACCACCGCGGCGCCCGTGGGACCCGTGGCCGTGACGTATGCCCCAAGCTCCCGGGCGGTGACCGCGTCGAAGACGCCCAGCGACCAGCCGTCCCTCGTCTTGCCCGTGAGCTTCGCGGCGCCGAGGATGGTGGTGGCCTCCGGTAAGTCGGCGTAGGCGGCGTCGTCCGGGACCGAGCCCTGTGGCGGGCGGCCAATGCGCCGGCTGTGGAACATGGCGGGAAACTGGGGGAATGACGGTCGGAAGACCTCCGCCCCCTCCAGGAAGAACGCACGTTTCTCCGGGAAGAACGTTTCAAAACCCGACAGGTTCACCACGGACGGGTCCGCCTCCACCTGCCCGAAGTCCGGATTGAGGGTGAGCGAGAGGGTGAGGTCCGACGTGAGGCCATACCTGAGGTCCGCGCCGATGGTTCCGGCTCCCTCGGTCGCGCGGTAGAAGGGGTCGGCCGCCTCGCCGGGCGCGCGGGAGAGCCCCGTGAGCACATAGGGTTGGACTTCCAGGCGGCGCCGGGGTTTGAGGTCGCGCAGGCCGGAGAGCGCGCCGCCGGCGGAGACGTAGGCGGTGCCGCCCCGCGGGACCGGAGACCAATCGCTGATTTCGTCCAACCGCGCAAGATGACGGCGGAAATTCACGCCCCACTCGTCGGCTCCGGCACTAAAGCGCAGCTGCGAGAGCGGAACACGGAACTCCGCAGTCCATCCCTCAGTGTCCACCAGGGTAGCGACATCCCACACTGCGTCCCAGCCGTCATCCTCGCGAACGTCTTCGGAGTATTGGAGGTCCACCTTCACTCCGCGTGGATTGACCCCGAAGGCAAACCCGGTTCGGCGGTCATGATAGCTGTCCAGCATGACATAGAACCAGTCGGAAAACACCCGCTCATCGCGGCGGGCCAGCCGGGCCACCAGGGAATCCGGCGCCGAGTCGAACAAACGGGCCGCGATGTAGATGGCGTCGTCGTCGTACAGCACGCGGGCGGTGGTGCGCTGGGTAGCAGGGGCTCCCGGATCAGGCTGGAACTGGAGAAACCCCGTGGCCTCCTGCGCGGCGGCCCAGCCGGGTTCGTCCAGCCGCCCATCAATCGTCACCCGGCTGTGGGAAATCCGGGTCGCCTCCAGCGCCCGGCGCGGCAGGGCCATCCCGGCGGTGGCGCCGGAGGCGCGCTGCTGCTGAGCGCGGGCGGCCACGGGCCGCGCCGCCAGGAGGCACAAGAACGACAGGCACACCAGAGAGCGGAGGGGCATGGGTCCGTCCGTGTCGAGGTCGGAACGGCAAAGGACCCATCAGAGTAGAACGACCGGGACGCGCCGTGGTGGAGATGCTTTGCGGAGCGCGTGCGAAGCAGGTGGGAGTTGTGTCAGCGACTGATGGAGGCGGAGGGGGGTGGAGCTTGCCCCGCCGTTCGCCCGTCCGCCTCCGTCCGTCAGGTTTGCAAGCGATACCCGACCTTCCGCACCGTGAGGATGTGCCGCGGCTCCGTGGTGCCATTGTCCAGTTTCCGCCGCAGCTCGGCGACATGGGTATCCACGGTGCGGGAGAGCACCGCGGCGCTGTAGCCCCACACCTGCTTCATCAGCTCAATGCGGGATGCCACCGCGCCGTTCCGCTTGAGCAGGGCGAGTAGCAGGTCGTACTCCTTGGGCGTGAGCGAGACCTCGCAGCCCGCCCGGGTCACGCCGCGGGTGGCGGTGTCCACGGTGATATCGGCAAACCGGAAGACCTCGTGGTTGTGCCCGTTGGTTGCGGGCTGAGTGCGGCGCAGGAGGGCCTCCACCCGCGCCAGCAGCTCCAGCACGCCGAACGGCTTGGTGACATAGTCGTCCGCGCCGAGCCGAAGGCCGCGCACCTTGTCGGACTCTTCACCGCGCGCGGTGAGGATCAGCACGGGGAAGCGCGCCCCCTCGTCCCGCAGCGTCTTCAAGACCCGGAAGCCGTCGGCGCCCGGGAGCATGAGGTCGAGAATGACCAGGTCGGGCGGCCGGGCGCGGGCGCAGGTCAGGCCGTGCGGGCCCGTGTCGGCCACCTCCACTGCGTAGCCTTCGATCTCGAGGTTGTTCCGGAGGCCATAGGCCAGATCGGCGTTGTCCTCGACCAGGAGAATACGGGGCATGCGTCAGGTGCGGGCGGCGCTCGGCTCCACGGCTGGCGGGGCGGGTCGGGCGGCAACGGCATCCGGAAGCCGCACCGTGAAGCGGGCCCCGCCCGACGCGCGGTCCTGAACCGCCACGTTGCCGCCGTGGGCCTCGACCAGCTCCTTGACCACGGCCAGCCCGATGCCGCTTCCGCCCACCGCGGACTCGCGCTCGCGGGGCGATCGCCAGTAGGGCTCCCAGATCCGCTCGCGCTCATGGGGCGGAATCCCGGGACCCTGGTCCTCCACGCTGATCGCCGCCCAAGTGCCGTCCAGCGCCAGGCCCAGCCGCACAGTCTGCCCGGCCGGGCCGTACTTCACGGCGTTGTCCAGGAGGTTGAGGAGCACCTGGCGCACGGCCGCCGCATCCACCACGGCGGTGACCGGCCCATCCGCCGCCACGGCAACGCTGCCCTGGCGCGCCGCCGCCAGGGGCTGGAATGCCTCCGTCACGTCGCGGAGCAGCTGGTCCAGGCGGGTGGGCTCCGGTGCCAGGCGGATGGCCCCGCGTTCGGCGCGCGAAAACTGGAGCACGTTGTCCACCAGGTGGCTCAGCCGCTCGGACTCACGCCCAATGATATCGAGGGCGCGCTGCGCTTCCTCGGGCGAACGCACCCGCTCCAGGGCCAGGGTCTCGGTGAACATGCGGATCTGCGCCAGCGGCGTCCGCAGCTCATGAGAGACGCCGGAGACGAAGTCGGAACGAAGCCGGGCCAGCTCATGTTCCTTGCTGAGCTGTCGCAGCGTCACAGCCACCAGCCCTGTGGTCAGGGCGAGCAGGCTGAGCAGGAGCGGCATGCGCGAGCGCGGCAACCCGCCGATGACGAGCCGCTGAGCGATCGCCTCGTTGAGCGCGACACCGGCCGTAAGCCCGGCGAACTGTAGGCCCAGGGTGTCAGAGCCCCCGAACGCCCGGGGATAGGAGTCGCCCGCGCGAAACACGAGGTTGCCGTTCCGGTCGAGCACCTCAAGGGAGAGCACCGGCCGGTTGCTGGTCTCGCGGGTGAGGGAGCTGGGGAGCAGCTCGGTGTGTTCATACGGGTACTTGAGACCTTCGACAACGAGACCCGAGTCGAGCACCACGCCCGATGCCACACGAGGCTGACCCTTGGCGTCGCGCCGCAGGAAATACGCAATAGTCCGCCTGACGCCATGGTGCTGGCCCGTCAGCAACGCGAACTCCCAGCGCTGGCCATAATGCGCCCGGACATGCGCCCTGATAGTGTCAGCAATCCACGCCTGCGTCTGGGGGTCCGGCGTTCGTCCCCGCCAGACCGTGTCGCCGCCACTTAGATCGAACGCGAAGTAGGCGTGAAACAGCTTCCGGGTGGAGCATTCGCACTCGTTGAGCGCCTTGATGCTGGCTTCGAGTTGGCTCGGCGAGGGAAGCGCGGCAGGATCCTTGGATGCGTGGTAATACAGGGGCTTCACCACGTTCCACAGGTGCCACTCCAGCTCCTTGCGCGCCAGGCGCGAGTATTCCCAGGCCGCGAACGTCGCGTGGTCGCGCAAGGCTCGCTCAGCGGTCTGGCGATGGGATGACGCGGCGTCCACCGCCTGATAGGTGAGCACGGCGGTGAGGGCGAATGTGGCCAGGAGCAGCAGCATCACCGGAGTGACGCGGGGATGCCGGTCCCGAGAGGGAAGTAGGGAGACCATTCGGGTGACCTACCGTGCGAACCTAATAGGACCCTCCCGGAGGGGTACAGGGGCGGAGTGTTAGGGAAATGTCAGGAGCGCTGCTCTTGTGCCCTCCTGACTCCGGGGCAACTTGGATTTGGTCGGGCTGTACGGTTTTCCCTTTGCTTGGGGGCCTCGTGAGAAACTTCTTGGCCGTCGCATCGCTGTCCCTTTTCATCACCCAGACTGCATGCATGGATGGCATCGCACCGATCGACGCGCAGACCGCGGAGCTCCAGAACATCCAGTCGCTGCTGCGCACGGCGCTCGAGCGGCTCGATACGCTCGAAGCTCGGGACGCGCGCCGGGCCCAGGAGCTGTTGCAGCGGCTTGATACCCTGGAAGCGACGGAAGGTCGCCGCTCGGCAGCCGTGCTTGCGAGCCTCGACACCCTGGTGTTGTCCGTGGGACAGCCGGGTGATCCAGGCAGCCTGATCCGACAGGTGTTGGAGCGGATGGACACGTTGGAGGCGCGGGAAGCCGGCCGATCCCAACTGGCGCTGGAGCGCCTGGATACGTTGAGCGAGCGGAGCAGCAGTCTGCTGGCCGACCTGGACACGCTGACCGTGGCGTTCCTGGAGCCGGAAGACCCGGGCAGCCTGGGCGTTCAGCTCGAAGCGACGCTGTGCTTTGAGCGTTCACGCAACCTCACGGGGCAGGCTGAGTCCAAAGTCCAGGTTGACGGGAAGGGGACTGGTACGGTGGGCGTGGACGCTGAGGGGAACGGTGCCAAGGCCACGGTGAATGGTGCGGCGCGCCAGGTGGTCCAGCTCACCCCCAAGGCCGAGTGGGCCTTCAAGGGCACCATCTGTGGCAAGGGGTACGGCGACTACGACCTCGGGTCGCTGCGCGACCTGATCGAGGGGATGCTTAATTCCGTGTCGGCCGCGAGCCTGGCGGGCGTGGGGACGTCGGTGGACATGACCGGCACACGGATGAATTCGTCTCTCACCTCGGTGTCTGGCCTGTCCATGTCGCAGTTCCCCTTCGGAGGCGGCGCCGCCGCCGACGTGATCAATTCGCTACCCTTGCCCTCCGATCTTGCGGACCTACTCCAGAATCCCAGCGGCATCCTGGACCGCGCGGCGGCTGCCGGGCAGTATGCCATTGACCGGCTCTGCGGGCAGACCTTGTTCACGGGCGAGTTTGCCGAGCGGGCCGCCGCCGCCTGCGATCTCCGAAACACGCTTTCCGTGGAGCAGTTCCTGACCATCTTTCAAGGGCTGAACGGACTGCCGAGCACCGTGTCCCAGATCGGCGCAAATCTCAATAGCGTGTGCGACGGCGTGAACCTGATCCGGCAGAAGAGGCTGATTATCCCCTCCTACACGGTGGCGTTCCCGCTGGGGATCGGGGATGTGCAGGTCTTCCCGGGCTACAATCAGCTGCTGTTCCCCACGCAGGGAGCGGTGTGTTGATCAAGGCGGGCAGGGACCGGCGAGGGGGAAGGATCCCGGCGTACGGAGACGGACGGGTCATACCGGGGGACGGACGCGGAACTCCTTCCCACCGGCGGGAGACGGAGGGGCGACGGGACGCACCCGTGCGTCCCCCGGGACGTCTTCTACGCCTCTGTACGCGTGGTTCTCTCCTCTGGGCCGTGCTGATGGTCTCTTCCGGTCCCCTTTCTGCCCAGCGCCGCGGCTGGCGGTTCCAGCTGGAACCGAATGTTCCGTATGACGGGCGGTTCACGTTCGCCCGCATTCGCTACATGGTGTACGGCCGGAGCGGCTGGGAGTTTGACTACCCCACTATGGAACGCAACTTGATGACCATGATGCAGGAGATCACTGCGGTCCGGCCGCACGTAGCGGGGAGCAACATCCACACCTTGGACGATCCCGAACTGCTGAAGTACCCCGTGGCCTACCTGTCCGAGCCGGGGTACTGGCTGCCGAGCGATTCCGAGGCCGTGGGGCTCCGGACCTACCTGGCCAAAGGCGGGTTCCTGATTGTGGACGATTTCATGCGGGGTGAGTGGCGCAACTTCGAGTCGCAAATCCGGCGCGCCCTTCCCGGCGCGCGCATCGAGCCCCTGAACCTGTCGCATCCGGTTTTTCACACCGTGTTCGATATCGAGACGCTGGACATGTCATATCCGCACGACCCGTACTTGAAGGCCGAGTTCCACGGGATCTACCAGGACAACGATCCGGCCAAACGTCTCATGGTGGTGATCAACTACAACAACGACATCGGGGACTACATGGAGTGGTCGGGGCAGGGATGGTGGGCGGTGAACATCTCGAACGAGGCCTACAAGCTGGCCATCAACTACATCATTTATGGACTGACCCATTGACCGCAGTTTCAATGCGTACAGGTGAGACACCGGGAGCCGGTCCCGTCTCGATTCATCACCCAGATGTCCGACCGAGCCTTAGTGGTCTCTTTCATGAAAGCGATCCGGGTGCCGTTGCCCGACCAGCAGGGAAGAACCCCGGGCGCGAGGCGGCTGAAGCCTGCGCCGTCCGGGCGTAATCGTCGCGACCTCCCAGCCGTATCCTCCCGGCGTCCGCCCGGGTCGGAGTCGAATACGATCCAGCTGGTGATGGGTGACCAACGCGGGTCGTGGTTCATCATGGGGTGGGGTGCCTGATTGGCCGGGCTCGCGGCTGACAGGGTCGCGACCGTCGCCCCGACGCCCACGCCGCTGCGGCGTGCCCACATGGACCCGGTCACTCCGCTCTCAGCGCCTTGAGCGGGTCTACCGAAGATGACCGCGCCGCCGGCGCCGATACCGCCAGCGCCCCCACGGTGGCGAGGACCAGTCCCACGGTGGCGTAGGTGAACGGGTCGAAGGGCGACACGTCGTACAGCAGT
>DASWGV010000153.1:0-69844 GCA_036393515.1 Gemmatimonadales bacterium | reverse complement strand
AGCAGCCCAGCGCCGAGCGTCACGCGCCGTCCGGGCCGCCGTCACCCGGGCGCGCTGGGCCTCGGCGAGCGCCGAATAGTCCGGCGCCCCCACCGAGGGCGTGCCGCCCTCCTCGGCGAACCGGTTGACGCCCACCACCACCACGTCGCCCCGCTCGACCGCTCGCTGATACTCGTAGGCCGCGTGCGCGATGGAGCGCTGGTAGTACCCCAACTCGATGGCGCGGGCCGCGCCGCCCATTGCCCCGACCCGCCGCATCAGCTCGACCGCCTCCCGCTCCAGCGCGGCGGTGAGCGACTCCACGTAGTACGAGCCGCCGAGCGGATCTACCGTTTGGGCCACACCGGACTCGTAGGCCAACACCTGCTGCGTGCGGAGCGCCAGCCGCGCCGACTCCGCGCTCGGCAGCGCCAGGGCCTCGTCGTACGCGTTGGTGTGGAGTGATTGCGTACCCCCCCACACCGCCGCCAGCCCCTGGATGGCCACCCGGACCACGTTGGTGAGCGGCTGCTGCGCTGTCAGAGTCGACCCACCGGTCTGGGTATGAAACCGCAGGCGGCAGCTCTGGTCGTTGCCGGCGTAGCGCTCTCGCACCAACCGGGCCCAGAGCCGCCGCGCCGCGCGAAACTTGGCGGCCTCCTCGAACAGATCATTGTGGGAGGCAAAGAAAAACGAGATGCGCGGGGCGATGGCGTTCACCGCGAGGCCCGCCGCGACCGCCCGGTCGAGATACTCCAGGGCGTTGGCGAACGTGAAGGCAATCTCCTGAACGCCCGTGCATCCCGCTTCGCGCATGTGGTAGCCGCTGATCGAAATGGGGTTGAAAGGCATCTCCTGATCCGTGACGAACCGGAACGTGTCCGTCACCAATCGCAGCGATGGCTCCAGCGGGAAGATGTAGGTTCCGCGCGCCACATACTCCTTCAGCACGTCGTTCTGCACGGTTCCACGCAAGGACCGTCGGGGCACGCCGCGTTCCTCGCCCACTACCACGTACATGGCCAACAGGATGGCTGCCGTGGCATTGATCGTCATGGACGTGGACACGCGATCCAGCGGAATTCCTTCAAAGAGCCGCGCCAGGTCCTCCACCGTGTCAATGGCGACGCCCACCCGGCCCACCTCTCCCTCGGCCACCTGGGCATCGGAGTCATAGCCCATCTGCGTCGGCAGGTCGAACGCCACCGATAGACCCGACTGCCCGGCCGTCAGGAGGTCACGAAACCTCACATTGGTTTCCTCGGCCGTGCCGAAACCGGCGTACTGGCGCATGGTCCACAGCCGCCCACGGTACATCGTTTCATGAATACCGCGGGTGAACGGAAACTCACCGGGCGCTTCAGGGATGGCGGCGGGGAGGTCGTCAGGGCCATAGACCGGCTTGAGCGGCAATCCCGACGGTGTGAAGCGCTCCTCGGTCACGTCCCGATGCCGTCCGTTTCCCGAAGCGTGCGCTCCACGAACGCCACGTCGTCCTTGCTCCCGATCACCAGGGGCGTTCGCTGGTGCAGTTCGGTGGGCTCGATATCCATGATGGGAATCACCCCGTCGGACGCGGAACCGCCGGCCTGCTCGGCGACAAAGGCGAGCGGCGCGCCTTCGTACAGGAGCCGCAGTTTTCCCCGCGGGGACTTGCTGTCGCCGGGATACAAGAAGACACCTCCGGCGATCAGGTTGCGGTGAAAATCGGCCACCAGGGAGCCGATGTACCGCGCGTTCTTCGCGGGGCCCTTCCCGTCCGCACCTTTCAAGGCGTTCACCGCTTTCTTATAGCCGGCCGACCAGCGGGGATAGTTGCTCTCGTTCACACTGTAGTACTTCCCGGCGGCCGGCGTCCGGATGTCCGCGCTCCAAAGCAAGAACTCGCCGATGGAGGGATCCAGCGTGAATCCGTGGACGCCGTGACCCGAGGTATACACCAGCTGGGTGCTGGATCCGTAGATCACGTACCCCGCTGCCACCTGGTCGCGGCCACGCTGAACCAGGTCCGGGAGGCCACCGGGACCGGAGAGGGTGCGACGCTTGTGGATGGAGAAGATGGTTCCGATGGAAACGTTGACATCGATGTTGGACGATCCGTCCAGCGGATCGTACAGCAGGGCATACTTACCCGCCCGGTACTGCGGGGGCGTGGGGATGGGACCTTCGTCTTCCTCCGAGGCCATCACGCACAGGCGCCCGGTGTGCGCCGCCGCCGCCTTGATGGTTTCGTTGGCCAGGACGTCCAACTTCTGTTGCTCCTCGCCTTGGACGTTGACGCGCCCCACCCGGCCCAACACGTCCAGCAGGCCGGCCCGTCTCACATATCCGGAGATGATCTTGGCGGCGAGGGCAATGTCGTAGAGGAGGTTGGAAAGCTCGCCCGTCGCCGAGGGGTGCAGGCGCTCTTGTTCGATGATGAACCGCTCGATGGTGACAATATCGACACGCGGCACCGTAGCGCCTCCAGCAAGGTCGGGGGTTCGCCTTGAACGACCTCAAGATAGCGTCCATCTGAGCGCACCGTCACGGTACCGCCCCGGTCGGTGCGGAACACGGCGATACCATGACGGGCGAGCCGGTCCAGCACGCCCGGGTCAGGATGCCCATAGCGGTTGTCACCCACGCTGATGACGGCCGCCGCGGGCCGGAGTGTACCCACCCAGGCTTCGCCCGTGCTGCCGGCCGACCCGTGGTGCCCCACTTTGAGCAGATCGGCCCGGCCCACGTCCCGCAACAACCGGTCCTCCGTCACATGGCCCGCGTCGCCGGTAAGCAGCGCGACGAACCCGCGATACCGCACCCGCAGGACCACGGAGTTCTCATTGGGCTCAAGCTGCGTCGCCATCCATTCATCCGACGGATGGAGCACGGTCACCAGCACCGAGTCGAGCAGCAGGCTGTCGCCCTGACGGGTGGGAGCCCAGCGGATCCCAACGGCATCTACCGCCACCAGGTGTTCGAGGTACAGGCCGGTACCCAGCGGTTGTCCCGGCTCCAGGACCAGGGTTGGTTCCAGCGCGCGTTCCAGGGCCGGCACACCGCCCAGGTGGTCGGCATCGCCGTGCGTCACGACCAGGACGTCGAGCTGTCGCACACCGTGGCGGCGCAGGAACGGGAGCACCACGCGGCGGCCGGCGTCCGCCGTGGGGGTGCGTGGTCCGGCGTCCACCACCATCCAGCGTCCCCGTGGCGTGCGGATGGCGATGGCGTCGCCCTGACCCACGTCCAGCACATGAATGGCCAGCCGGCCGGCATCCCCCGCCCATGCGGCCCGGGGAAACAGGTGGGTCCAGGGAACGGCCCACGCGCACCACACGCCTGCCCCGACCCAGGCCACCCGCAACACGCGGCCGCGGGCCGGACGGCCTCCGGAGATCACCCAGCCGGCCGCGCCAAGCGCCAGCACCCACGGGACGGCAAACGCCACACCGGGTGTCCCCGTGATACGGCCCCCAGGGAGAGACGCCGCGATGTCCGCCACATGCTCGAGTCCGGCCAGCGCCAGGCCCGCTCCGCCCGCGACGGTGTGGCTGGCAAGGCTGGCGAACACCGCGGGGACCGCCACGGCCGACAGCGGAACCGCGATGATGTTTGCGACGATACCCACCAGCGGTACCGACCCGAACAGGTAGGCGGTGATCGGGGCGGTCGCGATGGTCGCGCCCAGGGAAGCTGCCACCAGACCCGCCAGCTTCCGGCGGCGCCACGCGTCCGGCAGTCGGCGGCCGGCCTGGGCGGTCCCCCACACCGCCGCGAAGGACAGCCAGGCGCCGGCATCGGTGGCCGCACGCGGTTCCGCCAGCAGCACGCCGAGCGCGGCCACGTGGAGCACGGTGTCGTTTGACGGATTCCGCTGGCGCCACAAGGTCACGGCCCGGATGGTGACGAACAGGCAGGCGCGTGTGGCCGGAGAGGGGAACCCCAGGAGCGCCACGTACAGCCAGCAGCCCGCCGCCGCCACGGCCCACGCCTGGCGCCGCCCGCCCAACCATCCGGCCACGAGCACCATCCAGCCCGCCAGGAACCCAACGTGCAGGCCGGAGATCGCCAGGAGATGGGCCAGACCGGCGTCCGCGAACGTGCGCCGCAGCCCGGGATCGAGGTCCTCACGTTTGCCCAGCGTGAGGGCGTGGACCAGTGGGCCGCGCCGGCCGTAAAGATCCGCAAAACGCCGCGCCACTCGTTCGCGCACGGCAAACCGCCAGGCTCGGTGCGATCCGATCACCCGCGCGTGCGTCACCCGGAACGCCGCCGGCGGCCCCGCAAAGCTCCCGACCAGCACGACCGCCGCGCCAGCCGGAAGGGGTTCCGACGACCGGATGAGGAGTTGGCCCACACATCCCTCGGGCGCCCATTCAATCCGTGCTCGGGTCAAGCCGGAATGCCCCGGGGCATCACCGACAACCGCCGTGGCCACGTGTGGACCCGCTGCCCACCGGCGGGCGCAGGACCCTTGATCCCGAGCGCTCGCCAACCCTCCAGTGAGAAACCCCACGCCCGCGGTCCCGGAGAGGAGCAGAGCCGCGGCCCGCCCAGTCGCCAGGACCAGCCCCAATGCACCCACCGGCAGGGCCACCGGTAGGGGCACCGACAAGACGAGGCCGGCCCACAGGCCGGCCCCGTACGCCTGAACGAATCGTGTTACGGGCGGCCGCACCGCCCCAATGGGCCGGGCTCAGCCCATGACGGCCAGAGCTCGCGCGGTCTGAACGGGAACCGCCGTGAAGGTGGCTCCGGTGGTGCCGGTGAACCGGACCTGGAGATAGCGGCCGACCAACTCGTCGGCCCCTTCCAACAACGCGACCTTGTTGGTGCGTGTCCGGGCTTGCAGCAGGCCGCCACGCCGAGCCGGTTTTTCCACCAGGACCTCCCAACTGGTTCCCACCAGCCCGCCGTTCTTGCGGCGCGATATGTCGCGCACCGTGGCAATGAGGCGCTCCAGGCGCTCCGCGGCCACCGCATCAGGAACCTCGTCACCCATCCGTGCCGACGGCGTACCGGCCCGCGGGGAATAGCGGAACGTGTAGGCGTCATCGAATCCGACTTCCCGCACCAGGCTTTGGGTGTCGGAAAAGTCTTGGGCCGTTTCACCCGGGAAGCCGACGATGATGTCCGTGGTGAGGGCCAGGCCGGGAATGGTCGCTCGCAGGTGTTCGACGCAGGCCAGGTACTCCTCCCTGGTGTACCGTCGCAGCATGCGTTTGAGCACCCGTGGGGACCCGCTCTGCACCGGCAGGTGCACGTGCTCGCACACCGTGGCGACCTCCGCCATGGCCTGGGCCACGCGGGGCGTGAAGTCTCGAGGATGCGGGCTGGTGAACCGGACCCGCCGAATGCCGGGCACCGCACCGACCGCGCGAAGCAGGTCGGCAAAGTCCCGCTCCCCGTCGTGGTAGCTGTTGACCGTTTGGCCCAGCAGCATGATCTCGGTGACGCCGTGCGCGGCAAGGCCTTCCACCTCGCGGAGGACGTCACCGAGCTTACGACTCCGCTCCGGTCCGCGCGTCATCGGAACTATGCAGAACGTGCACCGATAATCGCAGCCACGCTGCACCGTCACAAAGGCGGAGGGCCCGGCGGCTGATCGCACCGGCTCCACGTCCTCGTAGTGCTCCCAGGACCGGAAGCCGACGTCCGTGACCCGCTCGCCGGCGCGGGCCTGCTGGATCAGAGCCGGCAGGGCACGGTATCCGTCCGGGCCGACGACCAGGTCCACGTGCGCCGCCTGCTCCAGCAGGGTGGGCCCGAGCCGCTGCGCCATGCATCCCACCACCCCGAGCACGTCCCCTCGCCGCTTGTGTCGTTTCAGCTCGCCCACCCGGCCGACCACCCGTTGCTCGGCGTGCTCGCGAACGGCGCAGGTGTTCACCAGCATGACGTCGGCCTGGGCCGGATCATCAGTGGGCTGAAAACCTTCTCGCGCCAGCAGCCCGAGGATGAGTTCCGTATCGGCCACGTTCATCTGGCAGCCGTAGGTCTCGACGTAGACCGTGGTCACTGATGACCTCACGCGGCTCGCGCCACGAGCCGATCGTTCTCCGCCGAGAGGCGGGCCCGGAGACGGCCGTCGACCGGGCCGTCGCCCACCGGGACGTAGGCCGTGAGGTAGTCCTCGGTGAGACCCTCGAAGCCCCCTCCCCCCCGGTGGAGCACAACGACGTCGGCCAAGCCACCCGCTCGCGCGGCGGCATACGCGCGGCCCCGCTGGGCGGCGAGGGCTCGCAATTCCTCGGAGCGGCCCGCGCTGACCGGCGAGGGGACCGGCGGACCCAGCCGAGTGGCCGCGACGCCGGGCCGGGCCGAGTAGGGGAACACATGCAAATAGGTGAACGGCAGATCCCGCACCAGCGAGACCGAGAGCGCGTGATCCGCTTCGGTCTCGCCCGGGAACCCCACCATGACGTCGGCCCCGAGCCCGAAGCGCGGAAGGCGGGAGGCCAGGCGTTCAATGCGGTCACGATACGTCGCCGCGGTGTACCAGTGGCGGCCCATCCGTCGCAGGACCCGGTCGCTCCCGGACTGGAGCGGCGCGTGCAGGTGCGGGGCCAGCCGGTCGGGCGCGCCGGCCATCAGCTCCTCGATCCGCTGATCCACCTCGGTGGCTTCTACCGACGAGAGCCGAAACCGCACGCGCTCGACGCGGGCCACCAGGGTCTCGACCAGCAGACCCAAGCAGGCCCCGCCAGGGAGGTCCGCCCCGTAGGTGCCGATATGCACCCCGGTGAGGACGATTTCCTGGTGGCGTTCCGCCAGTCGCTCGGCCTCCTCGACGAGAGCATCCACGGGGCGCGAGCGGCTCGCACCGCGGGCCAGGGTGGTCGCGCAGAAGGTGCAGTGCTCGTCGCAGCCATCCTGGACCTTGAGCCAGGCACGGGCCCCTTGCCCGAATGCCCACAATCCGTTCTGCTCGGGCGGTCGGGGAAACCCCAGGGCGGTCACCACCCCGGGCACATCGGGGCCCGCCACCACCGCTGTCACGCCGGGCAGGTTCGCTATTCGGCCGTTATCCCGCGCCGCCGCGCAGCCCATGACCACCGTGCGGCCGGGACCGCCCGTGCGCGCCAGCCGGCGCACCAGTGCGCGCAGCTTCGCTTCGGCCACATGCGTCACGGTGCACGAGTTCACCACCGCCGCGTCCGCCACACCGGGATCCGTGACCACCTGTCCGCCGGCCGCTGTGACGGCCTGGCGCACGGCTTCCGTGTCGTACTGGTTGGCCTTACAGCCGAAGGTGTGGAGGTAGACGCGCATCAGGGAACGATGGTGACGCCGACCGAGGCCTGCCACACGCGTTCCTCCGCGCCCGCGCCGGAGCGCGTTGCGCGCTCCACCGCGAGGTCCATGGCAACCCGAGTCCCAAACGCCAGGCCCGAGCCCGCCCCAAGCGTGAGCTCGTGCGCCTGCGTGGAGCGGCCGCTGAAGGGGAGCGTGGCGTAGCGAACGCCGAACCGAAGCGGTAGCCGATTGGTCCGCGTCACAGGATTATACCCCCCGATCTCCAGACCCGAAGCCACGTCCCACGTGTCGAACGCCGTGACGCCGGGCCCGAGGTCGGCGGCCCCGGACGACCACGATCGCCGCTCTACGGTGGTGGCCCACGCGACCCGGCGCACCGGCTCGAGTCGCACGCCGGCCGTGAACGTCACCGGAAGGTCCACGCTGGTTGTGGGGAAGCCCTCCTGGGTGGTCCGGAGGCGGGTATCGCTGCGCAGCGCGGCGCCGAGTTGTAGGCCCGGCGCCACCAGCGCGCTGACGCCCACGGACACGCCCGCTCCGGTGAACGTGAGATCGCTCCGTTGCGCAAAGGGCCGGTAGTCGCCGCTGGAAAACTCTCGCCGGACCCGGAGCTTGCTGGAGCCGGTCAGCAGGTGCCCAGCCACGCCCACGTGCAGGCGGGAGGTCACTTGGAAGCCGATGGCGGCACGGAAGTCGGCCAGCCCGCCATCCGAAGACACCCGGTCCGACACGATCAGGGACTCGGCCCGCACGACGACGACGCTGGTGGTGCGGAAATCGAACGACCGCTCGAGGTACGGACCGTAACTCACGGCAAAGGACAGGTCGGTTTCGCCTATCCGCGCTCCCACCATGGACAAGGGAAAGCGGGTCTCTTTTAGGCCCGACACGGTCGAGTCGTAGGCCGAGTAGCGACGGAACGCGGTGGCAGCGCTGAGGTGCGCCGTAATCCCGCCAAAAGCGGTGGCGGTGGCCGGATTCACCGCGGACCCCGGGTCGAACACCGCATTCCCACCGGAGAGGCCGCGCGCGTGGACGCTGAGCGGCCTGACCGGGAACCCGACTCCCTGCACACCATACACCGAGTTCTGCGCCGTCAAGCTGGAGGCCGTTCCCGCCAGCGCCAACGAAATCCAGCCGACATATCCCCGCGGCGTCATCGGCCCGGGAACCGGTAGAGCGGTATGTACGTGAGGTGGAGCGACGGCCGGCCCGCCGGCGACGAGCTGGGGAGCAGATCCAGCGCCGCCACGGACGCCGCTTCCGGCACCAGCCGCAGCATCATGGAGCGCGGGAGCGTCGCGCTGGCGCGCCAGGCCTGAAGCACATGCGTAATGTCGATCCGAATGGTGTCGCCAGTTCCCACCGCCACCTTGGTGCTCCCCATCTCCAGCGTGTCGGCTCCCTCAATGATCAGGGGTGACTTGGCACCGAAGTCCGCGCCCAGCGCGTGCACCCGCAGGCGGAAGGTGTCACCGGCGGCCCCGAGGGCGGGCTGCGCGGGCACCAGCAGCAGGGTAGCCCGCACCACCTGGGTGGAATCCACCACGTTCGCCGGCACCGAAGCCCGGAGCAGCACCCGCGCGGCCGGGAGCCCGCCGACCCGTAGTCCCAGCGTCCCCAGACTGGCCGGATCCCCCAGGAACGTGTCGAAGAACGCGGCCCGCGCCTCCGATCGCGTGACCGTGGTCCCCACCGAGTCGTGGCTGGTGTACCGGACAAGGACGGTGGCGGTGATGGAATCAACCGTCGAGATGTCCGCGAAGGCCGGTCCGGCTACCCGCAACCCGACCGACATCATGAAGCTATCCGGCTCGAAGGCGGGAAAGGCGCCGGCCGGGAAAGCCGCCGCGACGGTCCCGGTCTGTAAGGTATCGTCAATCGGGATGGACCCGACCAAGGCGGTGTCGTCGAAGAACGGCGCGACGTCATCCCACGTCGTCGCGGTATCCGGCCGTATCCCCACCCGGTACACCAGCAACGCGAGCCCAGGGGCCGGACTGCGCCGAACCAGGTTGAACGAGAGCCGGAAGGAGTCCGTGGTGAGGATGGTGCGGGAAGCGCTGCTGTCCGAACCCCCATAGGTGTCGAAGAACCTGGTGAACGTGACCAACCCCCGCGATTCCACCGGCCCGCCGGACCCGGCAACCTGCATCCGGTAGGCATGCGTAGCGAACCGATACCCCACGAAAGACGAATCTGCGGCGATGACGTTCGACAGGATCGTGTCCCGCATGGCGAATTCGCCAGCGAGGCAGAACTCCGGACACAAGCCCGGGGCCGTCACAGACTCTCGGCAGCCGGCGAGGGCCAGGAGCAGCAAGCATCTCAGGGTCGAGCGGCCGAGCGGAAGGGCGGCACGGTCGCTCACGCCAGTGACTCCGGACCGAATCGGTCAGGCAGCAGGTCTCGGAGCCGCCACGTACGCCGCTCGGACGGGCCCACGGACTCCACCACCAGCTCGTCGCCGAACTCGGCCAGCACCTGCCGGCACGCACCACACGGCGCGGCCGGTGGCACCGCGTTGGTGGCAATCACCATCCGGCGAAAGCGTCGCGCCCCGGCCGTGACCGCGGCGGCCACCGCGGCACGCTCGGCGCAGTTGGTAAGCCCATAGGACGCGTTTTCCAGGTTGACTCCTACGAACACCCGTCCGTCCTCCGCTTCCAGGGCCGCACCGACGGCGAACCCGCTGTAAGGGGCGTACGCCCGCTCCCGTACCGCGCGCGCCGCGGCCACGAGGGCGTCCTCGCCACCGGTTTCTCTATTCCGGACCACGACGATACATCCGCGGCAGGCGGCGACCCAGCCGGGTGAGCACCTCGTAGGAAATCGTTCCCGACCAGGCCGCGAACTCGTCCAGGGTAATCTCCTCTCGACTGTCTGAGCCAATCAACGTTGCGGTGTCGCCGACCGCGACCGGGGGCCGCACCGGACCAGAGTCCACCATGATCATGTCCATGGTCACGCGACCGATCATCGGGCAGCGGGCCCCACCCAGGATCACGGAGCCGCGCCCGGCAACCGCGCGCGACACCCCATCGGCGTACCCGATGCCCAGCGTCGCCACCCGAGTTTCCCGCTCCGCGGTCCACTCGGCCCCATAACTCACCGACTCCCCCGGGGGCACGATCCGCACGCTCACCACCCGCGCCCGCAGCGCCACCACCGGAGCCGGCACCGGAAGATCGCCCGCCATCCGCCCGCCATAGAGGAAGATGCCGGGCCGGACCAGCTCCCAGCCGGTCCGCAACCGCCAAACGCCGGCGCTGTTCGCGGCATGCGCCATCGGCGGCCGAACCCCCAGATGCCCCAGCGCCTCCAGGAACCGAATCCGCTGCACCTCGACCGTTCCGGGCGATTGGTCGGCCGAGTGAAAATGGGTGAAGGCACCTTCCATCTGCGCCGACCGGGCCGCCGCCAGTCGATCCCGGTCATCCCACCTGATACCCGCGCGCCCCATTCCGGTGTCCACTTCCAAATGGAACGGAAGGGGCCAGGCCGCGGTGGCCGCCGGGTCATCCAGGACGGCGCGCAGATCGTACGTCTGGTAGGGCTCGAGGAGCTCAACGCGCCCGGGGGTAAAGACGACAACGGGCCGACGCACGCCGGCCTGCCGCAATTCCGCGCCCTCGACGGGCGTGGCGACACCATAACCCCAGGGATCGACCGCTTCCAGCGCTCGCACCACCGGCAGGACACCCACGCCGTAGGCGTCGGCTTTGACCATCGGCAGCAACCGCGCGCCCCCCGCCGCCGCCAAGACGACCCGCGCGTTCGCCACGAGATGGCCCAGGTCCACCTCGACCCAGGACCTGGACTTTGGCGTTTGCGTTGACACGTCCACGGCCGGCGGGGTAACGTATCGGCGCGGATAGCCAAATGCAAGACACATCAGCGCTTGCGCGCATTCTCACCCTCGTTCGAGACCTCCGAAAACGTTGTCCCTGGGACGCGGCCCAGACCCTACAAACCCTGCGTCCCTACCTGGTCGAAGAGGTCCTGGAGTTGGACCACGCCCTTGGCGCCGGTGACTCCGCGAGGATTCGCGACGAGCTAGGGGACCTGCTGCTCCATCTGGCGTTCCAGATCGTGCTCGCGGAGGAGCGGGGCGAGTTCGGCAGCGAGGAGCTGGCGCGTTCGGTCGAATCCAAGATGTGGCGGCGGCATCCGCACCTGTTCCCCGCCGGTCCGGCAGCAGCGGCAGAGCGACAGAGCGGCAAGGCGGCAGGAGCACCCGCGAGTTGGGAGCACCAGAAGCTCGCCGAGCGGGTGCCCGGCGGGCCGGGGATGCTGGACGGTTTGCCACCGAATCTACCTGAGCTGATCATGGCGATGCGGCTCCAGGAACGTGCGGCCGGCGTAGGATTTGACTGGCCCGATGAGTCAGGGCCGTTTGCGAAGGTGGCAGAAGAGTTGGAGGAGCTGCGCAGGGAAGCCCACGCTGATTCGGATCGAGACGAGGACCGACGAGGGGAAACGAGGAGGCACGAGATCGAGCATGAGATCGGCGACCTACTCTTCTCTGTGGTCAACCTCGCCCGCAAACTGGGCCACGATCCACGCGCCGCGCTGGAGCAGGCCAACCGGCGGTTCGTTACCCGCTTTCGCCGCATGGAGACGTTCGCCGCGGAACGTGGGATCGACTTCGGCCGGACCGACCTCCACACGCTCGACGGATTGTGGGAGGAAACCAAGCGGGAAGGCTAGGGACGGAGTCGGTGCATCTGCCGAGGAAACGCGATGGCCTCCCTGATGTGGGGGATGCCGCAGATCCACGCAACGGTGCGCTCGATACCCAACCCAAAACCCGAGTGCACGAAGGTCCCATATTTTCGCAGGTCGAGATACCACCCGTAGGCCTCCGGCGGCAGCCCTTCCTGGTGGATCCGCGCCAGGAGGCGATCGTGGTCGTCCTCGCGCTGGCTGCCCCCGATGATCTCGCCATAGCCTTCCGGGGCGAGGCAATCGTTGTTGAGCACGGTGCTCGGATCTGACGGGTTTTCCTTCATGTAGAAGGCCTTCGCCGCCTTGGGATAGTTGAACACCAGCACCGGGCGGTCAAAGGCATTGGCCAACACGGTCTCCTCATCGCCGCCAAGGTCCTTCCCCCACGGGACGCTCGCGCCGAGCTCCTCGAGCTTCTTAAGGGCATCGGTGTAGGATATGCGCGGGAAGGGCGGCGTCACCCGCTCCAGGGGCGCTGTGTCGCGCTCCAGCTCCTTCAGGTCTTCTCGTCGGCGCTCCAGGCAACGTTCCACGACGTACGCGACGAAATCCTCCTGGAGCGCCATGTTGTCGTGGGAGTCATACCAGGCGACCTCCGGCTCGACCATCCAGAACTCCGCCAGATGTCGCCGGGTCTTGGATTTCTCCGCGCGGAACGTGGGGCCGAAACAGTACACCTTGCCGAGCGCCGCGGCGGCGGCCTCGAGATAGAGCTGGCCGGTTTGGGCCAGATAGGCTTTCCCCAGATCGAAGTAATCGGTCTCGAACAGGCTGCCGGCGGATTCCCCAATGGCGCCCGTCAGAATCGGCGTGTCCACCAGGTAGAACCCCCGCTGGTAAAAGAAGTCGCGAACGGCCTGGATGACCTCGTGCCGCACGCGCATGATCGCCACTTGTCGCCGGCTCCGCAGCCACAGGTGACGGTGCTCGAACAGGAACGCGGTGCCATGTTCCTTGGGACTGATGGGGAAGTCCGTCGAGGGACCGAGGATCTCGAGCGCGGTGGCGCCCAGCTCGACCCCGCCCGGCGCCCGCGAATCGGCGCGCACCACGCCGATCACCCGTACTGAGGTCTCCTGGGTGAGGGCCTTGAGACGCTCCCACACATCGTCGCTGACCTCGGCCTTGGCCAGGACGACCTGGAGGTACCCCGTCCCGTCACGCACCACCGCGAACGCCACCTTGCCGCTGGACCGGGTGGTCATCACCCAGGCGCAGATCGTCACGGTCTGCCCGGCAAGTTTCGACAGGTCGCTGATGCGCAGATGGTCCTTCATGGCGACGGTATGCTAGTCCGGGCTGGGAAACGCGTCAACGAGAGGGGCCGAGGGAAGAACAGGAGAAGTCGTACGTTCACCAACCTCCACCATCCTCCAGCGTTATCTTGTTCTGATCGGGAGGCCCTATGGCCAGCGAACTTGCCGCCAAATCCTGCGTCCCCTGCCGCGGAGGTGTCCCGCCGCTTCAGGACGACGTGATCGCGTTTCTACTGCAGCAGCTGGGTGGCGGGTGGCGTGCGGTTGGCAGCCACCACCTGGAAAAGGACTATCGTTTCAAAGATTTCGCGGAGGCGCTGGCGTTCACCAACCGCGTTGGAGCGATCGCGGAGGAACAGGGCCATCACCCAGACATCTATCTCGCGTGGGGCACGGTGGGACTGAAGATCTGGACCCACAAGATCAACGGACTCACCGAGAGCGATTTCGTCCTGGCGGCCAAGGCGGACCAGGCTCTGGAGCAACCCACCGCCTAGGGTCGGAGGGAGAAGTCCTGCGTCCAGATTCTCCCCGGCCAGTTCCGATATCGCTGGTCATCGACCCAGACGCCTTCCTCGACGAAACGCAGCGTCACGGTGGCGCCGGCGGCGGTGCCGGCCACGGACGCCCTGACGGTCACCAGACCGAGCGGGACGCCACACAGCACGTAGCGGCCGGTGCCATCCGCCACCGCTTCAAGCCGCTCGTGGCGGATGGTGATGGAGGCTCCCCGCCCACCTCCAAAGAGCTGCCACGCCGCACCCACCGTCGCTCCGGGTATCGGGACATCGCTCTGGTCCCGCACCACACCAATCAAGACGCGCTCCTCCGGTCCCAGGGGCTTGGCCCGGCAGAGGTTCGCCAGCAGGCGCGCTTCGCCGGGAATGGCCAGCGGGAGGACCGTCCGGGCTCCGAGCTCCAACATCACGGGCGTTGCTTCCGGACGGAACCCCAGCGAATCGAGTCGCGGGTGGCGGAACGACACGCCGTACATCCCCTCGACGGGAACCGGCAGGGCATACGCACCCCGATCGTCGGTGCGAGCGGAATCCGCCCGGCCTTCCAGAAACACGGTGGCGCGGGTCAGAAAAGCTCCCCGCGTAGAGTCGAACACCGTGCCCTCCAGGATCGCTTCCCGGGCGGAATACGCTAGCGCGCCGCGTGAGGTCGTGATGGTGGTGACTTGGCCACCCCGCTCGCGGAACCCGACCACCCTGGGTTCGGGCTCGCGCCCGGTGTCGCGGTACACCACGCGCCCCATCACGGCCATGCGAATCCACCAGTGCCGCACGATCCATGCGCCGGCGCTGAGCCGCATGAACTCGACCCGTCCGCCGAGCGGGCCTTGGGGAAGCCATGGAGGAAGGTTGGTGTACTCGAACGCCAGATAGCGAAGCTCGGCGTTGGTCCGGTCAAACCAGAGAACCCCGTCCACGTCCGCCCGCACGCGCCCGGGCGCCGGCTGGAAGGCGAGCCCGACCAGCCCCGCGTTCGCGCCTGCGCCATCTCGGGCGGTGAAGCAATGGGTGTTCAGGAATGCGTCGCTGAGCAGGACGTTGGCGTCCGGCGCGTAGTAGTCCACCGTGTCCCCGCCCCACCCGGCGACGACGTACCCCGCCTCCGCCAGGTGTTCCGCCGGCAGGCTAGTGAAGGGGGATTCGCTGTACCCCGACACCGTCCAGCTGCTGTCCTTCAGCACCATGCGGCCGACGGGCCCATACTGACGGAAGAAGTTCAGCAGCTGGTACCGATGCCGCCCCTCACCCGACGTCCACGAGACAGCCGCCAGCGCTTCACGCGCTTCTTCCCAGAGCCGAGCGGTGATCGAACCGGCCTCGCCCCGCGACCCGCATTGGGGACGCCCCTCGACGATTACCGGCGGAAGCATGGCGGGCACCGCCTCCACCTGGGCACGGTAGGCGACTGTCTGGTCGGCCTCGAGGGTAAGCGGTTCGGAAACGAACAGCCGGAACCCAATCCGCTTGGACTGTAGCCGATACTGGCCGGCCTGGGGCGCACGGATCAGGAAGCGGCCGGCATCGTCCGTGAGGGCGCGCACGACTTCCGCGTTGCTGTCGTCGAGCAACACGACGAACCCACCCCGTACGGGACGGCCGCTGCCGCGTTCGACCAGTACGCCGCGCACGGCCTGGGCATGAAGGGATCCCGTAACGGCCATGGCGACGCACAGCCCGGCCAGGAACCCGACTTTAGGCATCACTCGCAATCTAGGGGCGCGGGCTCACAAGTTGTATGCGTCCGCTTACCTGCGAGCTTCTGCTGGTTCTGCGCGCCAGCGGCTATCCGACCCGGAACAACTCGAGCCCCCGTTCATACCGCCGCTCTACCCGCCGGCAGAGTCCCACGTGCTCGGGCCGACGCAGGCCGGGGTCGTGCGCCAGTAGCTCAAAGGCGGCCCGGCGGGCGGCCACCAGCAGATCCGCGTCGGTCACCAGACTGGCGTGCCGCAGCACCAGACCACCCGACTGCCGGGCGCCAGCGAGCTCGCCCATGCCCCGTTCCCGCAGATCGAGATCGGCAATCCGAAAACCGTCCGCCACGCGCGCGAACCGGCCGAGGCGGGCGGCGGCCCCGCCATCGTCGGTCAGCAGGACGCAATGGCTCTCCTCGGTCCCCCGCCCCACGCGCCCCCGCAGCTGATGCAGCTGGGCCAGCCCAAACCGCTCCGCGTGCTCCACCACCATGACCGTCGCGTTGGGCACGTCAATGCCGACCTCGATCACGGTGGTCGCCACCAGCACGTCCAGCTCGCCATCCCGAAACCGCCGCATGGTCGCGCTCCGCTCGTCCGACTTGATCCGCCCATGCACCAATCCGACGCGCGCGGGCGCGAGCCGGTGAGCCAGGTCCACCGCGCCCGTGGTCGCGGCCCGGAGATCCACCCGCTCCGACTCCTCGATGATGGGATAGACCACGTAGGCCTGCCGGCCGCCTGCACATTGATCTTTGAGGAACCGGATAACCCGGGCGCGGTCCGTGCCCGCGCGCACCGTAGTATGAACCACGGGACGACCGGCCGGCCGCTCGCGGAGCACGGAGATATCCAGATCGCCATAGATCGTGAGCGCCAACGTCCGCGGGATCGGCGTGGCCGATAACAACAGGACATCCGGGCCGGTTCCCTTAGCGATCAGGGCCGCCCGCTGCTCCACCCCGAAACGGTGCTGTTCGTCAATGACCACCAGCCCCAGGCGGTGGAACGCCGTCGGATCCTCGATCAGCGCATGCGTGCCGACAACCACGCGGGCCCCGCCGCTTTGAATCCGCCGGCGAGCGGCGGATTTACCGGCCGCCGCCAGCCGGCCCAACAGGAGTTCCGGTTCAATCCCCAGAGGCCGTAACAGGGTCGCCAGGGTCCGCGCGTGCTGCTCCGCCAACAACTCGGTCGGCGCCATGAACGCGGCCTGGTACCCGTTTTCCACCGCGAGCAGCATGGCGAACAGCGCCACCACCGTCTTGCCCGTTCCTACATCCCCCATGAGGAGCCGATGCATTCGTTCCGCCGACACCATGTCCGCGGCGATGTCCCGCACCGCGCGCTTTTGGCCACGGGTGAGCTCGAACGGCAGCGCCGCCTTCAAGGCGGTGGTGAGCTCTCGACGGTTCTCAAACCGGACACCCTTGGCGGCCGCCTTGGAAAGCTGGCGCGCTCTGGCCACCACCAGCTGCAGATCGAACAACTCGTCGAACGCGAGGCGACGCCGTCCCTCCTCCACCCCCCCGTCCCCCAGACGAGGAGCGCCCCGGAGGGACGAGGAGGGACGATGGAGGGCACTCAACGCGTCTCGCAACGACACCAGGCCTGCGGCCTCCCGCACCGGCGGCGGAAGCGGATCTTCCACGGTTGCCAGCATCCCGTCCAGATGGTGCAGAACTATCCGACGGATCTGCCGGTGACTGAGTCCCTCGGTCGCCGGGTATACCGGCAACACCATCCCCCCCGCTCGCCCTCCCTGGCCTTCAGCCTCCTTGGCATCTTCCAGGATGACGTACTCCCGCGGCACCACCTGCCGGCCGTGGTAGTGCTTGACCGGGCCCGTCACCAGCAGCACCTGGTCCGGCAGGATGGAGCGATCCAGAAAAGCCTGCCCGGGCCAGGCGCACTCGATCAACCCGGAGTCGTCTCGCAGGACCGCGTGGAAAATTCGCAGGCCGCGACGGGTCGGCAACACTCCCGTGGAGACCACGCGGCCGATAATGGTCACGTCCGCTCCCTCGCGGACGCGGCTAATCGGCGTCACCATGGTCGCGTCGATGTAGCGGTGGGGCGTGTGATAAAGCAGGTCTTCGACGGTGATGATGCCGAGCCCGGCGAACGCTTCGGCCCGCCGGGGCCCGACGCCACGGAGAAACTGCACCGGACTGTCCAGCCGGAGGCCCATCAGTCGGCCAGGAGGCGCTCCGCGAACCGGTCGGCATCGAACGGCTCGAGATCGCCCAGAGCCTCCCCCGTCCCGAGGAATCGAATCGGCACCGGGAGCTCTGCCCGCAATCCCACGACCACCCCGCCTTTGGCCGTGCCGTCCAGTTTGGTGAGAATGAGACCGGTGAGCGGCACGGCCTGGGCGAACGTGCGTCCCTGCGCCAGCATGTTCTGGCCAGTGGTCGCATCCAACACCAGAAAAACCTCCTGGGGCGCTCCCGGCCGGCGGCGAGCAATGACCCGATGCACCTTCGCCAACTCCCCCATCAGATCGCGTTGCGTGTGCAGCCGGCCGGCAGTGTCCACCAGCACAACGTGCGTGCCGCGCGCCTGTGCCGCCTCGACGGCATCAAAGGCGACCGCCGCGGGATCCGCGCGCGGCGCGCCGCAGATGCACGGTACCCCGAGGCGCTCCGCCCAGATTTCCAGCTGCTCACTCGCGCCTGCCCGGTAGGTGTCCGCGGCCGCGAGCAACACGCTCCGCCCCTGCGCGAGCAGCCGGTGCGCCACCTTGGCCACCTGCGTGGTCTTGCCCACACCGTTGACGCCCAGGAAAAGAAAAACCGAGGGCCCCGGCTCATCCAGCCGCAGCGCGCCGGGGTCCCCGCCGTCACGCAGCCCGACGGCGATCCGGTCCGCCAACCACGCGCGCACGTGATCGTCGGTGCGAAGCGCGCCTTCGCGCAGCGCGCTCTCCAGCGCGTTGAGCAGGGGAAAAGCCGCCGGACCAAAGTCCGCCTCGATGAGTGCGCGCTCCATGCCCGCGATCACCTCGCCGGTTTTCCCCGAGACCAGCACGGCAACGTCGGTGAACGCCACTGCCTTGATGCGACGCCATAGTCCGCCCGTCACGGTAGGCCCCGCCGAAGTCGCCAGGTCCACTCCGCCACCAGCGCGACCAGAACCAACCCGAAGAGCCACCACCGGTGGCGCGCGCGTTGGAACGTGTTCATGAATCCGCCCGAGCCCGGCGCCGGCGCCAGGCTCGCGGCGCGCGACCGGAATTCGTCCGAATACTCCTCCACCACCAGGGTACCGCCCGCAGTCCGAACGCCGGCCCGCTGGTCCGCCAGCGCCCACTGGTAGACACCCGGCTCGAGCAATACCGGCGCGCGTCCCTCGCCGTCGAACCTGAGCGCGGCCGTGCGCGAGGCTGCGCCGGTGAATCGTACTACCACCGAGTCCGGAGGTTCGCCCGCCCGCCACCGAAAGACCGCGGGAACGCCCCGCGGCACCTCGGAGACGACCGCCAGGGGACCGCCTGGCCCCGCCACGTCCGCTCCGAGCAACCAATCCGTTCCGGCAGCGACCACCGCCCGGTAGGCCTCCCGTGGCGCGCCTCCACGGAGAGCCCAGCGCCAGAGCCCGTCGCCAGTCACCGTGAGATGCCTGGTGCCGGCGGAATCTCGGCCCACCAGCACCGGTCGGTCCGCTCCACGACGTCCCAGACGGGCGGCCAGGCCGGTCCACTCCCCGACGGCGGGCACGGTTGGCACGATACCGGTCAGCGGCGGGAGCGAGTCCCACGCGACGCCGGATAATCGCCCGGCCAGCGGCGACGACGGTGGATCGCGCACAAGGTACCAGTCCCCAGTGAGCACGCTGGCCGCGGAATCAGCGCCCCGCCAGCGCCAAACCACCGGGTGACCATCCGCCATACCTGTCGAGCCCAGGGTGACCACCAGATTGGCGGCTTGGGATCGCCGCACTACGTCGGCCTCGGGCGCGGGCAGGAGGGTACGCAGGTTCAGCCAGTGCCCGGGGCGTACCAGCGCATACGCCTGAATGGGGACGCGCACGATCTCGCCGAGCGTCGCCGTGAGGAACCTCGCCTCCCAGTCGCCCGGCACGGCGATCACGGTGATGGCCGGTTCCGCCGCCACCATGATCAGCCGGGTCCGCTCGTTGTCCCGAGGCTCCGCGTCGCCGGCCAAAGTCAGTCGCACACGGAGCACGTGCTCACCGGCGGCAAGGAGTCCGGGCGGCAGCACGATGATCCGCCGCACCAGGCCCCCCGGCGACACCGGAAGCGTTCGCTGCGCCAGGCGCCGCGCGCCTTCCCAGACTTCCACTCGGGCCGAGTCGGGCCGCAAGTCGTGGGTAAACTCCGCGCCGACCGCGACGGACACCGTGTCCTGGGCAGTCGCCCGGTCCGGTAGGTTCGCCTCGACCAACGAGGCGTTCGGTACCGAAACGCGAGGCAACACCACGACCCGGACCCGCTCCATGAGGCTCCGGTCAACCGCGGAGCGATCTTCCACTTCGCCGTCGGTGATGATCACCACGGGACCACCACGGCCGTGGGCCACCGCCAACGCTTCCGACAGGTGCGTCGCGCCGTCCAGGGGAGGGGTGGTATCGGAAGGGACCACCCCCCGGCCAAACCGCAGCACGGTGCCCCCGCGTCCCGCAAGAGCCGCGGCGGTGTCCAGGGCCTCGGCCCATCGTCCGCCGGCCCCCCCCATGCTCAGTGAGGCGTCGAGCAGCACGGTGGGTGATTCCCGTTGCACCCGCACCGCCCGCACCGGATCCCACAGCAGCACGATCAGCGCCGCCATCCCGGTGGTGCGAAGCGCCGCCAGGCCGACGCCCGCGGCGCCCAGCCGCTCGTGACGCAGATACACCACCAGCGCCAGCACGGCGGCCATCGCCACGGCGAGGAAACTCACCGCGCCCATGACAGTGCCTCCACCAGCGTGAACCGGCCCTCAAGCAAGGCCCGTCCGATGATCAGCCCGTCCAGCCCGGCCGCGCGGGCGTCGGCGATGTCACGCAGACCCCCGACGCCGCCGGCCAGCACGACCTTGGCACAGCGACCCACCAATCGCCGCGCGCCCTCGACGTCGGGACCGTTGAGCGCTCCATCGCGCCCAACGTCACGATAGATCACGGTGTCAATCCCCAGCGTCGCGGCCCGTTGCAGCATGCCTGGGGCCTCCGACGTCAGGTGGCCGTCGCGGGCGTCGATGCCCAACGCCAACCGCTCCGAGCCGAATTCGCCCACCACCTCGGCGAGCTCGGCAGGATCGATCGCGGCGGTGGCCACCGCTCGCGCTGCGCCGAGGGCCAGCGCCGCCCGCACCTGGGCCGCCCTGCCCAAGAGTCCACCCACCTGAACCTGCCCGGCGGCCTCATGGGCGATCGCCCGCACCACCTCGTCATTCTCCCGGCCCGTCTGGCGTGCTCGGTCCAGATCCACCACGTGGATCCACCCGGCGCCCTCGGCAAGGAACCGTTGCACCGTCGCGAGAGGATCGGCCAAAGGGGAGGCGGCAGGCCCGCGCGCGACACGGCCCTGCTGAATGTCGACCGCGGGATAAATCAGCACGAAAAGGCGGGTTCCCTGCGGCTCCTCAGTGGGCTGATGCCGCGTAGATGAATGGCGCGTCACCCCGCAGCAACCGATCGTACCGGTACCGCAGCGCCTCGAATTCGGCTCGGCGAACCGCCGGAACGGGATCTCCATTCCCGACATCTACGCTGCGGGGGTTCTTCTGACGCCCATTCTGCAGGAATTCGTAATGAACGTGGGGCGCGGTCGCGAGGCCCGTCAGGCCCGAATAGCCGATGGTCTCACCCTGCCGCACCCGCACACCCGGCCGAACACCCGGCGCCAGCCGGCTCAGATGGGCGTAGCGGGTCTCGATCGCCTTGGGGTGCCGGAGCGAGACCATGATGCCGTACCCTCCCCAGCGACCGGCGCGCGTTACGGCGCCGTCGCCAGTGGCTTCCACCCGGGTGCCAATCGGAGCCCGATAATCGGTCCCCAGATGGGCCCGATACGCCTTCAGGACCGGATGGAAGCGGCTGTACGAAAATCGTGACGTGACCCGATACGGCACGGGAGCGCGCTTGAAGGCCCGGCGCAGCGAGCGACCCTCAGCGTCATAGTAGGTGTTGCGACCCTCCGCGTCCGACATCACATACGCGGTTCTCGGCGTGCGGCGCGTCTGGAGCGTCGCGGCAACCAGCCGTCCATATCGCACCTCTCCCTCCGACGACACCAGCCGCTCGAACAACAGATGGAACGCGTCTCCGGCCACGACCTCCGTCTGAAAATCGATCTCCCAGGCAAAGACGTTGTCCGCCAGGTCGTAGGTGAGGCGATCCGTTTCCGCCGCCGGCATGATGGTGTCCGCGACGGCGGCGCGGAGCGCGTCGTAGAGCGAGGAGGCTATGGCGCCACGCACTCGGATCGCCTCCGGGGTCCACAGAATGGTCTCCCATTCTGCGCGCCAGTCCCCCGGGCCGGCGCGCCGGAGCCACAGGACGCGGTCATCCCCCAGGCGTGCCCGCACGCGCTCCGGGACCGGCGTCACCGCGGCATACTTGAACTCAAAGACCTGGCCTGCGCGCAAGCGCCGCGGATCCAGGCCGGCGGCGGCGCGCAGCGCGGCCACCAGCTCGCCACCCTCGATCCCTCGCCGTCCAAAGACGTGGGACAGCGTCTCGCGGCGATGCAGCGTGTCCGCCCGCTCGTAATGAGGCGAGGTCACCGTGAGCGGCTGGGCCACCGGCAGTCGCCCGCGGGACCAGGTGGCCGCTCCAGCCAGCCACCCCGCCGCCGCCACCGCGGCCATCAGACCTGCCCGCGCGCCGCGCAGCATCAGTCCATTTGACGCCGGATGAACGTCGGGATCTCCATCTCCGAAACGTCGCCGCCCTCGGCCGGCCCGCTTGGGGGGGCCGCGGTGGGGCGCTTGGACACCGGAGGCGCGACCGCCGGCATGGACGGCCGTGAAGCTCGCTGAGGGAACTGCAGCACACCCGGCTGCCCGCGTCCCACGGCCTCGTGACCCAACGGCTGATCAAACCCGGTCGCGATCACGGTGACCCGCGCTTCGCCTTCCATGGCCGGATCGTGCACCGCCCCGAAGATGATCTCGGCCTGATCGCCGGCGGCCTCGTGGATGATTTCGGAAATCTGATTGACTTCGCCCAACGTGAGGTCCTGCCCGCCGGTGATGTTCACCAGCACGCCCGTCGACCCGGTGATCGAGACATTGTCCAGCAGCGGGCTCGAGATGGCCTGCTGCGCGGCCTCGACCGCCCGATCCTCACCCCGGCCGACGCCGGTTCCCATGAGCGCCGAACCCCCGTTTTGCATGACCGTCCGCACATCCGCGAAGTCCACGTTTACCAAGCCGGTCACACTGATCAGCGTCGAGATACCCTGCGTGGCGTGCAACAGCACCTCGTCGGCCTTCTTGAGGGCATCCTGAAACGGCACGTTCTTGCCCACCACGGCGAGCAGGCGCTCGTTGGGCACCACAATCATGGTGTCCACGTGCTTGCGCATCTCGGCGATGCCCAACTCCGCCTGTTTCATGCGTTTCCGCCCCTCGAACAGGAACGGCTTGGTGATGATGCCGACGGTGAGTGCACCCACGTCGCGCGCCAACTGGGCGATGATGGGCGCCGCCCCCGTGCCGGTGCCGCCACCCATGCCGCAGGTGACGAACACCAGGTCCGCTCCGGTAAGCACGTTCAACACCTCGTCGCGGTTTTCCTCGATCGCCTGGCGCCCGATCTCAGGCCGCGCCCCCGCGCCGAGGCCTCGCGTGAGCTTCTTGCCGATTTGGACCTTCACGTCGGCCTTGTTGCCCAAGAGCGCCTGCGCATCGGTGTTGACAGAGATAAACTCAACGCCCATCAGGTGTTCGGCCACCATGCGGTTGACGGCGTTCCCACCGCCGCCCCCGACGCCTACGACCTTCATGCGGGCGTTCTGCGAGACCGTCTGCTCGAGTTCGAAGACCATCGGATCCCTCGTCAAGCCGCGGTGGTGATCAGAAGAAATCCTGGAACCAACGCCTCACGGGGGCAAGGAACCGATCCACCCGACCCTCGCCCCCGATGCCACCTACCCGTCCCCGGGCACCGAACAGCGCCAACCCGACCGGAACAGCATAGCGCGGCGCCTGCACGCTATCCACCAGCCCGGAGATCCATCGTCCGGGAATCCCCAGCCGGGCGGGCGACGCGAACACGTCGCGCGCCAGCTCGACCACCCCGGGAAGCTGCGCCCCCCCGCCCGTTAGCACGATACCGGCGGGGAGCCGATCCGCCACGTGCGTCTCCACCAGCTCCCGCATCACCAGGCCGAAGACCTCGTCCAGGCGCTGGTGAATGATATGCGCAATCAACTCCCGCTTGGCCTGCCGCGGACCTTGTCCCGGCGTGCTGGGCAGGTCGATGGTCTCGTCCGGATCCACCAGCGGCATGTACGCCACGCCGTGGCGTTCCTTCAGCCGCTCCGCATCCGCCTGCGTAATGCCCAGCCCCTGCACCAGATCGCTGGTCACGTGCGCTCCGGCAAACCGCAGCGAGGCGATGTGCCGGATCTTCCCGTCGCGGAAGATGGCCACGTTGGTCGACCCGCCGCCGAGCTCCACCAACGCACACCCCAGCTCCTTCTCTTCCTCGGTCAGCACCGCCAGCGCCGCCGCCAGGGGCTCCAGCACCAGCTCCGCCACACGATACCCGGCGCGCTCCACCGACTTGCGAAGGTTCTGCGCGGCGGTGCTCTGCACCGACACCAGGTACATCTCGACTTCCAAGCGGAGGCCGGTCATCCCGACGGGATCGCTGATGCCGCCCTGGTTGTCCACCTTGTACTCCTGCGGGATGTGATGCAGGAGCTCGTGATCGCGGCCCAGTGTCACCGCCCGCGCCACGTCGTCCACCCGATCCACGTCGGCTCGGCTGATCTCGTCGCCCGTCACCGACGCCAAGCCAGTCGAGGTGCGCGCCGCCACGTGCTCGCCCGCGATCCCGCAAAATACGGCCGGAACCTGGACGCCGGCCATCCGTTCGGCATCCCGCATGGCCTGCACAATGGACCGGGTGGTTTCCTCGATGTCCCGCACCACGCCCCGCCGGACTCCCGTCGCGCGCGCGACACCCACCCCGAGCATCTTGGCCCCGAGGACGCGGGCGTCGCCGGTTGCCTCCGCGATCACCGCGCAGGTCTTGGTGCTCCCCAGGTCGAGTCCCGCCACCAGTCGATCCCGTCTCACGAGCGATTCCTTCGCACCACCACCCAGCCCGCAAAGCGGGCGTCCAGCTCGGCATAGGGCCGGCCGGCCGCCGCCAGATGCCGGCGCACGGCGCCCACCGCCTCAAAGTCCTCGCCCGTGGCCTCCGTGCGTACCATGACACGCCGTTCACCCAGTTCCAGGATCACCGTTTGCCGAGGGCCGGGCCGGGCCGTTTCGATGTCCCGGTACAGGGCCGAATCCGCCGTCTGGGCGCGCGCCAGCACCGTCAGCACCGCGCGGTCGCTCCCGGGAATCACGGGCAGGTCGATCCCGCTGGCGGCGGGGTCGTAGGGGAGAGGGCGCCCCTCGCCGTCCAGGGCCACCAGCCCGTCCGGTCCCGGTGCGAACGCCACCGGTACCTGCTCCGCGATCCGCACGCGCAGCGTGCCCGGCGGCCGGCGCGAGACCCGCGCCTCCACTACACCGGCCATGCGTTCGACGCGCCGCTCTAACGGCCCGAGCGAGGCAAACAGGCTCTGCCGGTCGGCCAGGCCCAACGCGCGCACCACCTGCTCCGGGGCCAGGTACCGTACGCCCTCGATCTCGACCTGCCGCACCCGGAAAAACGGCAGCCGGGGAAGCAGCCAGATGGCTCCGAGGACCGCTCCCAGCACCGCGGCCCCGGCGGTGGCCGTGCGCCGCATCCGGGTCACGCCGCCCGACCGCCCAACCGCCCCAGCAACTCGCGCCCCAATTGCGTGATGTCGCCGGCGCCCATGGTGAGCACGACGTCCCCGGGCCGCACCAGCTCGACCAGCGCATCTGCCACCGCGTCGCGATCCGGCACCCACGCCACCGGGGCCCCCGCGCGGCGCGCCGCCCGCGCGACGGCTGACCCGCTGACGCCGGCGATGGGGTCCTCTCGGGCCGCATATATCTCCGTCACCACAACGTGGTCGGCTGCCGCCAACACGATGCCCAAGGCCTCGCCGTGCAGCCGGGTGCGCGTATACAGATGCGGCTGAAACACCGCGACCAGACGAGCGCCCGGAAAACGCTGCCGCGCCGCGGCGATGGTGGCGGCGACCTCCGACGGATGGTGAGCGTAGTCATCCACCACCAGCACGTCCCCGGCGCGACCCACCACCTCGAACCGGCGCCCAACCCCGGTAAACCGGGCGAGCGCAGTGGCGGCCAGATCCAGATCCTCCCCCAACGCCGCCACCACCGCAAGCGCCATGGCCCCGTTGCGCACGTTGTGCACCCCCGGGACCACGAGCTCAAGGGCGACTTCCCCTCGGTCCGGGAACTTCACCACCGCCCGAGTCACCCGACTGGTCTGCCGGACATCCTCCACGCGCACATCGGCATCCGCCGCCAGCCCGACCAACCAGCGCTCGCCTCCCACCGCCTCCGCGACCCGCCGGGCCCCACCATCATCCGCGCCGAACAAGGCGCGCTGGCCCTTGCCCGCAAACTCGACGAACGCCGCCTCCAGCGCGGCCACCGTTCCGTAGCACTCCAGGTGATCGGCTTCGACATTGTTCACCACCGCGACGTCCGGGTCCAGCGACAGAAACGCGCGGTCGTATTCGTCGGCCTCGGCCACGAACAGGTCGGGCCCACCCAACCGGGCGTTGCCGCCCCAGCTTGCGACACGGCCGCCGGCGATGCCCGTTGGGTGTCGCCCGGCGGCCGCGAGTGCCTCGGTGGTCATCACTGTCGTCGTCGTCTTGCCGTGCGTGCCCGCGACGGCGACCAACGTGCCACCCTGCACCACCAACTGCAACGCGTCCGCGCGTCGGATCACCGGGATGCCCGCGGCCCGCGCGGCACGCAACTCCGCGTGTTCAGCCGGCACCGCAGCCGTGTAGACGACTCCCCGCGCCTTGCTCACGTGGGCCGGATCGTGCCCCTGAAGCACCTGGGCACCCGCGGCGACTACATCCGCCGCCCCCCCCGGCTCGGTATCGCACCCGGTCACCGCCACGCCCCGCCGCCGAGCGATCAGCGCGAGGGCGCTCATCCCCGCTCCAGCCACCCCCATGAAGTGAATTGGCCGGGGATCGCTGGGGGTGAACAGGTGCATTGGTGGGCAGCTAATATAAAGCCAGTTCAGAACTTGCGAAAGACACAGGACTTACAATCCGAGGCGCAGGATGGCTTCGGCTATTCTTCGGGATGCGTCCGGAGCGCCGCGCGCCAGCGCCGCCCGGCCCATTTGGCCGGCGACTTGGGGGTCGCCGACAACGGACTGAATGTGGCCCGCCAAGACCGCCGGCGTCAGATCCGCCTCGCGAAGTTGGCGCGCTGCGCCGGCCGCGACCAGGGCCTGTGCATTCCGGGTCTGGTGGTCCGCCGCCGCGGAGGGGAGCGGTACCAGAATGGCCGGAACGCCGTACACGCACAGCTCCGCCGCAGTCATGGCACCGGCACGCGCGACCACGACATTGCTCGCTCGATACGCCTCCGCGATCGGGTCCCAGAAGGACCGGACACGAACGCGCGGCGGCCGATCGTATCGCCGATATTCGTCCCATTGGGCAGCTCCCGTGCCCCAGCACACCGCGACCCCCTCCAGCAGCCGCGCCTCCAGCATGCCCGCGGTGGCGTGGTTGAGCGCACGTGATCCCTGACTCCCACCGAAGACGAACACCACCGGACCGTCCGGAGGAAGCTCCAGCCGGTCCCGGGCGACGCGCCGATCCAGCCCGGGCGGCGGCGGGGGCACCGGGTTACCGAACGCCAGCACTTCCGTGCGCCTTCCTGGACGGAGGCGCCGTTTCGCTTCCGGAAACCCGAGATGGATTTGACGGGCAGACCGGGCGAACCAGCGCGTGGCGAGTCCCGGCATGGCGTTCTGTTCCTGCAACACCAGCGGCAACCCTCGCCGCCACGCCGCCAGCAGGACCGGCGCGGCGGCGTACCCACCCGTCCCCACCACCACGGCCGGCTTTTCCTGCTCCACCACGGAGCGGCCGGCCGCGTACAAGCGCGGCGCCAGTACCATCCAGCGAGCGTTCTTCCACCACTGCCGGCGATACAGCGGTTCCGCCGGCAGCAGATGGAACCGGTAAGGCCGGGCGGGCAGGATCGTCGCCTCGATACCACGGCGCGCGCCGATCAACACGGGCTCAACGTCGGACTGGATGAGACACAGCGCCTCGGCGATGGCGAGCGCGGGCATCAGGTGCCCTCCCGTTCCGCCGCCGGCGATGACGATCCTCACGGACCGGGACGGCCCCGGAAGGGCGTGACGCGACGCGGCGATGCGATGCTCACCAGCACGCCCGTGGCTAACAACGAGATCATGAGGCTGGACCGGCCGTACGAAATGAAAGGAAGCGGCAAACCCGTGGTAGGGACGATCGCCAACGTGACCGCCATGTGCAAGATGGCCGCCGCGCCCACCAGCACCGTCAGACCAACCGCCAAGAGCATCCCGAACGAGTCCTGCGCTGCGCGGGCGATGCGGAACCCCAGGCCGATGAACACCGCGAACAGGAGCGTGATCAGGCAGACGCCGACGAAGCCCCACTCCTCGCCAATGGTGCTGAAGATGAAATCCGAGTAAGCGTACGGCAGGTACCCGAGCTTCTGCTGTCCCTCACCGAAGCCCACGCCGAACACCTGTCCCGCGCCCATCCCGATCAGCGACTGGGTGATCTGCCAGCTCGACTCCTGGGCGTCACCGCCGGGACTGAGAAACGTGAGCACCCGCGAGAGGCGATACTGCACGGTGACAATCTCGCGCCACAGCAACGGCACGGCCACCACTCCGAGGAGCAGGAAATGGCCTATGCGGGCGCCTGCTGTGAACAGAACGATGCCCGCCAACAGTCCGATGTCGAGGGCCGTCGACAGGTCGGGCTGGAACAGCACCAGCGCACTGATGGGGCCAATGATCACCAGGAACGGCAGGAGGCCATGGCGAAACTGGCGCACGCCGTCACCTTTTTTGGTGGCCAGCATGGCGGTCCACACCACGACCGCGTACTTGGTGAACTCCGACGGCTGCACCATCACCCAGCCCAGATCAATCCAACGGCGTGCCCCGTTGATTTCCGGCGCCAGGGCGCGGACCCCGGGCAGGTACGGCATGGCCAGCGCCCCGGCCGCCACCGCCACCAACAGCCACGCCACCCGTTGCCACACGTGGTAGTCCACCCGGGCGGCGATAAGGAAAACAATGCCACCCGCGGCCGCGCCGGCGAGTTGGCGCAGCGCAAAAGCCGCTCCCGCCTCGCCCTGCTGAACGGCCACCAGGCTCGACGCGCCGTACACGGCCGCGATGCCGAACACGATGAGCGTGGCCGTGACCACCGCGAGCAGGCGGGACTCCCACCCGCCAAGCGTCGGCTGCCCCGCTCCGGTCACAGCGATTCAACCCAGCGCCGGAAGGTCGCGCCGCGCTCCTCGTAGCTGGTGAACTGGTCGAAGCTGGAACAAGCGGGCGACAGCAACACCGCGTCCCCGGCCCGTGCCAACCGGCCCGCCTGGTGGACGGCCTCCGCGAAGGGCCCCCGCGCGTGCGTCTCGGCCACTGTCCCCAGGTCGCGAACTACCAGCGGTGCGGCTTCGCCGTAGGCCACAATCCCCCGGCAGCCGTTTGCCAGCAAGGGCGCCAGCGGTGTGTAGGGATCGCCTTTGTGGCGGCCACCCAGGATCAGCACATACGGACGCGTCATGGCACGCAGGGCGACACTGGTAGAGGCGATGTTGGTCGCCTTGGAGTCGTTGATCCAGAGGACGCCGTTGACCTCACCCACCGATTCCAACCGGTGCGCCAACCCTTGGAAGGAGGCCAGCCCGCCACCAACGGCCAGCGCGCCGAGGCTGGCCGCGACCGCCGCCAACGCAGCCGCTAAGGCGTTTCCCACGTTGTGATCGCCTAGGAGCGGAAGCCGGTCGCGCGGCAGCAGGGGATCACGGCCCAGCATGAGGACGCCAGTGGAGCGGTCCCACCACGCATCTGCCCGGCCTCGGAGACTCCACGTCCGCCGCGTCCCCGGCACGCCCCGAGCCAGCTCCACCACTGCCGGATCGTCCGCGTTGAGTACCCAGGTGGAATCCGGTGCGGCGTTGCGGAACAGGAGCCGTTTGTCCGCGTAATAGTCCGCCACGCCGGCATACCGATCCTGATGGTCGGGCGCCAGGTTGGTGAGCACACCGACGGTGGGAGCCAAGTGAGGCGCGTCATGGAGCTGAAAGGACGATGCTTCAACCACGGCCCACTCGGGCGACGACCCGGCGAACTCGATCAGAGGCCGCCCGATGTTGCCGCCCACCACGGCCGAGCGCCCCGCGGCAGCCAGGAGGTGCCCGATCAGGGCGGTGGTGGTGCTCTTCCCGTTGGTCCCGGTGACCACGATGAGCCTGGCGGGGGCCAGGGCACGCGCGGCCAGGTCGAGCTCCGCTACGACCTGGAGCCCGGCGGCTCGCGCAGCGGCGACCGGCGGGGCCGACGGTGAAACGCCCGGTGAGACGATCACGGCCGCCGCGCGACGAATGCGATCCAGGTCGTGCGCGCCGCACTGCGCGTGCACCTGCGGGCTCGCCAGCCCCTGCGCCGCTGCGCGGATCGCCGGCGTATCCGCCGCGTCGGAGGCGTACACCGCGACGCCTTGCCCGGCCAGCCACCGGGTGACGGCCACGCCAGTCCGGGCGAGCCCGATCACGGCCACTTCCCCTGCCCGCCACTCGGCCGGGATTACCGGATCTTGAGCGTGGACAGCGCCAGCAGCGCGCACAGGATACCGACGATGTAGAACCGCACCACTACTTTGGGCTCGGCCCAGCCCAGCTTTTCAAAGTGATGGTGCAACGGCGCCATCCGAAACACCCGGTGCTGCTCGGCATACTCCCGCCCCCGCCGGCCGCGGTGCCAGCGGAACACGCTGGCCTGGATGATGACCGACAGCGTCTCAGCGGCGAACACGCCCCCCACCAGCAACAACAACAACTCCGATTTCAACAGGATGGCTACCGTACCCAACGCCCCACCGATGGCCAGGCTGCCCGTATCTCCCATGAAGACCTCGGCCGGATGGGCATTGAACCACAAAAACCCCAGCGCCGCACCCACCAACGCCGTGCAGAAAATGGAAAGCTCCCCGGCCCCACGCAGATAGTAGACCCGCAAGTACTCCGACGCGTCCACCCGGCCGAAGAGATACGCGAAGATCGCGAAGGCGCCCGCCGCGATTACCGTGAGGCCGGTGGCCAGGCCATCAAGGCCATCCGTGAGGTTGACAGCGTTGGTGACCCCCGTAATGACAAACGTCACGAACGCCACGTAGGCCACCGTCGGAAGCACCACCAAGACGTACTTGAAAAATGGCAGCGTGGTGCTGGTGGGCGGGAGATTGGCCGCGAGGGGGGCGAGGATCAAGTAGCTGCCCAGGGCCACGCCGAACGTGACCTGCCCTACCAGCTTGTAACGGGCCACCAGGCCACGCGACTTGCCGGAGACCACCTTGAGGTAGTCGTCCACCAAGCCGATGGTCCCCATCCAGGCGGTGGCGATGACGCACACCCAGACGTAGCGATTGGTGAGCTGCGCCCAAAGCAGCGTGGGGACCACCGTCGCCAAGAGGATGATGAGGCCCCCCATGGTCGGGGTGCCACGCTTGCCTTCATGGGTCGCCGGGCCCTCGGCGCGCACCACCTGGCCGACCTTATGGGCGCGCAGGTGCCGAATCACCAGCGGGCCCACGAACAGCGCCATCAGGATCGCGGTGACCGCCGCCCCGGCTGCCCGGAAGGTGATGTAGGTGAAGAGGTTGAAGAAGCCGCCGTCGCGGGCAAGCGGAGCCAGCAGGTGGTACAGCACTCTCTAAGTCTCCCGGCCGTGGAGCAGGTGGGCGAGCGCGCGCTCAAGCTGCATGCCCCGGGATGCTTTGAGCAAGATAAACTCTCGTCCCTCCAGTCGAGGGGCTACCGCGCGGCCGAGGGCGTCCGCGTCCTCGGCCGTCACCAGCCGCGCGCCGAGCGCTTTTGCGTGCCGCTTGAACGCCGGCACGAACTCACCAACCGCGCCGACCAGCGCCGGACCGGCCGCCACGATGGTGTCCGCGGCCTGCTCGTGGAGCTTGCGGCTGGCGGGGCCCAGCTCCAGCATGGAGCCCACCAGAATCACCAGCGGCCGCGCACCCGCGGCCGCCCGCGCCGTCTCCAGGGCCGCCAGCAGCGACGCGGGGTTGGCGTTGTAGGCGTCATGAAGCACCAGCAACGAGCCGGCTTCGATGAGCTCACCGCGTCCATGGGGCAGCCGGACGTCCGCCAGTGCTTGCGCGACGCTGCGGAGCTCGAGTTCCAGCTCGACGGCGGCCGCGACCGCCAACATCGCGTTCTCGGCTTGGTGCCGCCCCAGGAGCGGCAGCCGCATGGTGTGACCGCGGAACGTCAGCTCCGGGCGGCCCGTGGCATCCAGCTTCCAGCGCTCAGGATGGACGTTAGCCTCGGGGGCGAGCCCCGCCGTGATCACCCGCGGCGCGCGGCCGCGTGCGGCCGCGGCGAGGCCCGGCGGCACCAATCCGACGAGCGCGCTGGCCACCCCTTCCAGCAAGGCCACTTTCTCTCGCACCGCGCTGTCCAAGTCGCCGAACCCTTCCAGGTGCGCCTCCGCGACGTTGGTGATCACGCCCATGGACGGCTCCACGATCTCCCGGAGCCGCGACACTTCGCCCAGCACGCTGGCCCCACACTCCACCACCAGCGCCTCACACGCCTCCGGCGCGCCCAGGACCGTGAGCGGCACACCGATCAGATTATTGAGGTTGTCGCGCGTGGCGTGGGTGCGGAAGCGCGTGCTGAGCGCGGCGACGAGCATGGTCCGGGTGGCTGTCTTGCCGTTGCTGCCGGTCACGGCCACGACCGGACCGGCGATGTCCCGTCGCCGAGCGCGCGCCAGGCGCCCGAGTCCGACCAACGGGTCGTCCACCTCGAAAAGCACCAGCCCTTCCACGGCGGGCGTGCCCCGCCGCACAACGGCACCGGCGGCACCGGCCTGGAGCGCCGCCCCCAGAAAGGTGTGGCCATCGTACCGCGGACCCGACAGCGCCACGAACAAGGCGCCCGGCTTCAGTTCTCGCGTGTCGGTCCCGATCCCCGAGAACATCACCGAGCGGGCGGGGCGCGCGCCCAAGATCTCTCCCACGCGGGCACTGGTCCACCGACTCACCCCGCCCTCGCCGCCAGCGCATCCCGTACCAGGTCGCGCTCATCCATGGGGTAACGTGTGGTGCCCACCACCTGATAGGTCTCGTGGCCCTTCCCGGCGAGCAGGAGGCAGTCACCGGGGGCCAGCAGCGCCACGGCCCGCCGGATAGCCTCGCGGCGATCGGTCACCCGCAGGTGCGCGACCCCGTCCATGCCCTCCTCGATCTCGTCCATAATGCGGTCGGGGTCCTCAGTACGCGGGTTGTCTGAGGTCACCACGGCGATATCCGCTCCCCGGGCGGCGATCTGGCCCATGAGGGGACGCTTGCGGCGATCCCGGTCTCCCCCGCAGCCGAAGACGACGACCAAGCGGCCCGGCGTCACTGGCCGCAAGCTCGCGATCACCCGTTCCAGTGCGTCCGGAGTGTGGGCATAGTCCCGGAGCACCATGAAACCGTTCCCTCCGATTCGCTCCATGCGGCCCGCTACCTGCGGCACCGTGGCAAGCCGGGTCGCGATCTGATCCGGGACCACGCCGGCGGACCACGCGGCCGCCGCCGCGCCCAGCGCGTTGGCCACGTTGAAATCGCCTAGCAACGGCAGGCGGACCTGCGCCACGCCGTCGGGAAATTGGAGCTCGAGATCCGTGCCCGTGGCGTCAGGCACCGCACGCCGCGGATGGATGTCGGCGTTGGCTTTCCGCCCAAACCGTAGCAGGCGCTGTCCCGGGCGCACCGGCATCGCCGCCCACGCCCGGTCGTCGGCGTTCACCACGACCGTCCCTCCGGCTTCCACCAGCTCCACCAGGGAGAGCTTGGAGGCGCAGTAGGCCGCCAGATCGGCGTGGTAGTCGAGATGATCGTGCGTCAGGTTGGTGAAGACGGCCGTGCCGAACCGCAGGCCGGCCAACCGCTGCTGGTCCAACGCGTGGGATGACGCCTCCATGACACACGTCGTCACGGCACGCTCTCGGAGCGCGCGGAAGATGCGGTGCAGCTCCACGGCCCCCGGCGTGGTGAGCACTTGATCCGGGGCGACACTGGCCCCCGCGCCGTCGAACGCTCCCAATGTTCCTACCGACCCGACGTCGCCCCGATGGTTGAGCAAGTGGCGAATCAGCGCCACGGTGGTGGACTTCCCGTTGGTGCCCGTCACCGCGATCAGGCGGAGCTCGGCGGCCGGGTTCCCATACCAGCGTGCGGCCGCGACGGCGACGGCCTGCCGCGTATCGGTCACTACGACTTGCGGCAATGCGTGGGACCTGCGTTCCGCCACGAGCGCGGCCACCGCGCCCCGACGCACCGCGTCACCCAGGAAGGTGTGCCCGTCGGCCGCACTGCCCCGGACGGCGCAAAACAAATCGCCGGGACGTACCCGGCGCGAATCCTCCGTGACGCCGCCCAGCACGGGGGCCGCCTCGGCGCTTGCGGTCAGGAGTCCGGCCCGGTGCAGCGCCCCGGTGATGTCCTGGAGTGTCGTCACGACCCGCGCTCGGGCTGAGCGATCAGCCTGACGACGCTGCCCGTGGGCGCCTGGCTTCCCGCCGCGGGGATCGTGCGCACCACTTGACCCCAGCCCTGCAACCGCACCTGAAAGCCCGCGCGATGCACCACGCGGGCAGCGGCGCGCAGGGCCAGCCCTGCGGCATCGGGCACGGTGCGCGTCGCGGGGGTCGCGGCGCCCGGCTCGGCGGGCCAAGACACCAGATAAGGCGCGCTTCCCGCGCCCACCGATGGGGGCGCGGCTGTTGCCGCCGCAGCCAGGCGCCCGCGGTCTATGGCCGGCGTCCGGGCCGCGAGTGCCTGCTCGATCACGCGCCGAGTGACGGGCGCCGCGCTGAGCCGGGCATAGGCGCCGCGCGGATCGTCGAGCTTCACCACCAGCACCATCTGGGGGTGCTCGGCCGGAAACAGGGCCGCGAACGTTGCCGTGTATTCCCCACTCACGTACCCGCGGGGACCCGCGCGACGCGACGTACCGGTCTTGCCCGCCAGGTCCACGCTGGTGAGGGCCGCCGTGGTACCGGTGCCGCCGCCTTGGTACACCACGCCCCGCAACATGGAACGCAGCGCGGCGGCGACCGGTTGGCGCACGACGCGCCGCACCGGTTCCGGCACCGGCCGATAGATCGGCTTCCCGTCCTGCGAGCGCACCTCTAGAAGCAGCGTCGGCCTCATCAGCACGCCGTCGTTCGCCACGGCGGCGTACGCCTGCGCCAATTGCAGCGGCGTCACGGACACCTCGTACCCCATCGCCAGGCTCGCCGCGGTGGTGCCACTCCAGGTGTCAGGCCGGGGAAGCGCGCCCCGGGCCTCCGCCGGGAACTCGACCCCCGTCACCGTGCCCAAGCCGAACGCGCGCAGCATCAGGAATTGTTGCTCGCGAGAGAGGCGCTCGCCAAATTTCACGACCCCCACGTTGCTGGAAACCTCGATCGCCCGGCGGAGCGTCATCCACTCTTCGGGATGATCGTCATGCACCACCCGGTATCGCATGGCGTAGGTGCCACGCTCGCCCCAGACCGACTCGTCCTCGCTGACCAGCTCGGCCTCGAGCAAGGCCGCCGCCGCAAAGAGCTTGGCCGTCGAGCCGGGCTCGAACACGGAAGTAAGAGCCGACGGAGGAGTTGCCCCGCCGGCGCGGCGCGAGGCCAGGGCCAGGACATGCCCGGTGGCCGGCTCCAGGATGACCACGTCGCCGCCGTCCGCTTCGTAGTGTTCGATGGCATCAATCAGCGCGCCTTCGGCAATGTCCTGCAGCTCGGCATCCACCGTCAGGTAGATGTCGGATCCTGCCCTCGGAAAGGCCCCGAGCCGGGCCGGGGATTCGTAGCGCCGCCCCTGCCGGTCCCGCAGCACGACGGCACTCCCTGGCGTCCCCACCAGCAACGAATCAAACACGCGCTCCACGCCACTGGCGGGCCGGCCGTCGCCCGCAGGTCGTCCGATCACCACGCGGGCCAGATCGGGCCGAGGATAAAATCGCTCCAGCTCCGACGTCAGGTGCACACCACGCACCCGCCGCAGAGACGCCACCTGGGCCGCGGTAAAGGGACCATGGAGGTACGCGTACGGGCGGCGCAACCCTCGCTGCACCGTCCCGAGCGGCACCCGCAAGGCCCGCGCGATCATCGCGGCATCCCGCCGGCGGTCCACCAACTCGTTGGGGGCCACGCCCACGTGATACACGTCGCGCGACACGGCCAGGGGCGTGCCCTGCCGGTCGAAGATGGCGCCCCGCCGAGCCGGGAGAACGACGCCCTCGGTGCGCTGCGCCCGCGCAGTGGCGCGGTGCGCCGCCCCCTCCACCAGCTGCACCTGGACGGCCCGGGCCAGCACCGCCACCAGGCCCGCGGCAAAGGCCACCTGAACGACACGCAACCGGGTGAGCGGCTTCGCCATGCGTTCCTACCGGGGCGGGAGTCGTGCCGGGGTCTGCAGGATGACAATCTCCGAGTCCGATGGCAGCCGCAGCCCGAGTGCTTCGGCGCGCGGAATGAGGACGCGGCGGCTCCGGGCGTCCCGAATGCGCGCGACCAGATCGGCAGCGCGCGCTTCCAGCGTGGCGCGTTCGTCGCGCAACGAGCCCAGCGCCGTGGCCGTCACGACCCCGGAGGTCTGCCGTGCGACGACCCAGGCCAGGATGGCCAGCACGAACACTAACCACCCCGCCACCCAAACTCGCCCTTTAGGCATCGGCCATCCGAAAGCCGCGCAAGGTGGCGCTGCGCGCGCGCGGGTTGGCCGCCGTCTCGGCCGGAGCCGGACGGACGGGACGATGGGGATCAACGGTCCCGAGAGGGCGGCCGCGGCAGATGCACACCGGCTGTCGCGGTGGGCAAATACAGGTCCGCGCCCATTCCCGAAAGGCGTGCTTGACCAGCCGGTCTTCGCCGGAATGGTACGCGATCACCAGGAGGCGCCCCGCCGGGACCAGCGCGTCCCGCAGGGCCGGCAGGGCCCGTTCGAGCTGCGTGGGCTCCTGGTTCACCTCCATGCGCAACGCCTGGAACAATCGGGCGAAATCGGCCGGGCCGGTGCGGGGACCCAGAGCGCCTCGGATGGCGGCCACCAGGTCGTCGCTCACCGTGAAGGCGTGGCGGGCGCGCCGCGCCACAATCGCCCGTGCCAGTCGCCGGGCGCGAGGCTCGTCGGCGAACTCCCGGAACACGCGCGCCAGGTCGCTCTCCGGCAACCGGTTCAAGAGTCCCGCCGCGGTAGGGCTGCCCGTGGGGTCCATTCGCATATCGAGCGGTACGCCCCGGCGGAAGGAGAACCCCCGGGCATCGGTATCGAGCTGCCGTGACGACACGCCCAGGTCCAGCAGGACCAGGTCCGGTTGAAACGCCCGGATCTCAGCGAGCATGGCCGGATCCGCGAACGTACCCTGACGCACCGACGCGGCCGCACCCAGCCGGGCGCGCGTCGCGGCCACCGCCTCGGGATCGCGATCCACCGCCAGCACCAGCGCTCCGGCATCCCGCAGCATTTCCGTGTGCCCCCCGCCACCGGCGGTGCCGTCTACCGCCCGCCGGCTTCCCACCGCGAGTTCCCCGACCGCCTCAGCCAGGACGGGCGCGTGGAAGCCCGACTGCACCGTCATCGGCGTGGAGAGCAATGAGAAACGGCCCCACGGAGCACGCCGTGGAGCCGCTGCAGTGTCGCGTTCGGACCAAGACGGGGCTGACGGGACTCGAACCCGCGGCCTCCGGTGTGACAGACCGGCACTCTAACCAGCTGAGCTACAGCCCCTGAATGAAGACGCGGCGGAAAGCTATGCCCCCCGCCGCGTCGGTTCAAGCGCCGTCTCGTCTCAGGGACATTTGAAGCTCTGCTTGTAGCTGGGGATCAGGCCCTCATACTGCCCCAAGTATTGGAGGATCTGATTGGCGGTGGCCTGCTGCAGACTCGCACCGGCGGTCATCGCCGCCTTGGCCTTGGCGACCATATCCGCTTCTTGCGTCACCATGGCGCAGGACTTGGTCTCACGCAACCGGGCATCTACCTCTCCCAACTGGAAGAAATACCCCAGGCCCAGGAAGAAGTTCGCCTGGGTAGAGAGCTGGCGGCTCACGTCGTATTTCACGGCGCGCTCCAGCCAGTAGACCCCTAACGGGAAACTCACCCGCTTCTGCACCAGCTGCGCACCCGGCTGGAGGTAACGCGCCGCCACGTTGGTCCACACGGCGGTGTCGCTGGACCCACCCGCGGGGGTGGTTCGCAAGGCGGCGATGCGCGACAGAAGCGCGTCTACCTGCGCCAGCCGCGCCGTGTCCAGCGGTACCGTGGTGTCAATGACCACACTGGCCATCATGATCTCGGCGATCTGCAACGGACTGGCGATATCGCTGGGATCGAGCGCCGCGATCCGCTCGTATGCCACCAGCGCCGAGTCGTCCTGGCCGGCGGTCTTCAGCGCGTTGGCCCGCGCGCGCCAGAAAATGACGTTATCGGGAACCCGGCGCACCGCCTCGCCGGACCAGCGGAGCATGGCGGCGGTGTCGTTGGCCGCCTGGGCCGCCCCAAAGGTCTCCAGATAGAACTGGGCATTGCCCGTCAGGCTCGAGTCCAGCTCATAGAGCGCCGCGTTGGCCTCCAACAGACAGGGCCAGAGCGACCCGTCCTTGCAGGCACGCACCTTCAGTTGGAGAGCCTGCACATCCGTCGGATTGGCCTTGAGACCCTCGTCCACCAGGGCCCGCGCCTGCTCGTATTGCTTCTGGGTGATCAGCAGGGCCACCACACCCGTGCGGAGCCGGCTGTCCGTAGGATCCGCCGCCAGCTGCTGCTGGTAGATCTCGGCGGCCTTCAGCGTGTCGCCCTTTACCTGGTACTGGCGCCCCAGCATTTCGTAGGTGCGGGTATGGATCGAGTCGCCTTTCAGGGCCATCTCGAGCGCCATGATCTGGCTGTCCACCGGCTCCCGCGCCGCCTCAAAGACGATAGCCAGGCACATGGCGGCGGACGGATGATTGGGCACGGCTTCGAACGCGCGGCGGGCGCGATCCTTGGCGGAGCTGTAGTCCCGGCGGTCCCGCCGATCCACGCAGTCGCGCGCGGCGCTCGCGGCCCGCAACTGCGCGTCCATCTGGCTCGCCAGGCCCTCGGCGATATCCTTCGGCGTAGCACCCGTCGGCGCGGTGAAGTGGACCCATCCCGAGAGACCGGTGCGCCGGATATCCACCATGCGCAGGTGTGCTTGCGGTGCCGAGTTCTGTTCCAGCCGGCCGACGATGTAGGCGTCTGCCTGGAGGAAACGGGCGAGCTGTTCGGAGGCCGAAGGATCCAGCATGGCCTCACGGCTGAAGCCGGACGCCTCCAGCGCCTCGCCGATCCGGTCCTTGGGTACCACGCTCATCTGGCGCCTGGTCTTGCCTTCAAGGCGGGACCGGAACTCGTCGCCGACCGCCACCGCCAGGATGGAATCCCCGGGGTCCACCGGCACCGGAGTGAGCACCAGGAGGCGGTCCAGCTGCTGGGCTTGCGGCCGCGTCTGCGCCCCCGCGGAGGCAGGGATGATGAACGTCCCGGCGAACCCGACAATCCACCCGAGCGCGATCAGCTTGCGGCAAATCTGCTGCACCGTCCGTCCCTCCAGTTTGTGACCGTCACGTCCTGCACCGGAGCCGCCCCCTTCGCGATCCGGCCACCGCATGGGCGAAGAGGGATTCGAACCCCCGACTTCCTGCGTGTAAGGCAGGCGCTCTAGGCCAACTGAGCTATTCGCCCGGAACGCTACAGTGCCAACCCCAGCGGAAACAGCACGCAGTACCCGAGCACCAGGAGTATGGGGGCAAGCCCGGTTGACCCTTGAGCCAACAGGTAATACCCCACACCAAGCGAGATGACCGCCGCGCCTAGCAACCCAGCATTGACTCGTCCAAATCGCAAGCGCCCGGACAACATCTCTTTTTCCGGCATAAGGTTTCAGGCTAACTGCCAGGTCCATGTCCGTCAAGCACTTGCCCCGGGTTCATCCGCGGGAACGGGCCACCCAATCTCGAGCGCCGCCCGCCTGACGGCGTCACGCCGCCGGCGGCGCAACCATACGCTCCCGACCACCGCCAGGACTGCCGTCCACAAGGCCGTGAACGAGCCCGCCAGCGCAAGCCATCCAAAGCGCCGGCGCAGATCTTCCCGCCACCGCCGCTCGAACTGATCAAGGCTCACGCCGTGAGTTTGTCGGAGCGCCTGATCCAGATCGCCCGTGGCCGCCAACGCCGCCAGCAACGGGGCCAAGCCGCGTTCCCCACCCATCCGTTCCAGCAAGAGCACGGCGCTGGTGGCCAATGCGTAGCCCACCTCCGCCTGCGCCGCCCCACCCCGCAGCTCGACGGCCAGGCCCCGCAGCGGCGGTACCCGACCGAGGGCCACGATCCAGTTCACTCGCAGCGCCGCGAGGCGATCCCACTCGCCGGCGGCCCGGGCCGCGTACCCCTCGTCTAGCCAGAGCGGCGGGCCACGCACCACGGCGTGCAGCGCGACGTGCGCCAACTCATGCTGGAGGACTCGAAAGGGATCCCGCCCCGCCAGCACCACTACCGTTCTCATACCCGGAAAGGCGGCCCCGGCTCCCCACGACGGCAGGCGTCCCGCCACCAGCGAATCGAACTGAGTCTGGGACCCGGCGATCAGGATGCGGACGGCGGGACGGATCGAGTCGGGAAGCCCGGGCCACGGCCCCGCGCGGTCGGCGGCCTCGGCCAGCGCGGTCGCGAGCCCCTCGTGGCCCCGCCAGTACACGGCCGCGGCGCCGCCCACCTGCACCACCGCTGGCCCCTGGGGCACGGAGCCAACCAGGACCAGCGTCAGGAGCGGGGCGGCTCGTGGCCCTGGGCGACGAGATCGAGCGTTTCCTTGCAGCGTTTGCCCCACGGATTGAATTTGTTGGCCTTGAAGCCGTCCTCCCACGCCTGCTTGGCCGCCTCCGGATCTCCGGCGAACCAGAAGGAGCGACCCAGCTCGTAGTACGCTTCGATCAGGTTCGGGCCCAATTGCAGGGTCTTGCGGAAGAACGTCTCGGCATCCTCGAACATCTCACGCTCGAAGTACACCAGGCCCAGGTAGTAATGGGCGTACAGCGTCGCTTTCTTGTCGTTGTCCAGACGGATCGCCTTGGAAAGGTGCTCAATGGCTTCACCAAACAGCCGCTTCTTGAGACACACGTACCCCAGATTGATCCGGGCCAGCGAGTTGGCCGGCTCCTTGGTGAGCACCTTCTGGAGGGTGGCCAGCGCGCTGTCATAATCCTCGGCCAACATCTGGGCCCACCCCAGGAGCGATTCCGCCTGGGAATCTCCCGGGGAGAGGGTAAGGGCCTTGGACAGGGCCTGGATGGCGCCCGGATAGTCACCCAGCGAGATCAGGCTCCAGCCCTTCTGAATGAACGTGGAAGCGCCAATGTGATCGGCGTGGAGGACGGGGACCGCTCCGGTGAACTGCGGCGCCTGCGTCCCGGTCTCGCCTTGCGAGAGCTGCTTGTACCGGTCCACCAGGGTGCGAATGTCTTCTTTCAACGCTCCGAGATCCATGATGGCCTGGTCCACCGTCTTGAACAACGCGATGATGTCCCGCTTGACGGCTTCCCGGCTCTCCGGCGTGTGCGGCAGGTCCAGCTTCTTGGTGATCTCGGCATACGAGGCGCGCAAGGCCGCGGCGATGGAATCGCTCATGCCCCCGGGCTCCGGCCCCCGCCGCGCGTCGCGCGCTCAGGCCACCGCATTCAGCGTCTCCAGGTTGGTGCGGGCCAGCTCGTGTCCGGGGTTCAGCTCCAGCGCCTGGCGCCACAACATTCCCGCCATGTCCCGGTCCATCCGCTTGTACGCGATGTTACCCAGTTTGAAGTACACGTCGTCTCCCAAGTCCGGCTGCAGCTTTACGGCCCGCTTGTAGGCCTCCCACGCATCATCATACCGGCCCGACCGGTAGAGCAAGTCTCCGAAGTTCTTGGACAGCTGCGGGACCGATGGATCATCCGCCAGCGCCGCGTCAATCAACTCCTGGGCTCGCTCCAGATCGCCCCCGATCTCCACCAGCGCGGCGAGGTTGTTCTGGAGGATGGCGTGGTGGGGGAAGCGCTCCAGGCCCTCACCCGTGAGGCGCTCCGCCTCGGGGAATTCCCCATCCGCCGCGGCGGCCAGGCCGCGCGCCCAATACCAGATGGCCGGCAACTCGTTGCCCCAGACTTCGCGGGCGCGGTCCAGGCGGCCGGCCGCGACTTGCGGGTCCCCCCGCTGGAGCGCGGCGATGCCCCACCCCAGCAGGTGCCGCGCGTCGTGCCGAGCCCGCGCGGCGGCATCACCGAACATGGCCTCCGCTTCATCCAGGCGTCCGGTGCGCTCGAGCGCATACGCCAGATTATGCAGCACGGCGGGCCGCTCACCGCCGCGTTCCGCGGCCTGGGATAGCAGCTCCGCGGCCTCCTCCCAGCGCGCCTGTTTCAGCGCCACCAACCCCAGGTAGAAGTAGGCGCTGCCGTCCGTGGGTCGGAGCTCGGCCACCCGCCGGAATTCCCGGCTGGCTTCGTCCAACATCCCGGTCCGGTAGAACGCCAGACCCAGGTTGCGATGCTCCTCCACCCGGGCATCGGTCCCGTCGGCCGCCACCGCGTGGCTGCGTCCGATGCGGTGGGCGAATCCGGCCGTGATCAGCCCGAACAATGCCTTGCCCACCTCGAACTCGCCGAGTCCGGATTCCTCGATCACGTGCTGGACGTCCCGCTGGCCGTCGATGAGGGGCACAATGCGTCGCTGCGTTTCGGTGAGCTCCACGTCCGAACCGGCCAGACGGTCCGCGTCCACGCTGAACACCAGATCGAAACTGGGGATCTTCTTCTCGATCAGGCTCCACTCGTCAACCCGGCGGGCGCCTTCCAGCAGCAATGACTCGGGATTGATCGAGACCAGGACGTCCTGGCCCTCGGGCCGCAGGTCCGTCTCGAAATTGAACGTGCCCCGGGTCCAGGTGAACAGGAAATACACCGCCTCCTGAATCTGCACGCGCATGTAATGCTCCAGGTCACTGCGCGAGATAGCGCCTTCGTCAATCAGCAGCTCTCCCAGCCGTTTCTCCCGCTCCTGCTCCTGCCGGGCGATGGCTCGCTCCAGCTGGTTCTGCGAGATACGTCCGTTCTTCACCAGGATATCACCCAGGCGGTCCCGGCGGTTCACAATGGAGGCGTAGCAGATCCGGCCGCGTTCGAAGTACAGGTGGGCGATGTTGTTGCGATCGATCACGGAGAGGCAGCCGGTTTTCTGGCCCAGGGCCAGGAGCTGGAGCACGTCGGCGAGCGACGCCTCCTTCAAGCTTCCCCGGATCGCCATCAGTCCAACTCCTCCACAATGCGGTCCGCGGCGTCGGGCCAGAACCAGACGAACTTCTCCCGGCTCCGCACCGAGGCCGTCGGAGAGACGATGATGCCGCTGGTACGCATCCCCACCGAGGGCCGTCGCTGGCGGGGCATGGACCCCTCCAGCAGTTCGCGCGCCAGGGACGCGCTGGGGACTGCGCCCTGGCTCTCGGCGGCGCTCAGCACCCGCTGCACCAGGGCAAGGACCACGCGGACGGACTCGGCGGGGCGCGCGCCGAGGTATTCCACCAGATCCAGGTCCGGTGTCCCGACCCGGATCTCGATCTGCCGGCGCACAATGGCCAGCCTGAGCTCACGGTCGGGGGGCGCCACGGTGACCGGCAATCCCTCGTCCAGACGCGCCACTACCCGTGGGTCCAGTCCCGCCACTTCTCCGGGAAGCGCGTTGATGGTGAACACCAACTGTCCCTTCTGCGCCTGGATGTGATTGAGCAAGTGATACAGCTCCTCCTCGACCTCTGGGCGCCGGGCGACGAGGTGCACGTCGTCCAGCAGCAACGCCACAGCGCGGCGCTGGCGGGTGCGCCAGGCCTCGGTGCGGTCCGCGGCGTGCGCTTCCAGCAAGTCATCGGCGAAGTCGCTGGCCGACAAGCAGGCGATCACCGCGCCAGAGGCGGCGAGCGCGTTGCCGATCGCATGGAGGAGATGCGTCTTCCCCACGCCGGCTGGGCCCACCAGCACCAGCGGGTTGAACCGCGTGCCTGGCGACTCTGCAACGGCGCGTGCCGCCCGCAGCGCCACCTTGTTGACTTCGCCGGGGAGATACTCATCGAAGGTCCAGACCGGTGACGGTCCCGGCAACGGCGCGAGCCCGTCGCGCGCGCGCTGCACCAGCGACTCCGCGTCACCGAGCCGGTCCGGATTGCGGAACACGGCGTCCCCGACCGCCCGGGGATCGAGTCGAATAATCTCGGCCTCAAGAACACGGAGGCGCTCGACGTCCGCCTCGAACTTCCGGATAGCCGCTTCGGCCCCGACGGGCGTGTCGCGTTTGAGGAATTCCTCCAGGCGCGTCGTGCGATATCCCTCCCCCTCCCATCGCAGGATGGTTTCACCAAGACGGCGGCGCCACGCCTCAACCTGCTGCGTCACCGTGCTGGTGATGTCGGACAAGAAGGACGAAAACTCATCCGGCGGGGCGGCGGCGGCCGCCCCTGGGGCGGGCGTTGACGCCACGGCTGCCGCGGGCGCCACGGCGGACACGCCCAGCAGCGCCGCCACCGACTCGGCTTTCAGCGGCTCGTCACTCACGGCCTGGAATGCCACCAGGCGATTGAGGAGGCCGAGCAGCTCGCGCACATTGGCCACGTCGGGACCCGCCGCGGCTTCTAGCACACCCGCCGCGAACTGGACGCCCCGGTCCCGGGCGCGCCGCTCCAGAATCGCCAGCCGCGTGGCGATCTCCGGACGCCCGATATCCACGATCAGGCCCCCCTGGAACCCGTGGATCAACCGTTCATCCAGGTTCTCGATCTCCGCCGGGGGGCGATCGCTGCTCAGGACGATCTGTTTCCCCGCCCCCTGGAGCTCACCCACCAGCCGTAGCAACTCGGCCTGGACCTCGCGCCGATGGGTGAGGAACTGCACGTCGTCCACCAGCAGCACGTCCACCGCCGCGAAGCGCCGGCGGAACGCGTCACTTTGCCCGGCGGCGACCGCGGCGTGGAGCGCTTCCACGAGCTCCTCGAGCGTCAGGTACTCAACGGCGATGGAGCCGGCGACCTCGCGGGCGTGATGCCCGATGGCCATCAAGAGGTGGGTCTTGCCCAGACCCGTCGGACCGTAGAGAAACAGCGGGTTATACGCCGTGCCCGGACTTTGCGCCACGGTGCGCGCCGCCTGGGCCGCCATCTGGTTGCTCGGCCCGACCACGAACGTATCGAAGCGGCATTGCCGATTCAGATCCACGCGTCAGCTCGGCTCCGCCTCGGACAGTCGCCGCAGCACCCGCTCCGAGAGCGCGCGCAAGGTCTCGAACACCCCCTGGCCCTTCAAGGCGTCCGCGGGAAAACTGGGCCAGTTCCGGAAGTTGATCGCGTCGTCCAACTCCGCCGGCGTGAGGACGAGATCCGCCGGAAGATCCTGCTTGTTGTATTGCACCACGGCGGGCAGCGTCCGAATATCCATGCCCTGCTCGAGCAGGTTGGCGTGCAGGTTCTGCATGCTCTCGATGTTCTCGTCCAGCTGGCGCGCCTGGCTGTCGGCGACGAACACCAACCCGTCGGCACCCTGGAGCACGAGCTTACGGGTGGCGTTGTAGTACACCTGGCCGGGTACGGTGTAGAGCTGAAAACGGGTCTTGAATCCGGAAATGGCGCCCAGCTCAATGGGCAGGAAATCGAAGAACAGCGTCCGGTCGGTCTGCGTCGCCAGCGAGACCATTCGCCCCCGCCGGTCCTCAGGAACGCGACCGTAGATGTACTGCAGATTCGTGGTCTTGCCGGATCGGCCCGGCCCGTAGTAGACGAGCTTGCACGTGATCTCGCGGGTGGTAAAGTTGACCAGGGACATCCGTTACCGTCCGAAGAGCGCGGCGAGGCTCTGGTTGAGATCCCGTTCGAAGTCCGCGGCCAGCACCGTCTTGGGCCGCTCCTCCGGAAGGGGGGCGGCCGCCGCAAGGTCCCGCACGAGGTCTTCGAAGAACAACTGCACCAACCCGATCGACGAATCCAACCCATAGACCACGAGGGCCAGCATGGGTCCGCGTGGCGTGGCGAAGCTCGCGAGATAGATGCCGTGGCGCACTCCCTGGTGGGCCAACGCCCGGAAGGTGGGCTCGGCGAGCATCCGATTGATCTCGGCCGTGGACGCCGCGATGGCCGCGCCCAACGCGGCCGCCGCCATGACATCCACGGCCCGCGTGAAACCGTGCTGCGCGATCACCTGCCCGGCCGGCGTGGTCAGCAACGCCAGCCGGGCGCCCGCCTCGGCCACAAACCGGCGGAGCGGCTCTAGCGTCCAGGGATCGACCGCTCGGGTGGTCGTCACGCAATCGCCTCAGACGCCCGAATCATCTCCAACCGCGCCAGCCCCACATTGATATCGCCCGCGGCGACCGCCACGACCAGAACATCGTTCGGCGCGGGAACAACCAGCAGCGAACCCTCCGCCGCCTGGAGGTGCAGGAATTCCGGCCGCCGAACACCCGCGAATTCCGTGGCGCGACGGAACCGCTGATACAGACTGGCGGCCAGCGCGGCGACCGCGTTGCCGCGCACGCCTTCCATGAGCGACTCCGCCACAATGAGACCGTCCTCCCCGGCCACGAGGATGGCGCCGTTCACGCCGCGGATCCGCGTGATGGCATCCAGCACATAGCGGAATCCCGGCTTCATATCCGCTGCGCCTCCAACCAGCGCCGCGCCACGTCTGCCGCCCGCGCCGCCAGGATCCCGATGCGGCCGGCGGGCACACTGCGGTCCCGCGCCAGGAGCAACAAGGCGTCGTCCGCGGGGCGGGACAGATGGAGCGTCCCACCCTCCGCTTCCGCCGCGATCCAACGCCAGGAACCGAGCTCCAGAAGCCGGGCCGTCCGCTCGGCCTCCTGGGACACGCCGGCGAGGTAGGCGGCCACCTCGTCGGCCACGTCCCTGCCGTTCCCATCCCGCAGACCGCCGGCCAGCGTTCGCCCGCGCGGGTCGAGCAGCAGCATTCCCCGTTCGCCGCCCTCGAACCCGGCGAACACGGTTCCCGGCAACTGGTCCCGCGGCTCGACGGCAGGAGGGCCCGCCGGCGCGGGACCGGCCGCGGCCCCGGGCACTCGCGTCTCCGGCTCGGCGGGCGGCGGCTCCGCGGCCGCCGCTTGTGCGGCCGACCGCACCACGTGCAGGGCCTGGACCACGCTGCGATCCGTGGGATCCGCAGCCAACGCCAGCTCCAGGTGATCCAGCGCGCCGTCGAGGTCGCCGCGCCGATACCCCAGGAACCCCAGACCCTTGTGCGCCCCACCATGCCGCGGGTCCACCGCCAGAGCGACGCTCCACTCGTCGGCGGCGCGCTCGAAGTCCCCGGCGTCCGTGAGAATGCGGCCGAAGACGTCGTGGGCATCCGCCAGATTGGGGTGATGCTCGAGGCCGGCCAGGGCCACCCGGGCCGCGCCGTCCAAGTCGCCGCGCAAGCGGAGCCCCTCCGCCAACTGCAGGAATGCCAGACTGGCCGCATCCCGCTGGAGTTCCGCCTGGAGCGCCTGCAGGGTCTCAGCCATGGGGGACTTTGAGGAGCAGGTCCAGCGTCTGAGCCGCGTGCACCGCCTCCTGCACGTGGTCCACCTCGGCGGCCAGCTCGGGCACGGCGGCACCGAGCCCGAGCCATCGCTGCCACCATTCCACAGCCTCGCCGAAGCGCCCCTGCCGGGCCAGCGCGTCCCCCAGCAACCGCTGCGCGTCGGCGAGGAGCGGATCGAACCGGAGCGCGCGCCGCAGGTGCTCCTCCGCCTCGCTGTCGCGCCGCTGCGCCACGCACGCCCGGCCCAGCATGAGATGCGCCGCCGCTTCGTGGGGATCGGACGCCACCGCCGCCTCGGCGGCCGCGCGCGCCGCCGCGAAGTCCCGGGTGGCCAACGCCTGCTCCGCCCGCTCCAGGAGCTCCTGCAGATCCGCCGAAGCCCCGGAAGCCGCCAAGGTGTGCGCCAGCTCGTCCTCCAGGGCGATGACGCCGGCGCTGGCCAGTCCAAAGACCGTCTTGGCCACGTCGAACTCAGGTCGCTCCAAGACCGACGCGATATCCCGCACCGACGCCTGCCCGTCAATCGCCGCCAGAACCTCCCACTCCTCCGCCAGCAGCTCCAGTTGTCCGTGCCCGGCTTCGTCCGGCGCGGCGAAGCGCGGCACCAGTCCGAGGTGGGGAATCCGGGCCTCGATACGAGACCACTCGTCAATCCGGCGCGCGGCCTCCATGAGCAACGCCTCGGTGGGGATGCGGACCACGCCGGTGGTGACGATGTCCGGCGGCAGACCCTCCTGAAACGAGAAGTACCCCTCCTGCCAGCTCATCAGCTCGAAGACGACCTCCTCCACCTGGGCCCCGACGTGATGCTCCAGGTCAGCCGCGCTGACCGCGCCGATGTCCACCAGGATCTCGCCCATGCGCCGGCCATCTCCCTGGCGTTGCACATCCACGGCGCGGCTCAGGTCGGCGGGCGTGATGGTGCCCGCGCGGACCAGCAGCTCGCCGAGCCGGTGGGGATTGCTCTGGATCTCCGCGTAGATGACCGCGCCCTGCTCGAAGTAGACCGTTCCCTGATTCTGGCGCAGCCGGGACGCGATGCGTAGCACGCCGGTCTTCCGACTCACGTCGAGGAGCTGAAAGACGTCGTGAATGCCGAGTTCCTTGAGCGGGCCCTCGATCGCCATGGCGCTATGCCGCGTCGGCCCGGAAGATATGCTGCAGGTCCAGCGCGGTGCGAGCGTGTCGGCGGGCCTGGTGGGCCAGGTGCCCGGAGGGGTCAATGCTCACCACGCGTTCCCACGCCCGGACCGCTTCGCGGTACTGTCGCAGCCGCGCCAGCCCCATTCCCAGGAAGAAATGGCCCGCGGCGTTCCGGTCATCGAACGCGACCAGCCGTCGCAGGGATTCCAGCGCGGCCTCGGTGCGATTGTCGTCCAGCAGGGACCGGCCCAGCGCCAAGAGGGCCCCCACGTCGGCAGGATTGGCGGTCAACACGTCCACCAGCAGGTTGACGGCGGCTCGGGGCGCCCCGGTGCGCCGGAAGAGGTCCGCCAGCGCAATGGCGGCCTGCGCGTAGGAAGGGTGGACATCCAGGGCGTTGCGATAGCACCGTTCCGCGGCCGGCCAATCCTCCCGCGCCTCGTGCACCAGGCCCAGCGCCACGTGCACCTGGAGAAACCGTGGATCCAGCGACAGCGCGTTCTCAAACGCCTCCTGCGCCGTGGTGAGGTTCCCGGTGCCGAGCGCGATCTCGCCTTCCAGCTTCAGCACGTCGGCGCGCGTGGGCGCGCGCTGGCGGGCCCGCCGGAGGGCATCGAGGGCCCCGGCCGGGTTGCCAGCGGCCCACCGGCAGGTCCCCAGGAGCAGCATGGCATCCACGTCCTCCGGCTGCTCGCCGACCAGGGCCTCCGCGTTCTCCAGCCCTTCGGCCGCGCGCCCCAGCGCGGCGAGCGCCCGCACTTCGCCGAGCCGGGCATCCCGCTGCGTCGGCGCCGCGGCGAGCGCCGCGCGGAACCGCTCCAGCGCCTCGCCCGGCAAGCCGCGCCGCACGAAGATCTCCGCGGCCAAGAGGTGCCCGGGCACGGGATCCGCTCCCGCCGCCGCCGCCCGGGCCGTTTCCGCGCTGGCCAGCTCAAGCATCCCCTTGGCGAGATAGTCCCGCGCCAGCGCATAGGTATCCTCCCGGCGGACGCCGCTGGCCCGTGCCCGGGGCCGCTCCAACTCGCGGAACAGGCCGTCCAGGGCGCTGGTGTCCAGCGTGAGCTGCCCGGGGGCCAAGTCCGCCGTCACGTCCCCCGAAATCTGCGGAGCGACGGCGATGGTGGTGTTCTCGAACTGCAGGTCGATGGCGAGCTGGAACTTCTGCGGCACGTAGTAGGGGTCCAGTTGCTGCGCCCGCGTCACCTCCCGCAGCGCCGAGTCGAAATCGCCCAGCGTCGAGAGGGCGAAGCTCAGATTGTAATGCGCCTCGGCGGAATCGGGATCGGCTTCAACCGCGCGGGCAAACGCGTTGCGCGCGTCCTGCGTCCGCCCCAGTTCATTCAACACCAATCCGACGCCGTTCCACGCGGCGGCCGACGGCGGCTCCGCCTCGGACGCCTGGCGGTAGACCTGCAGGGCAAGCTGGGGGCGCCCGGCCCGGGACAAGAGCAACCCCAGATTCACCGCCGCGGTTACCCACCGCGGCTGGTCCTCCAAGACGCGGCGCAGCTGGTCCACGGCCTCCTCGTACTGACCACCCACCGAGAGCGCCACCGCGAGGTTGTTGCGCGCCAGCGCGTACGCCGGGGCGATTTCCGTGGCGCGACGGTAGGAGACCACCGCATCCTCCAGCCGCCCCAACTGGTGCAGTACCACGCCGCGCTCGTTCCAGAGTTTGGGGGAATCGACGGTCTCGGCCACGAGCCGTTCATACAGCTCCAACGCGGCCGCGAAGTCGCGCCGCAACAGGTGCACCTCCGCCATCGCCGGCAGCACAAGGTGCCGATCTTCGCCTTCATCCAGAGCGAGTCGGTACTCTTTGAGGGCCTCGGCGTGATGCCCCCGTTGGCGGAACGTCAGGCCTAGGCTGTAATGGGCCAGCGCGGCCCCTGGCGCAATCTGAATTCCGCTCACGCGCGACGTACGCCGCCGGAGCGCCGGGCCGCCCTCCAGCGACAAGGTCGAGTCCTCTCGGGCGAACGCGGGATTCAACTGGAGGGCGCGCCGTGTCGCCCCCCGCGCCTCTTCATGGCGCCCCAGGTCGCCCAAGACGAAGGCCAGCGTCCGATGGGCATCCGCATGATCCGGGTTGAGCTCCACGGCGCGCTGGAGGGCCGCAAGCGCGTCGTGCAGCAGACCTCGCTGGTGCAACACGCCGCCCAGGCAGGCGTGCACCACGCTGCTCGAGGGATCGCGCTCACGCGCCCGCAGGAACCAGTCCGTGGCCGCGGCCAGGTTGCCGCGCCCTTTCTCGGCCAGGCCCAGTTGAACCGGTGCTCCCGCGTCGCCCGGTGCTCGGGCCAGGACGGCTTCCAACTCCGCGATGGTCGCGTCGTATTGGTCCAGCGCCAGATAAGCTCGCGCGAGCTCACGCCGGGTTTCGACCTCGTCGGGGGCAACCCGGAGGCGTTCGCGCAGATCCGCCACCCGGCGGTCCAGCCGCCCATTCTGCCGCTGCGCCAGGTCCAGATTGCGCCGCGCCACGTCCAGCCGCGGATCCAAAGCAAGCGCTTGCTCGAACGCCGCGACGGCGTCCTCCAGCAGACCTTTGCGGAAAAACAGAACACCGAGGTTGTTATGCGCCCCGGCGTCCGCCGGGTCGATCCGGCGCGCGAACGACCGCAGAGCAGTCAGGTCACGCTCAGACAGCACCGCCAGGGGTCCGTCAGCCACGGTTGCGCGCCGGATTAGCCACGGTGAGGCGCCCCAAGCGACGCGAAGCCCAGGGGCGCCGGAGGGATGTCAACCGGCGGGGCGCGCCGCGCGCGCCAGCCGCCCGTCATGAACGGCTTTCGAAGAAGCCAAGATAGTCCAGCACCTCGGACCGATCAACCAATCGCGGATCACCGCTCGCGGCGGCCAGAGCCGGGCGAAGATCCGCGGGCCACTCTGAGCGGACCTCAACCCGGTCGCCCGACGCCGGATGGGGCAGGGACAGCCAGGCCGCGTGGAGCGCCTGGCGGGGCACCGACCGTTCCAGCGCAGCGGCGCCGGACCGGCCCGCGCCGCTCACCCCCCGATGCCCCCCTCCCCCGTACACCGGGTCGCCCACCACCGGGTGCCCCACGTGGGCCAGGTGCACTCGGACCTGATGAGTGCGGCCGGTCTCGAGCGTGACCCGCACCAGGTCACAGGCGTCGAACCGCGCCACCTGCTCCACCGCGGACCGGGCTGGCCGGCCGCCCGCGAGCACGGCCATGCGCCGGCGATCCACGGGGTGGCGGGCCAGCGGCGCGTCCACCACCAGGGGGCGGGACACGTGTCCCCACACCAGGGCCGCATAGACCCGATCCACCCGCCGCGCCGCCAGAGCGCGCGCCAGCATCCGGTGGGCGGCATCGTTCTTGGCCACGATCAGCAAGCCGGAGGTGTCTTTATCCAGGCGGTGCACGATCCCCGGCCGACCCTCATCCCCGCCTGACAGCCCCGTGCCCCGCGCCACCAGCGCATTCACCAAGGTGTCGTGCCAATGCCCGGGTGCGGGATGCACCACCAAGCCGGCAGGCTTGTCCACGACCAGCATCCACTCGTCTTCGTACCGGATGCTCAAGGCCATGGGGTGGGGGGCCAGCGTCCGCGCCGCCGTGGCCGGCGGAACCGTTACGTCCACGCGGTCGCCACGGGCGAGTGGTCGGGAGGCTCGGGTGGAAGTCCCGTTGACCAGGACCATCCCCTGCGCGATCAGGCGACCGACCGCCGTGCGCGACAGGTCCAACTGGTCCGCCAGGAAGCGATCGAGCCGCTCGGTGACCGGCACGCTCACGTGCAGCGTGCGGACCGTGCCCCCGGGGCGGTGAACGTCAGGAGGAAAGGCCCGCGGCGTCCGCCTGCTCCCGGGCGGCGGCGGTTCCCCGCCGACCCTCGAGCCAGAGGATAATGGCCAGCGTCACGGCACCACACGACACCGCCGCGTCCGCGACGTTGAAGGTGGGCCAGTGGACCGGCCCAATCCACACGTCAACGAAATCCACCACACCGCGGGCGCTGCGCACCCGGTCCACCAGGTTCCCCACGGCCCCGCCGCATACCAACGCGAGCGCGACCAGCCGAATCCGCTGGTCGGGCGGGGTCTGCCGCACCATGGAGCCCAGCACCACCAGCGCGAGAATCGCCAGGACCATGAACACCCAGCGGGAGTACTGCCCCACGTGAATGCCGAATGCGGCCCCCGGGTTATACACCAGTTGGAAGCTGAGCCAGTCCCCCCACAAGGGAACCGACCGGTGTGACAAGAAGGCGACCGCCAGCCGTTTGGTTACAAAGTCCAGCGCCACCACGGATGTGGCAACGCTCCAGAACACGGCAGCGTTAGCGGCGTTCATCTTCTTCTTTGGCCTTGCACTTGATACACAGGCGCGCGTGCGGTAGCGCGTCGAGCCGCTCAAAACCTATTTCGTCACCACATTCCTGACACTTGCCGTATTTCTCCGGCGTCATGTACAGGCGCCGCAGCGCTTCGTTGACGTGCCACAGGTAGCGGCCCTCCTGCGAGGCGAAGAGAAACTGCTTTTCTCGTTCCATGGCGTCGGTGCCTTGATCGGCCATGTGGAAGGAATAGGAGGACAGGTCACCGTCGGCGCCCTGGAGCGTGGCGCTGAACGACTCGTCGTAATGCCCGAGCTCCTTCAGCACGCGCGCCCGCTCTTCCAGCAACCGTTTTTCCAGGTGAGACATCTGCTTCTTGTTCATGGATCGTTCCCGCGTTCCCGTGCGAGGAGTTCGTCAGCCGGCGGGGACCTCGTGTCGCCGGACCGCGATGCGCACCTGCCTCCCGTCGATCTCGACCACTTCGGTCACGTCAGCGCCGGTCAGGTCCCGGCCGGCGGCGAATTCCCGCGCCAGCGTTTCGCCGGCGATGAAACCTTGGTGCTCCCGGGCAGCCCGTACTACGTCCCCGGCCCCTGAGACGCTGAGGGCAATCCGAGCCGTATAATCATAACCCGCTTCCTTCCGCAGGCGCTGCACCCGGTTGACCAGTTCCCGCGCCAGCCCTTCGAGCCGGAGAGCATCTGTCAAGGCCGGGTCCAGGGCCGCTACCAGCGCCCCTTGCGACTGCACGATCCAGTCGGTGGTCACTTCCCGCTCGATCCGGATGTCCGCGGGGCGGTAGTCGAAGGGCCCGCCATCCGCTCCGACCAGCGTCACATCCTGGCCTGCTTCGAGCGCCCGGAGCTGGGTCCGATCCAAGTTCGCCGCGGCCGCGGCAGCAGCCGGGGTCCGGTGTCCGTACACCTTGCCGAGCGAAGCGAAGTTGGGTTTTCCGCGCAGCCGCACCAGCTCTTCGTCGGACGCGACCACGTCTACCGACTTGACGTTCACTTCAGCGGCGAGCAAGGGGATCAGTTCGGCCAGCGCCGATCCCGCCACACCGGTGGGCACGGCCACCCGCATGCGGGCCAGGGGCTGGCGGACGCGGAGGCCGGCTTGCTCGCGAGCGGCGCGCGCCAGCGTGGCCAACCCCCTGACCGCGTCCATGGCCCCGTCCAGCCCCGGGTCGCGACGCCCCTGGTCCTCCGGAAAGCGCTCCAGGTGCACGGACCGCCCCGTCAACCGGCGGTGCACAGCATCCGACAGGAACGGCGCCGCCGGAGCCAGCAGGCGGGCAACCGTTCGCAGCGCTTCGTACAGCGTGGCGAGCGCCGCCCGGTCCGGGCGCGCGTCCGGCGCCCAGAAGCGGTCGCGGTTCACCCGGACGTACCAGTTCGACAGATCGTGATCGCAGAAGTCCATGATGGCGCGGGTTCCGGCCGTCACGTCGTACCCCGACCAGGCCTGGCGGACCGCGGCGACCACACCGTCCAGCCGGCCGAGCAGCCAGCGATCCACCGCGGCCCGCTCCCCCCAAGGCGGCGTCTCCCGGGCGTCCCAGTCCTGGGCATAGAGCTGAAAGAACCCGTACGTGTTACGCAACCGGATCAGAAAACCTGCGGCCACTTCCGGGATCATGACGGGGTCGAACCGCTTCGGCATGTGCACCTGACTGGATGCCAGGAGGTAGAGCCGGACCGTGTCCGCACCGAAGCGCTCCACTACGTCCACCGGATCCACCACGTTTCCGAGGCGCTTGGACATCTTGCGGCCCTCGGCGTCCAGCACCAACCCATTGACGATCACGTGCCGGTAGGCCGGCGCGTCGTAAACGCCCGCGGCGATGGCGAGCAGGGAGTAGAACCAGCCCCGCGTCTGATCCAGCCCTTCGCAAATGAAATCCGCCGGGAAATGCGACCGGAAGTCGGCCTCATGCTCAAACGGCGCATGCCACTGGGCGCTGGGCATGGCCCCCGAATCGAACCATGCGTCAATGACCTCCGGCACGCGACGCATGGTGCCGCCACAGTGGGGGCACGCCAGGGCGTACCCGTCCACCGACGGCTTGTGGGGATCGAAGTCCGCCGGCAGCGGCGTTCCCCCCAGCCGCGCGAGCTCCGCGAACGAGCCAATGACCGTCAAATGGCCGGGGTCGCGCTCGCAACGCCACACCGGGAGCGGGGTCCCCCAGTACCGGTCGCGCGACAGCGCCCAATCCACGTTGTTCTCCAACCACTCGCCGAAGCGGCCCGCTCCCACCTCAGGGGGGTGCCAGTGCACGGCGCGGTTCATGTCGATCATGCGATCGCGAAACGCGGTCGTGCGGATGAACCATGACTTGCGAGCGTAGTAGATGAGGGGAGAGTCACACCGCCAGCAAAACGGATAGGAGTGCTCGTAGCCCTCCGGCTGGTACCGGCCCAACACCTTGCCTTCATGCTCCAACCGCGCCGCGATGATCGGGTTCGCCTCGAACACGGTTTTCCCGTTGATCTCGTCCCAGCGCGTGCCCGCGAACTTCCCATCCGCGTCCACGATGTTGAAGAAGGGGAGGCCCTCGCGCTGTACCATGGCGTAGTCGTCCGCACCGAATGCCGGAGCCAGGTGCACCAGACCCGTCCCCTCCTCGGCCGTCACGAAATCTCCGGCGACCACGCGGAACGCCTCCGCCGGGTCCACGGGCACGGCATCCAGCAGCTGCTCGTAGCGCCAGCCAATCAGGTCAACCCCCCGGTACTCGGCAACCCGCACAAAGCTGGACAGCGGCCTTCCGTGGGTGGCGCCCGGAATCACTTTATCCGCCAGGCCCCGCTCGACAATCAGGTGACGGCCTTCCACGTCCAGCTCGACGTAGGTGAGGTCCGCGTGGACCGCAACAGCCACGTTGGACGGCAGCGTCCAGGGAGTGGTGGTCCAGACGAGCAAATACGTCGCAGCCGTGCCTACGCCTTGACGCGTCTCGCGCTCGCCTCTCTCCGTTCGCGTCACTCTGAACAACACGTAGATCGACGGGCTCTTGTGCGTGTCGTAGCCCAGCGCCAGCTCGTGGCTGGAGAGCGCGGTTCCGCAACGCCAGCAGTAGGGCAGCACCTTGTGACCTTCGTACAACAGGCCCTTCTGGTGCAGCCGCTGAAGCAACCACCACACACTCTCGATGTAGTCGTTGCTGTAGGTGACATAGGGGTGCTGGTAGTCCAGCCAATACCCGATGCGCTGGGACAACGCTTCCCATTCGCCTTTGTAGCGGAAGACGCTCTCCCGGCAGCGCCGGTTGAACTCCGCCACGCCGAGCCGCTCGATATCCGCCTTGCCGCTGATGCCGAGGGCCTTTTCCACCTCGATTTCCACCGGGAGCCCATGGGTGTCCCATCCCGCGATGCGCGTGACCGAGTGCCCCAGCATAGCCTGGTACCGACACACCAGATCCTTGATGGTCCGCGCAAAAACATGGTGGATACCGGGTTTGCCGTTGGCGGTGGGCGGGCCTTCGTAAAACACGAACGGCGGAGCGTCTCGCGTTACCTCCAGGGTGCGCCGAAACAGGTCTTCCGCTCGCCACTCCTCCAGCACGGCGCGCTCCAGGGCGTCCTGGGAGGACGCCTCGATCGGGAGATAGCGGGTCACGGCAATCGCTCCAGCACCGTGGTCACCAGGCGGGTGAGTTGCGGCTCCGCCGTGGCCGCGGTGCGGATGATGCGCTCGATATCAACCGGCTCCAGGGCGTCGGGGAGGCATTGATCGGTAAGGATCGAGAGGCCGAGCACCTTCATGCCGCTGTGGACGGCGACGATGACCTCGGGGACGGTGGACATGCCGACGACGTCGGCCCCCATGGCGCGGAGCATCCGATACTCGGCTCGGGTCTCGAGATTGGGCCCGGGGACCGCCACGTACACGCCTTCGCGCAGGATCAGGCCCAGCTCACGCGCGACCTCCCGCGCAAGCGCCCGCAGCCCGGGGTCATATGCCGCCGACATATCGGGAAAACGCGGGCCGAGGGTGTCGTCATTCGGGCCCACCAGCGGGTTGTCCCCCAGCAGGTTGATGTGGTCGGCCATCAGCATCAGGTCGCCCGGGGCCCACAGCGGGTGCATGCCGCCGCAGGCGTTGGCCACGATGAGCGTCCCGGCGCCCAGGGCTCGCATCACCCGCACGGGAAAGGTGACCTGTTGCAGGGTGTACCCCTCATACCGGTGGAAGCGCCCCTGCATGGCGACCGCCGGTTTCCCTCCCAACGTGCCGACCAGGAGTCTCCCCTGGTGGCTCTCGACGGTGGAGAGCGGGAACCCGGGGATTTCTCCGTACGGAATGGCGGTGGCAACGGCCATCTCGTCGGCCAGCTTGCCCAGCCCCGTGCCCAGGATGACGGCGACCCCAACGGTCGCGTCGGTTCGCGCGCGGATGACCGACACTGACCGCTCGATGTCGGCCGCCAGCGACGCGCTCACGGCTTGGGCGTGCTCCCGTCCCGGGTGTGGACATCCAGCGCGTCAACTTCGGAGAGGTAGCGCTCCAGCAGAGTGCGGAAGGCGCCAAGGTAGGCGGTGAAGTGACGCTGCGCCGATTCCGTGTCGCGGCGGACGGCCTGCTCGGCCACGCGCGCCTCCTGGACCAGCGCGTCGGCCTGGGTTCGGGCCTCGCGGATCACCAGCTCCGCCTCCCGGCGCGCCGCCTGCTCCGTATCCTGCCGCAGTTGTTGCGCTACCACCAGCGCGTCGTTCAACGCTTTTTCGCGATCACGAAAGGCCTTGAGCTGTTCGCGCAGGCTCTGCACCCGGTCGTCGAGGACCGCCTTCTCCCGCAGCAGCCGCTCCAGCTCGTCTGCGACCCGGCCGCGGAACTCATCCACGGCATCCGGGTCATAGCCCCGCAGGGTCTTGCGGAACTCCTGCGTCCGCACGTCCACGGGCGTGAGGTTGAAGCCAGGCTCGGTCACCCGACGCGTTCCCCCAACAAGACGGTTCCCAGTCGCAGCATGGTCGCTCCTTCCGCCACCGCGGCCCGATAGTCGCCGGACATGCCCATGGACAATTCGGGCAGCGTGAGCTCGGCCGTCCGCAAGCGGTCCCGCAGCTGGCGGAGCCCGGCGAACGTCCGGCGCTGCACGCCCTCGTCATCGGTGAACGGCGCCATGGTCATCAAGCCCATGAGGAGCAACTCCGGCGTGCCCCGCACTGCCGCCGCCAGCTCGGCGGCCTCCGCCGGATCGCAACCGCTTTTCTGCGCCTCTCCGGCAACGTTCACCTGGAGCAGCACCGCGAGGGGAGGGGCCCCCGGATGAGATCGAACGGCGCGCGCCAGGGCCTCCGCCACCTTGGGCGAATCCACCGAATGCACCCAGGCAAACCGCTGGGCGACGAGCTTTGCCTTGTTGGTTTGCAAATGCCCGACCAAATGCCACGCCACGGGAACGTCCGCGGCGGACGCTTGCTTCTCCAGGGCCTCCTGCACCCGGTTTTCGCCGATGTCCGTAATCCCGGCCACCCAGGCCGCGCGGACGGCGTCCGGCGGATGTCCCTTGGTCACCGCCACGATCCGAACGTCGTGGCGCACACCCTCGACAGCCTGCACCCGGGCGATGTCCTCACGCACTCTGGCAAGATTCTGCGCCAGCGCTGCGGCGACCATGGCGCTACAAGGTAGCGGGACGCCAGGGAGGCGGACAGAGAGTGATTATCGTCCCAACGCGGTGTCCCCGAAAACCGCGCTGTCCTGCCCCTTCAGCGACTGAATGACCTGAGCCAGATTGGGATCGTAGCCCAGCTTGTAGGCCATTTCGAGGTTCTTGATGGCGTCCTCACGACGTCCCAGTGCCTGATAGGCCTGCCCCAGGGAGAGTGGTGGAATGCTGAGATTGGTGGCGATGTTCCGGCTCGTTGGGTCCAGGTCGAGCGTATCGGCCTCGAGCAGCTTGGCGTAGCGATACACCTCCCACGTCAGCTCTTGCGTTCGCGGCACGTCGAGCGGCACACCCAGCAGGCCGGGAGCAAGGCGGTTGGTATCGGGCGGCGTGAGGGCGTTCACCTTCAGCACCAGCCCCTCTTGCGTCAGGTATCGGTTCAGGCCCAGCCAACTGCTGCTGCCGGCCGTGAGCGAGAAATAGATGGGCCGCCGTTGCCAGTTCTCCTGCAAGAGCCGCAGGATCAGGATGTCCTTCACGTAGAGGGGCGTGCCCTCCGGATAGGTGTGGTTTACCAGGCCCGCCGTGATCCGGATGGCGCGGGGGATCAGCTGCGGCACCATACCCGCCACCTGCTCGTCGCTCAGCGAGTGGAGCGGCGGCGGTACCGAATCGGGTGGGGTCAGCCACGGCGCTTGCTCCGGCACGAACGGCCGCACCGGGTTATCGCGGAGCTGCCGCACGTACCAGTCGGTGTTGCCCAGGGAGAGATTGACCACCGACACGTCCCGACGGATTTCCTCCACCTCCTGGAGATACCAGAGGGGGAACGTATCGTTGTCTCCGTTGGTGAACACAATGCCGTAGGGCTCCACGGATTGCAGCAGCGAATACGCGAAGTCCCGGGCGAGCAGCGCCTCCGGTCCGTGCGCGCGGCTCGCGGCGCGCCCGTTCAGGGCGAAGGGCAGCAGGGCGCCCGCGAGCAAGGCCGCAGGGGCAAAGCGAAGCGGCGACGCCGACAGATCGCGATCACCGCCCAACCGCTCCCGCAGCACCCGGTACAGGCCCGCCAGCCCCAGCCCGGCGAACAGGCCCCACACCTGGAACGACACGGTGAAGAAGTAGTCCCGCTCCCGCACCTCGTGGGCATTGGGGTCGGGAAACTGATCGTACCCCAGGGAGAACCCCGGCTTGAAGTTGATGTAACCCACCAGGCCGAACCCGGTGGTCAGCCACACCAGAAACAACAGCCAGAACATGCCGCTGTCTCGCCGCTTGAGCACCTGCATGCCGTAGATGCCCAGCGAGGTGAACAACAGGGTGAACGGGAGGCGCACCTTGGCGAACACCGGCTGCGTGGGGGCCAGTCCGTTGGCCCACTGCCAGTCGAAGTACTGGAGGTAGTTCAGGACCTGGAGCCACATGATGGTGAGCGAGCGCCCCGGGTTCTCCGGCCCGGAGGAATAGATCGGGTTGTCCAGAGGGGACCGTGGCGGATACTGCTCCCGCCGAATGACGGCGACCAACGAATCCCAGGTGGAAGGATCCGCTTCGTTGATGAACGGCTGGAGGCCGGCCCGGACGTAGAGGAACAGGTAGGTCGAGGCTCCGACCGCAGCCAGCACGAAAATGGACACCGCGAACAGCAGGGCCCCAGTCGCCGCCGCGTACGCGGCGCCCGCCACGAAGATCAGCCCGCCCAGCACCAGCAGGGCCGTGCTGCCCATCCCGGTACCGATGAGCAGCGCCCAGATGCCGGTGACCACCGCCAGCTGGGCCCGCTCCACCCGGCGCTCCTGCTCATCCGCCAGCGGAAGCTGGCGCATGGTGTAATACATGAAGCCGATGACGCTGGGCCCCACCAGGAGCGTGAGGAGGTGATTCCCCAATGACACCGCCGCCAGGTACGCGATGAGGAGCAGCAGGTGTGGGGCCCGGGGCGTCCCGCGGTGTTTGCGCCAGAGCCACGCCAACCAAGTGGTCGCCGCGATGCTGAACGTGGCCACCATGTAGACTTCGGTCTCCACCGAGTTCTGCCACACCGTGAACACGAAGGCCGACGCAACCGCGCCGGCGGCCGCGCCACCCATCAGGAACACGGGATCGCGCGCCTCGTCGCCCTTCCCGTCCCCGCGCAGCGCCTGGGCCGCCACCAGGAAAAACCACGCGGCGGCGCCGGCGGAGAACATCGCGGTCATCAGATTGGTGCGGTAGGCGAACTCCCCCACGCCAACCAGCTCCGCCCACACGTGCGCCATCAACACGAAGAGGGGCGTGCCCGGAGGGTGCGGGATACCGAGAATCTTGGTGGTCGCGATGAACTCGCCCGCGTCCCAGAACGTGACCGTCGGCGCCAGCGACCAGATGTACCCGGCCAGCACCACCAGGAACACCGCCGCCGCCGCCAGGTACGGGGGGCGCGGCCCTTGCCGCACAACATTGGCAGGAACGGCAGAAGCCTGTGGATCAGCCATAGTTCGTGGGGCCTATGGTTGGTGGATCAGGAGCGTTCGGTCACCGGGACACCCGCGGCCGAAGCGGGAAACGACCGGCTGGTCAGCACCTCCCGCACCTGCGCGGGCGTCAGGTCGCGGTGCAGCAACCCGCGCAGCGCCACCGCCACCTGGGCGGTCTCCTCCGAAATCACGATCACGACGGCATCGGTCTCCTCCGACAGGCCGAGCGCCGCACGATGCCGCGTGCCCAGGGTTCGGTCCGTCACCGGAAACTGGGTCAGCGGCAACACGCAGCCCGCCCCGATGATCTGATCCCCGCGGATCAGCACGGCGCCGTCGTGGAGGGGCGAATACGGCGTAAAGATGGTGGTGAGCAAGTCAGCGGACACCGCCGCGTTCATTTCGGTTCCTGTTTCCAGGTAGTCGCTGAGCGCCGCATCGCCCTCCACCGCAATGATGCCCCCGGTTCCCGCGCGCACCAGGCGCTGCACGGCCTCACTGATCTCTTCACTCACGCCGCGCGCGTCGCCGCCCCCGATGAGGCGCAAGGCCCGCAGGCGTCCCAGCCGGGCCAGCGCGTGCCGCAACTCGGGCTGAAACACCACGATGGCCGCGAACACGCCATAGGTGAACACCACACCCAGCAGGGTGGTGATAACGTTGAACTTCAGCAACAGGGCGGCGAAGTATACCACGCCGAGCACGATCAGGCCGAGCAAGACGGGGAGGGCGCGCGTGCCGGCCAGAAACCGCAGCAGGTAGTACACCACCAGCGCCACGATGAGAATCTCCACCCCGTCCCGCCAGCCGGGGACCAAGAAACGCAGGTACTCGAAAGGCATCAGGCGCTCGCCAGCGCGTGCGCTACGGCGAGGGCGTCGCGGACCGGTGGAACGGCGTGCACCCGGAACAACGAAGCGCCCAGCAAGGAGCCCAACGCGCAGGCCGCCGCCGTGGCGGCATCCCGGTCGGCAACGTCCCGCCCCGTGGCGGCCCCCAGGAACCGCTTGCGAGAGGGACCGATCATGACCGGCAGGCCCAGGTCGGCCAGCAGGGGCAGGCCACGAAGCGCGGCCCAGCTCTGCTCCGGCGTCTTGGCAAAGCCCAGCCCGGGATCCAGCACCAAACGGTCCCGTTCCACGCCGCCGGCCACCGCACGCTCCACCGCCTCCGTCAGTTCGGCCGTCACGGTCATCGCGACGTCGTCGTACGTGGCCCACGCATAGCTCGCCATGTCCGAGGTGGTTCCGCGCGAATGCATCAGCACCAGACCGGCGCCATGGCGGCAGCACACCTCCGCCAGCCCGGGGTCGAGCCGCAGCGCGGAGACGTCGTTGATCGCCCAGGCGCCCGCCTCCAGGGCGCGCGTCGCGGTTGCGGCCCTGGTCGTGTCCACGCTCAGGGGGACTGTCGGGAACCGTCGCGTGAGGCCGCTCAGCACCGGAGCCAGGCGGCGCCACTCTTCGGTCTCCGGTACCCGCGCGGCGCCGGGCCGCGTGGACTCCGCGCCTACGTCGAGCATGCCGGCGCCATCCGCCACCAGTTCCTCGGCCCGATCCAGGGCTGCCTCCGGCACAAGGAACCGACCCCCGTCACTGAACGAGTCCGGGGTAACATTCAGAATTCCAACGATGACTGGACGCTCCAGCGGAAGGGAGCCGCGCGCCGTCGCCCAGGCCCGCGGACGCCCAGCGCGGCGGGGGGGGAGGACTGCGGGACGATCCGGGGGGGACCCGGCCGACTCGCCGGGACCCGGGATCACGCGCCGGCCGGTTCGGCTCCCGGCGTCCCCAGAACCGGCTTCACGTCAGGGGCCCGGGCCTTGCTGGGCAGGGAGCGCGGCTCCGAAGGCGCTACCGTCGGGGCCGGTCGGGCTGGTAGTTCCTTGCCAGCCGCCAGCAACTCGACCTCTTCGCGGTCCAGGGTCTCCCGCTCCAGCAACGTGGCGGCCATACGGTGGAGCGTGGCCAGGTCTCCCTCGAGGATACCCCGCGCCCGTTCGAAGGCGTCCTGAAGGATGCGCTTCATTTCGGCGTCCACGAGTTCCGCCGTACGCTCCGACACCTCCCGCCGCTGGGTGAGCTCCCGACCCAGGAAGATCTGCTGCTCCCGGTCCCCCACCGCAATGGGCCCCACCACGTCGCTCATGCCGAACTGGGTCACCATCCGCCGGGCCATTTCCGTCGCCTGCTCGATGTCCTGCGCGGCGCCGGTGGTGACCTTGTCGCGGCCGAAGATCAGCTCCTCGGCCACGCGACCACCGTAGGCCATGGCCAACCGACCGTGGATGTAGGCCTTGGTGTAGTTGTGACGGTCTTCTTCCGGCAGCGAGAACGTGAGCCCCAGCGCCCGGCCGCGGGGCACGATGCTGACCTTGTGCACCGGGTCGAGCCCCGGCACGCGCAGGCTGACCAGCGCATGTCCCGCTTCGTGGTAGGCCGTGAGCCGGCGCTCCTCTTCGGACAGGACCAGGCTCTTCCGCTCTACGCCGAGCATCACCTTGTCCTTGGCGTCCTCGAAATCCTCCATGGTGACGTTGGACCGGTTGCGGCGCGCCGCCAGCAGCGCAGCCTCATTGACGATATTGGCCAGATCGGCGCCGGCCAACCCCGGCGTGGCCCGCGCCATGACCTCCAGCCGCACGGAGTCCGCCAGCGGGATCTTCCGCGCGTGCACCCGAAGGATCATCTCCCGCCCGCGCACGTCTGGCATGTCCACCACGACCTGCCGGTCGAACCGGCCCGGGCGCAGCAGCGCGGGGTCCAGCACGTCCGGCCGGTTGGTCGCGGCGATGAGGATGACGCCTTCGTTGGATTCGAACCCGTCCATTTCCACCAGTAGCTGGTTCAGCGTCTGCTCCCGCTCGTCATGCCCCCCCCCCAAGCCAGCGCCGCGATGGCGACCCACCGCGTCAATCTCGTCAATGAAGATGATGCAGGGCGCGTGCGACTTGCCGGTCTCGAACAGATCGCGCACCCGCGAGGCCCCAACTCCCACGAACATCTCCACGAAGTCCGACCCCGACATGGAGAAGAACGGCCGTCCCGCCTCCCCGGCCACGGCCCGGGCCAGCAGGGTCTTGCCCGTGCCGGGGGGCCCCACCAGCAACACGCCTTTGGGCAGCCGCCCTCCCAGACGTTGGAACCGCTGGGGATCCTTGAGGAACTCGATGATCTCCTGGAGCTCGACCTTTGCCTCGTCACATCCGGCGACGTCCGCGAAGGTGAGCTTGGGCGTGTCGGCGGTGAGCTGCTTGGCGCGTGACTTGCCAAACGCGAAGGCCCGGTTGCCTCCTTGCTGCACCTGGCGCCAGAAGAAGAGCCACAACCCAATGAGGATCATCCAGGGCAGCAGCTGGAGGAACACGGCGCCCAGCGAAGGCCTGGGCTCCTTGGCTTCGATCGGGATGTTCTTGCTTTCGAGGCGTCCGACCAGCGACTCGGAATGCTGCACCGGCAACATGACGCTGAATCGCCGGACCGCCTCGGCCCGGCCGGCCACGGTGATCTGCTCCTTGAACTCGCCCCGCACAAACTGACCGCTGGTAATCTCTACTTCGGCTATGTTGTCGCGGTCCAGCTCCCGGCTGAAGGTCGAGTACTTGATGTCGGCGTACTCCGCCTTCGCCTGGTTGACCATCTGGTAGAAGGCGATGGACAACAACACGATGAGCAGCCAGAACACCAGGTTCTTGCTGATGGCGCTGAAGCTGAACTTCTTGGGCGGAAGCCGGTCGCTCATGATTTCACCAAATACCCCTCAAACCTACCCAGGATCGCCCCGCTCGCCAACCGTGGCTGTCACGCGGCGCGCTTCCCACCGCAGGGCACGCTGGCCAACCGGCGGGAGGGCAGTCTCGCTGCGGCAGACACCGGGCACCCAGATGATGTCCCCGTCACGGCTCAGCACCGGGTAGTCGGGCCGCTCGCCACGGGGAACCCGCGCCTCCATAAGGAGTCGCCGGACCGGCCGACGGCCCCGGCCCCGGAGCGGCCGGACCCGGTCGCCCGGCCGCGGTGACCGGATCTCGCCGTCTCCCGGGGTGACCCAGGTAACCAAGGAAGCGCGCTCGGGAGGCTCCGCGGCGGCGGTCTGCCACGCCAACTCCCACCCTCCCCAGACGATTCGACCTTCCGCAGCCTGTCCGATGGAGACGGGGAACATCTCCGTGCCTCGCCGGGCCGGTTGGATGACCAAGCGATCAAACGCAACTTCCGCCACCCAGCCACGCCCGGCGGGCACCCACGCGCCGCTCCGAGCGCCTGTGGCGCATTGCAGAACGCGACGCCCGCAAGTGGGACTCAGGACGTGGCCCACCTCCCGCGCCGCCGCTTGGAGCAGGGCTGCAGCGAGCGGTTGCGGCACGCCGCCAAGCACCCGCCGGGAGAGCGACATGCTGGTTCCGGTGACTTCCAGATCGAGTCCCGGGATGGCCCGCAGGGCTGCCGCCCACGCCGCCCGATCCCGCACGGCATGCCGCCGGAGATCGAGCAGACGGTCCCCGACGGCGTCACCAAACCGGGCGCGCAGCACCGGCAACAGCTGGTGGCGCAGCCATGACCGGTCGTGGCGCGGATCCTGGTTCGCCGCGTCGTGATGCACCGATGGGCCGATCCCCGGATCGGGGTATCGCCCGCGCAGCCAGCCGGCCAACTCCAGCCGGGAAAACGCCAGCAATGGTCGGGTGAGGCCGCCCGGTCCAGCGTCGGGGATGCCCGCCAAGCCCGCCGTGCCGCTCCCCTTCAGCGCCCGGAGCAGAACGGTTTCGGCCTGGTCGTCGCGGTGGTGCGCCGTGACGAGATACCGGGCGCCAACCCGACGTTGCACGCTGCGAAGGGCACGATAGCGAGCCGCGCGGGCGCGGGTCTCCGACGCCGCGGCACCCAGGTGTACCCGTTCCACGCAATAGGGCACGTCGTACCGGGCGGCCCAGCGCGCTACATCCGCCGCAACCGAGGCGCTGTCCGGGGCGATGCCGTGATCCACGTGCGCCACCACCAGCCGGAGCCCGAGATCCGGCGCGGTGCGGTGCATCAGGTCGAGCAGCGCGATCGAGTCCGGCCCGCCGCTGACGGCGAGCAGCGCCACGCCCGGGTCCCGGAAGAGTCCCTCCGAGGCGACCTGTTCCAGGAACCGGTGGGAAGCGTCGCCCTGGCCGGCGGTCACCGGCGAGGCGCCGGCGGGCCGCGCAGGAGCGCCGTCATGGCCGCGGCATCCACCGGGGGCGAGAACAGTGCCCCCTGCCCCCGGTCGCACTGAAGCTCCTTGAGTCGCTCGAACTGCTCGGCGGTTTCCACTCCCTCGGCGATGACGCCCAGAGCCAGGTTCTTCGCCAGCGTCAGGATGGTGCGTACGATCTCCCGGCCGCCATTCTTGCTCAGGCCCGCCACAAAAGAGGGATCGATCTTGAGCGCGCTAATAGGGAACCGTGTGAGGGCGCTGAACGAGGAGTAGCCGGTCCCAAAGTCGTCAATGTACAACTCGATGCCCATCTCACGGAGTCGCCCCAGGGTTCCCAGGACGCCCTCCCCGTACTTCATCATGACGGCCTCGGTGATCTCGAGCTTGAGACTGGTGGCCGGCAGTCCCGTCTCCTGCAGGGTGCGTTGAATGCTGCCCGTCAGGTCGGGCTGCCCAAACTCGCGGGTAGAGAGATTCACGCTGAGCGCCAGGGGGTCTTTGCCGGAACGCCCGCGTTGCCACCGGTGCACCTGACGGCAGGCTTCTCTCAAGCCCCATTGACCAATCGGCACGATGAGCCCGGTCTCGTCCGCCACGGGAACGAATTCGCCGGGCAACAGCAGCCCGCGCTCGGGGTGCTGCCACCGGAGCAGCGCCTCGCACCCCAGGATGCGACCGGTCTCGAGGCACATGATGGGCTGGTAGTGAATGCGGAACTCCTGACGTTCCAGGCCGCGCCGCAAGTCGGTTTCGAGCTGGAGCAGCGCCATGGCGCGGGTGTGCATGCGCGGATCGAAGATCTCGTGCCGGGCTTTTCCCGCCGCCTTGGCCCGGTACATGGCGGTGTCCGCATCCCGCAGAATGTGGTCGGGAACGTCATACCCGGTGGCGCTCAACGCGATCCCGATGCTGGCCGAGGTGAACACCTCGTGACCGTCCAGCGGGAAGGGCACGGCCAGCTCGCCGTGAATGCGCTCCGCCACGCGGGTGGCATCACTCTCGTCCGAAATGTCCTCCAGCAGCACCGTGAACTCGTCACCGCCCAGCCGCGCCACCGTGTCCCCGGGGCGCACGCATTGGAGCAGCCGCCCGGCGATGGCCACCAGCAGTTGGTCGCCCAGCAGATGTCCCAGACTATCGTTGATGACTTTGAACCGATCAAGGTCAAGGAATAGCACGGCGAACAGGTAGTCGCGGCGGCGGCGGCCCCGGGCGACGCTCCGGGCCAGCAGGTCCATGAAGAGCGCCCGGTTGGGCAGGGCGGTCAAGGGATCGTGAATGGCCTCATGCAGCAGCCGCTCCTCGGCCACCTTGCGGATGGTCACGTCCGTCTGCGAGCCGGCCATGCGATAGGACGCGCCCGTCGCGTCCCGCACCGCCACGCCGCGGCTCAGCATCCAGCGGAACGTGCCGTCTTTGCACAGGATGCGGTGCTCGCTCTCGAAATGCCCGGCGTGGCCGTCCAGATGGGCCGCCAGCGCGGCGCGCACCCGTTCCAGATCAGCCCGGTGAATGCGGGTGAACCACTCGTCGGGCGCGGAGCCGACCTCCGTTTCGGAATGGCCTAACATCTCCTTCCAGCGGCGAGAGAAGTAGATCTCGTTCGCCTTCAGGTCCCAGTCCCACAGCCCGTCGTTGGCGCCGCTGGCGGCCAGCGCGTACCGCTCTTCGCTTTCGCGCAGCGCGCGCTCGGCGTCTTTCTTCTCGGTGATGTCGTTGCTGACCGTGAGAATGCAGCGCTCCCCGTTCACCTCGATGATGTCCGCCGACAGCAAGGCGATCCGGATCTCCCCGCTCCGCACCCGGAAGGGGAGCTCCAGGTTCCGTACGGCCCCACGCTCACGGAGCTGCTGCACCATGCCCTCCCGGTCCTCCGGCCGCAGCCACAGCCCGAAGTCTGCGACCGGCCGCCCCAACACCTCCGACCGGGCGTACCCGGTGGACCGCACGAAGGTATCGTTCACCTCCACGAACCTGCCATCGTCCAGAGTGCTGAGCGTCAGCAGGTCCGGGCTGGAGCGGAAGGCGCGGGAGAACTTCTCCTCGGAGACTCGAAGGGCTTCTTCGGCCGAGTGATGCTCGGTAACGTCCCGAAAGCTCCAGACCCTCCCCACTGTGCGCCCGCCGATCCGCTGCGGTTGGGAAAACCGCTCGAAGCGCCGGCCGTCGCTGAGTTCGATCACCTCGAACGATTCGCTGTCGGGACTCTGGTAGAGCTCCTGGACCCGGCGCCGGACTCCCTCCGGATCCCGGAGCTGATCCAGCACGAACTCCAGGACCGGCTTGTCCTCCTGAGGCGCCATCACCACGTCGGGGATACCCCACATGTCCACGAACTTCCGGTTGAAGCTCACGATCCGGCCGCCGGTGTCCACCACCAGGATGCCGTCCGCGGTGGACTCCAGCGTGGCGCGCAGCAGTGAAAGCGATTGCGCCAGCTCGATCTCGGCCCGCTTCCGCGCGGTGATGTCCCGGTAGGTCCCATAGACCGCCACCTGGCCCCCGCCCACCCGCACCGGTGTGCCCAGCACCGCCACGTGGACCTCGGTGCCGTCCTTGCGGCGCCGCACCGTCTCGTGGCTAATGCGCTCTCCCTGGGCCACTTGCCGGGTCAGCTCTCCGGCCTCTTCTCGCAGGCCCGGCGGGGCCAGGAGGTCGTCGAGCATTTGACCTTCGACCTCAGGGCGCTCATGCCCGAACAGGCGGGTGAACTGCGCGTTGACCCGCAGGACCCGGCCATCGTTGTCGAGCAGCGCGACGGCCTCCGGGGCTCCTTCGAACAGATGTTCAAGGTGAGCCTTCTCCACCTTGAGCGCCCGTTCGGCGACTCGGGCGCTCGCCAGGACGCGGCCGAAGAACGCCACGGCCACCAGCGCCACCACGCTCACCAGCAGGGCCGGGAGATCGAACGCGTGAAAGGCCGTGGGATCAGCCGGGCTGGGCCGCAGCGACACGACGACCTCGCTCACGGCCATGAGGGCGAGCATGGCGCTCAGAAACGCCAGCCGCCAATCGCGGAAGCGGCGGAGCAACAAGACCGACCAGCCGAGGGCGGCCAGCCGCAAGGCGACGGAGAGAAGGTCCAGACTATTCGTTGGGACGAGCCTCCGCTGTGGAGAACGGGCCGCGCGCTAGAACCACCCCAAAACCAGGGGAAGCAGCCAGCGTCGCCGGCTTTCATTCAGGCCCCCACCCGGATCTTGAGCGCCTCGGGTTCCGCCCAGGAGTGTCGATCGGCCCACGATCACCAGGGCCGCGGCTCCGCCCACCAGCGCGAATCCCGTCTTGCCGGCATCGAGCCGCCGCAGGTCCACTCGCCAGACGTCAGCCTTGGCAATGTCCACTTGCTGGTACAACGTCTTGGCGCCGAACTCCGGGGACAGCGGTACCGAGGCCACCCAGAGCGAAAGGTCCTGGGCGTTGGCGGCCAAGAGCGTTCCGCTCAGGGCGCCGCCGTTCTGGACCCGGTGACGTTCGCGGAGCCGCTCACTGGCAGCTGGTGACAACACGGCGCGGATGGTTGACCCCTGGGGCACGGCATCCAGCGTGACCGGCTCGAACCGATAGCACCCGGATGAGCCCATCAGGCCGAGCGCCAAGACCATCGTCGCCAACCGTTGCATGGGCCTCCCCGCATCAGAAGCGGATGGACCTCGCATCACCCTGTGCCAACCACCCGTTGATCGTTAATGATACCCCGGCTACGCGTACGCGGTAGTCGGTCGAACGGGACGCCGGACCCAAAAAGATTCGACCCG
>DASWGV010000152.1:0-3597 GCA_036393515.1 Gemmatimonadales bacterium | reverse complement strand
CCGTCCTCTCGAGGGGATTGCTCAGTATCTACCGTCACCGCGAGACGCGCCGCAAGGGGGGCGGAATAACGTCTCCCACGCTACCGCGCCAGCCGAAACACGCGCACGGCGTTGTCGTGAAACACCGCCGGCCAATGCTCCCGGGGGATCGCCCGCTGGTAGGCCTCCACGTAGGACGGCAGGTCCACCAGCGGCCAGTCCGAGCCGAACAGCAGCTTGGACGGATCCTCGATATAGCCGAAGATCCACGAAATGGATTCGGTGACGTAGCGATCCACCCAGGCGGCGTCCTTCGTGCTGGCATTCCCCAGCATCAGCGCCGAGGCCTCGATGAAAACGTTCGGGTTCTTGTAGGCGACTTCCGCGGCCGACTGGATCCAGGGGTAGCCCGCGTGCGCGATCACGAACCGCACGTTGGGATGATCCACCGCTACCTCATCAATGGTGAGTGGGTCGGCGTACTTGAGCTTTCCGCGGGAGGAGTAGGTGTCGCCGGTATGGAACACCACCGGCACGTCGTACTGGGCCGCCAGACGGTAGGCTGGCTGGTAGCCGGGATCGGCGGCGTAATAATAGGTATAGCCCAGGTAGATCTTCAGGCAGCGGTACCGGCCGGAACGGAGTCCCTCCTCCAGGCGTGCATCATCCACCGGTATCCTGACGCCGCCGCAATGAATCACGCCCATGGCGGTCAGGTCGACGTAGCCGCTACCGGCGGTGTCGGTATGGGCCACGGCCCCGGTCACGCCCGCCGCCGCCATTTGCCGGGCCAGCCCTTCCCGAGTATTCGGGATAGCGCTTGCGGGCTGCGGCTGGGGCTGATCGCTGAAGCGGGTGTGGATGTGGGTGTCGATAATCTCTAGGGGCGCGGCGGCGGGCAATGAGTCCCGGTCCGGCGGTGAGGCGCAGCCGGCGGCAACGGCGGCCATCACCACGGCTCCGACGCGCACCGCGCCGGCCCAAGGGGTGAGGAACTCGCGGCGAGACAGAGCCATGGAGGGTGCTCCGTCGTGAGACGGGAACGCCGGTTATGTACAGGATGGGTTGGAAGGGCCGCAAGGGGCGTGTCCAGCGCCACTCATCGCGTGCCACGTCTCGCCGCGCAAGCGGACCTCGGCGGTGAGCCGCGCGCTGGTGGCACCGGAGCTGGGCCTGCTACAGATTAGGGGGCCGTCTCTCCCAGCGCATGCGCCGCCTCTCGTGGTTCGTCGCCCTGGCCGCCGTCGTCTTGGCGGCGTCCTTCCACCCGTTGGGGGGGGCGGCTCTAGGAATACCGGTGCAGCAAGCTGTCGCTACTCTGCACGATTCGCTGTTCCATCAGTTATCGACGGTCCCGAACGGCGCTCCGCGTACGGCCGATGTCACCAACTTCACGATCCGCCGAGACGTCGCGGCGTTCATCCTGGAATCGGGGCAGTTGTATTTCCTGGACCCGGTGGACGGGCGGACTGTGGCGGCCGTCTTCGTGGGCGCCGGGCGTTTCGCCTTTGCGCCCCCGACCAGGGTGGAGCGGGAGCAGCTGGTCCGCGCCTGGCGCACCCCAGCGCTGGAGCGCCCCTTCACCGAATTGTTCCTGTTCTTTGCCGACAGCACCGTCGAGGAGTTGGCCCCGGCAGTGACGTGGAACTCGCCGGCCAGGTCACTGCCCGAGAGTGTGAGAGCCGTGGCGCGGCGGGGTCTCCAGTACCTGAGTCATGGCGGGCGGCGGTACTTCGATCCGCACCTCATGACCGCGCTGCTCAACGGTGAGCGAAACGAGTCGTTCTTCGCCATGGTGGATGGTGCATCGGGGGGCCGGCTCCTCTTTCAGATCGATCCGTATGCGGTCGAGGAAGTGACACTCGCCGTACCGAAGCCCGGCCCGGCGCTGGCCGCCGACCGGGCTGAGGTGGTGAATCAGTTTCACTGGGCGCGGGACTACGCGCCGGAAGCGGAGGCGCCGGATGAGCGTAAAGAGCGTTTCGGGGTCCGTCGCTACACCATCGATGCCCGCATCGCTGGCAATCTCGCCTTTCGCGCGTCGGCCACGCTCAGCGTGGACTGGTGGGGCGCTCCGCAGGAATGGTTCTCGCTCTTTCTCTTTCCCGAGTTGACGCTGGACTCGGCGCGCTGGGAAGGTGGGGCCAGGGCCACGGTGGTTCGAGGGCGGGACAACCCGGTGCTCTGGGTGCAGCGGCCCGAGCCGGCGGGAGCCATGCCGCCGCTCACGGTCCACTATCACGGGGACCTGCTGGAGCGCATCGGCCCGTGGTTCAACCTCAAGACCTCCAACGGCTGGTATCCGAGCCCGGCAATGGGATACGGCAGCCCGGTTGCGGGTACCTTCGATCTCACCTTCCACACTCCGCGGATCTACAAATTCGCGAGCATCGGCGACCTGGTGGAGAAGACGGTGACGGGAGACGTCCTGACGACCCACTGGGTGACCACCCAGCCTTCGTTCCACGCGTCGTTCAACATCGGGCGGTTCGAAGAGTACGAGTTCAAGGATCCGCGAAACCTGCCGGTCACCGTGTTGATTAACCAGGAAGCGCATAATCAGGTGCCGTCCGCGATCCAGCGCCGGGGGCAAATCCGGGTCATCCCGCGACAGGCGAACATGAAGGAGACCGTGGGAGAAGACGTGGCGCTCTCGATGAACTACTTCCGAGACGCCTTTGGCGAGCCACCCGTGCGTCACTTCTACGCCACCGAGATCCTCGGCGGGCACGGCCAGGCGTTCCCAGGGCTGATCCATTTGTCCTGGGCCACGTACCAGGGGTTCATGCTGGAGAAGGGACAGGACGAGGCGTTTCGCTCACACGAGGTGGCCCACCAGTGGTGGGGGCTGGGCGTGGGGGTGAAGAGCTATCGCGATGCGTGGCTCTCCGAAGGATTCGCTACCTTCGCGAGCTGGCGGTACACCGAGGCGGTATTGGGTGACACCACGCTCTCACTGATCTTACGGCGTTCGAGGGACGCGCTGCTGGCCCGTCGCAAGGACGCCGGCCCCATCTGGTTGGGGACTCGACTTGCCGCTGGAGAGATGCCGCAGGACTACGGGTTGATTGTGTACCACAAGGGTGCCTGGGTCCTGCGAATGCTCCGCCACGTCATGCTGGATCCCGGGTCGGGCGGTGAAGAGTCCTTCCGCGAGCTGCTCCACAACTTCTACGAGAAGAACCGGGGGAGCGTCGCTTCTACGGAAGAGTTTCAGGCTGCCGTGGAGCGATACGTCACGCCCATAGACTGGTTCTTCAATTCCTGGGTGTATGGAACGGGGATCCCGACTTACGAGTGGTCACACGCCATCGTGCAGGGTGCGGGCGACACTCTGACGCTCAAGCTCCGCGTTGAGCAGCGGGAAGTGCCCGACGACTTCGCTATGGTCGTGCCGGTGCGTGTCGAATTCGCGGGCGGCCAGTTCGCGGCGGTCCGCCTCATGGTGAAGGGACCCACCAACGAGTTTGCGTTTCAGGTCCCCAGCCGGCCCAGCGGCGTGGTGTTCAACCCGTCCAACGCCGTGCTGGCCGAGGTCAAGGAAACCCGCTGGAAGTAGCGCGGCTGAGTGACAGTCCTTCCCGATGTTATGGCTGGAGGAGGCAGGAAGATCAGCCT
>DASWGV010000151.1:0-29931 GCA_036393515.1 Gemmatimonadales bacterium | reverse complement strand
GTGAGGCTGATCGTGCCCTGATTGACAACGGAACCAGACCCCGTGACCGTGCTACTGCTGAGACTCAACGCGCCGCTGGCGTTGATGGTGGTCGGCCCGTTGGCGGTCAAGGTACGCGAGCTGGCGGAGAGCGTCTGGGTGCCGCTCCCTCCGCCGAGCGTCAGGCCTGCGATGGTGGGGGAAACGTCCAGCGTCACTATGTAGGTGCCCGCGGTGGTTATTTCGGCTACTTCGGTCGGCCCGGGCACGGCGTTCGTGCTCCAGTTACCGGGGACGTTCCAATTCCCCCCCGCCGCGTTGGTCCATAGCACGGTCCCCCCTGGCGCCAGCACGTTGAACGCCGTGCTGTTGGCACTGGACGTTCCGCCTGCGGAAGCCGTCAGGGTGTAGCCGTTTCCGGCATTGTTGATCGCGAGGTTGCTGAAGACCGCCGCACCATTGGAGGCGGTGACCGGATTGGTACCGGACAGGGCGCCGCCGACGGGGTTGGTGCCGATGCTCAGGGTGACAGCACCGCTGAAGCCCGTCGCGGTGTTGCCGAAGGCGTCCAGGGCCGTGACTTCAACCGCTGGCGAGATGAACCCACCGGCCACCACATCGCTCGGCTCAACCGTGAACGCCAGTTGCGAAGCGATCGCCGGAGAAACCGTCACCGCCTGGCTGCCGACGATGGTCCCGACATTGACGTCGGTCGCGACGACGGACTGGATGGTCGCGGTCTTCAGCGTCACACCGCCGGCGAAGGTGCGCGACCCGGCGTCGCCCGGCGTGAAGGTGTAGTCCGCGGGCAGACTGGCCTGCCCGTCAGACGACGTGAAGCGAATCGTGCCGGTGTAGCCTGGCGTCGCGTTCCCATAGGCGTCGAGCGCCGTCACCACAACGCTCGAGGCGGACCCCGCGGTCACCGGGCTGGGGATCCCACTGACAGAGAAGGAGAACGTCGCCGCCGGATTGACCGTGGCGGTCTGGCTTCCGGTGACGGCCCCCTGGGCCAGATCCGTTACCGTCAGCGTCCGGCTGCCCGCCGTGCGCAGCGCGACGCCGCCGGTGAACGTGTGCGTGCCGTTGTCCGCCGCTTGAAACGTGTAATCGGCAGGGAGGATCGCCGCGGGGTCCGTCGAGGTGAAGCGCACCGTGCCCGTGTAGGTGGTCACGGTGTTACCGGCGCCGTCCTTGGCGGTCACCACAATATCGCTCGTGGCCCCCGCGGTGACTGAGCCTGGCAAGCCGGTGAGGAGCAACGTGGCGGCCGAGGTCCCGGTGACCGTGGTGGAACCGCTGCCGGTGATCGACGGGATGGCGGCGTCCGTTGCGGTGACGGTCTGAGGGCCGCCGGTGAGCAGCCGGACGCCCCCGGTGAACGTGTGCATGCCCGCGTCGCCGGCCGTGAACGTGTAATCGGTGGGAAGGGTCGCAGTGGGGTCCGTTGAGGTGAACCGGACCGTGCCCGTGTACCCTGTGGCGACGTTGCCGAACGCGTCCCGGGCGGTGACGGTGACGTCGAGATTCGTGCCACCGCTCACCGCGGCCGGGATGCCGGTGAGAATCAGCGTGGCAGCCGCACCGGGCATGGCCGTGGCGGTGAACGTGGCTTGAGCGTTCGACAACCGGGCCGTGGTCGCCCGCACCTGCTGAGATCCCGCGATGGGTCCGAGCGTCCACTGAACGCCGGCCCGGCCGTCGGCATCCGTCGTCGCCTGGCTCGCCGCGAGCGAGCCGCCGCCGCTCGTCACCGCGAAGCTCACAGGGAGGCCGGACACCCCCAGGCCGTCGCCGGCATTAACCTGGACCACGATAAGCTGCGTGAGCAGGGCGCCGACCACGCCGGTCTGGCCGCTGCCCGAAGCGACCACAATCGTCGTCGGCAGCGGCTGGACCTGCACGGTACCTACGGCGGCCGGGCCCGTGAGCAGGCGCGCCTCGACTTGGGCGGGCCCCCGCTGCGCCCCACCGACCACGCGCCCGGTGGCCCGATTCGGGACGCGCGCCCGCGCCGTGTCCAGCGAACTCCACGCGATGGGTGTGCCCGGAATGCCCGCCCCGGCGCTGTCGAACGCCTCTGCCGTCAGGATGACGGTGTCCCCCGACAAAACCAGCGCGTCGTTGGTCAGGATTCGCACGCCGGCCGCACTTGCCCCGGTGCCCACCCAGCGCACGTCGACGTCAACAGAAGGCGGCGTGCCCGCCGATCCCGCAGTCGGCGTCACGAGAACCGGCCCGCCGCGGAACAGCGTGTCTCCCGCCGGACCGATGATGGCCAGTCGCAAGAGGAACTGCTCCGAATGCGTCAGCATCACCACGCTGAACGACAGATCCGCCGAATCCGTCCCCGGGGGAATCGCGACCACCGTGTCCAGAGCGAGTGAGCTGTCGCTGGCACGCAGGAGCGTGAGCCGGAACCGATCCACCGGCACGATGCCGGCCGCGTCGCTCTCGAACGCGGGGACGAGCGCGAAGTACCCCGGGAACGTCCCCCCGGGGCCTGCGGCATCGTTGAAACAACTGGCGACCAGCGAGGCGGCGAGTAGCGCCAGCGGGCCGAAAACGCCAACGCGGCGAGTGCGCTTTGTCATGAAAGAACTTCGGGGATCACTTCCGAGGCCTCTAGGCCTCCCAGAGACGTGGAGGGCCGGCGCGCGGGAATTTGGGGGGGCGGGCCGCCAACTGGCAAGGAGGCGGGTGGAACGCCCTGTGGTGGGCGTCAGGAGGCAAAACTCTTGCGCCGCAGAATGCGAAAACCCTAACTTCGACCTCCGAAGCGAGGGGCGGGTTTACGCGACGCTACAGAGCGGGTGAGGCCGGCCAAACGGCCGCCCCTACATGAGCAGGGAAACCCGGTGCGGCAATTCCCGGTGGCGTCCCGTAGCGGCGTTCGCGATCGCCCTAGCCTGTCCCACGATCGGGGTGACCCAGGGCACAGGGCCAGACTCCGCATTCGCCGCCTCTGCCCCGCTGTTCGCGAGCCACGATCCACTCAGGCTCACCGTCGAAGCTCCGCTCAGTTCCATCTTCAAGGACCGCGGTCAGGAGAGTACCGAGCGCTCCGGTAAGGTGCTGCTCCACCAGCCCAGCGGAGAGTCCTTGGGACTCGACGTTGAGATCCGCACCCGCGGACGAGCGCGCCTCAGCCGGCGGATCTGCGATTTCCCGCCCCTGCGGCTGAACTTCTCTTCCAGGGCCGTCGAATCCACCGTCTTCGTGGGGCAAGACAAGCTCAAGCTCGTGGTCCATTGCCAGGACGACCGGGCGGAATACGAGCAATACGTGTTGCAGGAGTATCTGATCTACCGCGTGTTCAACCAGTTCACAGACTTGAGCTTCCGCGCCCGACTGGTGCGCAATACGTACGTCGATACGGAGGCCAAACGGGACACGGTGACGCGGTACGGGTTCCTGATCGAGGCGGACGACATGTTGGCAGCCCGCACCGGCTGGCAGCCCCTCGTGGTCCCCGCCGTTCCGCCGAATGAATCCGATCCCCAATACTTGGCGCTGGTCGGCGTGTTTCAGTACATGATCGGCAACCCGGACTGGTCGCCCTTCGGGAAAGCGCCCGAGGAGGGCGAGTGCTGCCACAATACCACTCCCATCGGCAGTCCGGCGGGACCGGTCTTCTCCGTCCCGTATGACTTCGACATCACCGGTCTGGTGAACACGCGCTATGCCGACGGACTCTTCAGCCCCACGACCCGAAACCTGGGGATCACCAAAGTCCGTGAGCGGGTTTACCGCGGCGTGTGTCCCTCCAACGGTTTCCTTCCGGGTCTATTCGCCGATTTCAATGAGCGGCGCGAAGCGATCTACGCGCTCTACCGCGGCCAGGTCGAGCTTCATCCCAAGGTTCTGGAGGAGACGCTGAAGTACCTAGACGAGTTTTACGCCACCATCAACGATCCCCAGAAGGTCGAGCGGGAACTCGTGGCGAGGTGTCGAGGGTAGCGTCTTACGGACTGGCGGCGCGGCCTGCCGGCTTGCGAGGCATCATCTCGTCACGGTTGGCAATGGTGTAGACCGTCCAGGCCACGATGGTCGCCGCCTGCTTGAGATCCTCCAGCACCAATCGCTCGTACGTGTCCACCTGCGAGTGGTGGGAGCGAATCCCGTATTCCAGGGGATCCTGAATGAACTGAAATCCCGGCACGCCCACCCGATCGAACGAGAGGTGATCGGTCCCGCTCGTGGGATGCAAGCGACTCGCGACGATACCGACGTCGGTGAACGGCTGGAGAATCTGCTCGAACACCCGCACCGCCTGGTCATTGTACTGGCCCCAGACGCCACGCAACCGGCCCGAACCGTTGTCCACGTTGAGGTACACGGAGACCTGGGGCATTTCCGCGGCGTGCTGGCGCACGTAGTGGCGCGAACCGATCAGCCCCTGTTCTTCTCCGCTCCAGAGGGCGATGCGCACAGTGCGGCGCAGGGACAGGTTCAGGGTCTGGAGGATTCGCATCGCCTCCATCATGACCATGGAGCCGGCCGCGTTGTCGGTGGCGCCCTGACCGCTGTACCAGCTATCGAAGTGCGCGCCGATCATCACCAGCTGCTGCGCCAGGTCCGTGCCGGGGATCTCGGCTACCACGTGGTACTCACGGCGGTCCGGGTTGACCCAGCGGTTCTGGACATTCACTTCCAGCCGCGACGTGACGCCGCGTTTGGCCAGACGGTAGGCCTGGCCGTACTGCTCGTGGGTGAGCATGAGAGCGGGAATCGGCTCATAAGCGCTGTCACGGGCCAGTCGGCCATCGGGATGGCCGCCCGTGCGCAACAGGCCGTAGGTCCACCCGGACGGGACCAGCATGACCGACGCTTGTTCCCGCCGCAGAAATCGCAGAATAGCCGCTTCCCTGGCCTCCGCCTGACGGGACCGCGGCGACCGATCCCTGCGCCCCTCCGCGGCCGAGTCCGGCCGCTCGGCACTCCAGGCCAGCAGGGATTCGGCGGCGAACCGCCGCGGGCGCGGCTCGAACTCCGGCCCGATGGGCGTCCAGCGCTGCCACATCACGCAGGCATCCCGCACGCGGGGCGCCTGCGAAGCGAGCTGGAGGGTGTCCTCGACCTCCAGCACCACCACGTCGCAGCTGACCGTGCCGCGCGTGCTGCCGCTCCAGGCCATGGGCTCCGCGCGGAGGGGTTGAACGAAGGGCGCCACGAACCGACCGCTGTAGCTCACCCGCTCCCAGCCGCGCCCGAACAGCGAGTCCCACGGTTCTGTCGCGGCGCGCGCCAGGCCCCACCGCTGGAACGTCGCGAGGGCCCAGGTCTGCGCATTGCGCATACCGGTGGAGCCAGTGAGCCGCGGCCCGATCCCATCCAGCAACTGCTGGGCAAGCGAGTCCACGTACGACCGGCTCATCCCTTCGGCGCGAATCCGGTCGAGTGCGGCCAAGTCCAGCCGCTCCTGGAGGACCTGGCGCTGCGCCGCCAGGGGAGAAAAGAGCCCAACGGTCATGGCCATGACGAGAGAGGTTCGCACAATTGCTCCTGGCTGGTCAGATTGGGGAATGTAGGGGCGGAGCGGACCGGAAGGGAGCATGCCAGAACTTCCTGACCTCACGATCTACCTGGAGGCCCTGGAGCGACGCGTGCTGGGCGCGCCGCTGGAACACATCCGGATCGCCAGCGCATTCGTACTCCGCTCCACCGCGCCACCTCTCGCGACCCTCGAGGGACGTAGCGTTCGGGCGTTGTCACGGCTGGGCAAGCGGATCGTGGTCGAGCTGGACGCCGAGCACTTCCTGGTGATGCACCTGATGATCGCGGGTCGGCTGCGGTGGAAGGCAGCGGGCAGTCCCATTCCAAGGCGCCTGGGCTTGGCCGCTCTGGATTTCCCCGCCGGCACGGTCCTGTTCACGGAGGCGGGGCGTAAACACCGCGCCGGGCTCTGGGCCGTACACGGGCGGGATACGCTCCGGCTGCACGACCCCGGCGGGCTGGAGCCGTTATCGGCCTCGCCCGAGGCCTTCCGCCAGGCGCTCACCCGCGAGAATCACACCCTGAAACGCGCCCTGACCGACCCCAGGCTGTTCAGCGGCATCGGCAACGCGTACTCCGACGAGATCCTGCACGCGGCACGTCTGTCGCCACTCAAGCTGACGGCACGCCTGGACGCCGAGGAAACTAGGCGGCTCTTCGAGGCGGCGCGGATGACGCTCACGACCTGGACGGCGCGACTGCGGACCCAAACGGGAGACCGGTTCCCCGAAAAGGTGACTGCGTTCCGCGATGGCATGGCGGTCCACGGCCGCTTCCGCCTGCCCTGTCCCGCCTGCGGAGCGCCGGTGCAGCGGATCCGGTACGCCGAAAACGAAGTGAACTACTGCGCGGGCTGCCAGACTGGGGGGAAGCTGTTGGCGGACCGGGGGCTGTCCAGGCTTCTCAAGAAGGATTGGCGCAGGACTCTAGAAGGGTACGGAGACGTACGGGACGTACCGGGGGACAGACGGGGGAGCCCGTGATCGCGCCCCGAACTCTCCCGTCCGTCGCCGGTACGTCTCTGTACGTCTAGTAGCTGTACTGCAGCTTGGTCAGCACCACTCTCCCGAGCTGCGGGACCCCCACAAACGCCGCGTAGTTCTGGTTCAGTAGGTTCTGCGCGGTGACGGCCGCCAGCAGCCCGAAGTCAAACCGATACGAGAGCTGCGCGTCGGCGACCGTGTAGTTGTTGATGGCCGTGCGGGTAGACCCGGAGAGCGGGCTCACGTAGACGCCCGAGTTCACCGGGAAGCCCTTGGTGTAACGCACCCGCGCTTCGCCGGAGAAGCCCTGCGTACCGCCTTGGCGGAACTTGACCACCGCGGACGCTTTGGCTTTGGAGGCGTTGAGCGCCACGTCCGTGGGTCCGTTCACGTCCGCCGCCGCGAAGTAGTCGTCGCTCACGTGCGAGTAGGTGCCGCCCACGGACCACTGGTCCGTGATGATGTAGTCAATAGCCAGGTCCGCACCCCAGAGATCCACGTTCCCGAAGTTTCGGTAGGTGAGGAACATGTCGGCCGTGCCGGTAAGCGCGTGATCCGGGACCACGGTGCCCAGCGGCACGCCGGTCGCGGTGGCGCTCCCCGAGAGCCCGGCGGCGCCGCCGGCGATGGTGGGAATCAGCGCGGCGGCCACCTGCCCTGCCTGGGTCGGGGTCAGGCCCTGTGCCACCAGCGCGGCCGGGTAGTTGGCCGTCAAATAGCCCGCCAGGGTGGTGAGATCCAGGAACACGTTGGGCGACTCGACGATGAGCGGCCCTATGAAGTTCTTCTTTTTCTCCAGCCAGCCATCCAGCGAGAGCCGCACCTTGTCACCCAGGATTCCCTTGTACCCTACTTCAAACACCTGGGTGATTTCCGGCTGCATCTGCGACACGTCCGTCACCGCCGTGCCGGCCACATCATTGAACACCCCGGCCGTGGGGTCAAGCGTCCGGAGCTGCGTGGTTACCTCAGCGGGCGTGGGCGTGGTCAAGGCGCGGAGCGCGTTGATGATCGGGGTCTGGAACGGCGCCAGTGGCCCCAACGCGGCGGGCGTGAGCCGGGCAATCACGGCCTCGCGCGCCACCGGCCAGAGCGGGGCGGCCAGCGCGGGGAACGCATCCGTGGGCGTTCCCGGCCAGGGTGAGCGCATGCACAGGTTGTCCACCCCGCCGGCGCCGCAGTAGCTGCGGAAGGTGTACCCCCCCTGCGGCACGCCGAGGGCCCGTACCCGGAAGGGCGTTCCCGGAATGGTCCCCGCCACGATGTCGAGGAACAGGTTGTTGGTGGTGGGGGTGGCGAAGGCGCGGTTATAGGTAAACCGGATGTTCTGGGTCTCGGTGGGCTTGAACACCAGGGCGCCGCGCGGCGAGATGTTGAGGTCCTCCAGCCGGCTGTGATCGTCTACCCGCAGCGCGCCGATCAGCTCGAACTGGTCGGTGAGCCGGGTGATGCTGTGCACGTACCCGCCCACCTCCGTGATGTTGTCGTCTCCCTCGTTCCGTCCGTTGATGGTGCCGTTGGTGCGCGGGATGGTCTGCACGTAGTCCCCGCCCACCAGGATGGTCGCTCTGGTCCCCAGGTCGAAGCCATACTGCCCCTGGACCGCATACACGCGGGAGTAGTCCACGATGGGCTGACCGGTGCGCAGCAGGAACGTGTTGCCGGCGTTGCTGAAATTGCCGAAGCCTTGCAGGAAGAGCCGGCCCAGGCGGAAACGGGTCTGCACGTAGGAGTACCGCCAGGCGCCCACCTGGCCCGCGCCGATGCCCGTCGGCTCGATCAGGTTCAGGGCCGTGTTGTTGCCGGCCGCGAGGATCACCTCGCTGTCGTCACCCGTCTTCACGTCCAGCCGGGCGTCCATGTTCCATTTCTCGAGGTTGAAATCCCGGCAGGCGAACAGCGTGTCGCATTTGACCGGCGACAGCCGCGCGGGAATGGTCAGCGGCTCCGCGGGGTCACGGTAGAGCCAATCGGTCGCCTTGAGGTACTCACCGGAGATCTTGAACCCCACCCGCTCCTCCGCGACCGCGTACCGGCCGCCCGCCCGCCAAATGGGCTGGGGATCGTCCAGGGAGTTGCCCGCGGCGTCCCGCGAGCCGGCCCGGAAGCCCGACTCGAACCAGAGGGTGGATCCCTGCGACGTCAGCGGCGACTTGGTCGTGATGGCCAGCACGCCCTTGGCCGAGTTGGGTCCGTAGAGGGCGGCGCCGGGCCCCAGCACGAATTCCATTTGCTCCACGTCCTCATTGGTGCTGGAGAAAAATGCCGGCACGTTGACCCGGAGCGACGGTACCGACGCGAACCGGTTGTCCACCAGCATCAGCGTGGAGCCCGAGAAGATGTTATTGAACCCGCGCCCCACCACGTTGGACTGGATCAGCCCGCCCTGGGAGACGTCCACGCCCGGCAGGTTCTTGATCTGATCCACCACGGTGAGCGTCGGCCGCTCGCGGACGTCAACCTCCTGAATGACGTGCACCGAGGCCGGGGCCTGGAGCTGCTTCTCCGGCTGCCGGCCCACAGTCACCACGATCGCGTCGAGCTGGATTACGCTCTCGGCCAACTGGAGATCCACGGTGGCGGTGCCGCCCGGCGAGACCACGACGTTGGCGACCCGACCGAACTGGTAGCCCACCCGCCGGACCTCCACCACGTAGGTGCCCGCCGTCAGTCCCGCGAGCCGGAACCGGCCGTTCGACCCGGTGGTGGCACGCATGGTGGCTTGCCCGCCGACGAGCACGGCGACGTCTACGCCCTCCAGGGGCTGGCCGCTGGTCCGGCCCGTGATCAGCCCGGCGACCGCGCCGGCCTGCCCTTGTAGCACCGCAGGCAGAGCCGCGAGGAGGGCGACGAGAACGACACCCAACCTGGTTGCGCGCATAGTGACAAACCCTTGAGGAGATAATGTTAAGATGCGAAACCGTCTCTCAGATCCTCGAATCAGCCGCAAAATAGTGCCCCACGGCTCGGAGTTGTCAATTCTTGCCCTCCCTTGCCGGACGGCGGGGCAGCGGTATTGTTTGCCCCGGCTTGACCAGAGGTTAAAGCCTCAAAAGGAGACCGCCCATGGCAAGCAAGCCCTTCAAGCCCGTCCTGGTAGCGGCATTCATCATTGGGACCCTGTCCATGAACCGACAGGCCGCCGCCCAGCAACCGTTCGACCCCGAAGCTCGCCTACGCGAGCTGGGGATCACTCTACCCACGCCGGACGCCCCCATTGCCAACTACGTCAAGGCAGTGCGGACCGGCAACCTGGTCTTTCTATCGGGTCACGGCCCCTGTGGACAGCGAGAGGAGCGCACCACGGGCAAGGTGGGTCGGGAGCGCACACTGGAGGACGGGTACTACGCGGCCCGGATGACGGGGATATGTCTCCTGGCGTCCCTCAAGGTGGAGATCGGCGATCTCAAGAAGGTCGTTCGGGTGGTGAAAGTCCTGGGGATGGTGAACGCCGTGGAGACCTTCGACCAGCACCCGCGGGTCATCAACGGGCACTCGGACCTGATGGTGGCGGTGTTCGGCGATCGCGGACGCCACGCCCGCTCAGCCGTGGGGATGGGATCGCTGCCCGGCAACCTGACGGTGGAGATTGAGATGGTGGTGGAGGTGAGCAGTGAGCGGTAAGCCGTGAGCCGTGGCCGCCCCGCGCCCACTACTCATCGTTCACCGGGCAGTCTCGCTAGCCGGTCTTTGACCCGTTGATCAGCTGGGAGGGCATCAGCTAATTGAGTCAGCGCGGTACGCGCTGAGTCCATCAACCCGAGCGCCTCGTAAGCGTCTGCCGTGAGAAAGCCATGGCGGAGCCGCACCCGAGGGGTATCCGCCGGCACGGGGATGGTCGCCAGGCCCTCCAGGGCTGCCCGGCCGTTCTGCCGGTCCATGATGAGCGACTCGATGGCGAGAAAGCGTACCTCCCGATTGTCGGGGTAGCGGCGTGCCATCTCCTCGATCAGCCGCGCCGCTTCCTCCGAGCGACGTTCCTGCCGGTCCAGCTGCGACTGGTGGTACAGTCCCGCCATGAGGAGCCGCCCCACGTCTTCCGGCTCACCTGAGCGAATGCCGACTCCGCCGGCGTAGGCATACACCAGCTCGCCCCCATGCTCGGCGGCCTCATAGAGCACCCAGAGGCCGCCCAGGCCGGCGACCGCGGCCGCCATGGTGACCCAGCGCCGCACGGGCTTGGTCCCGAGCGCCAGCGCCCCAAGTTCCAGCGCGGCGACCACCAGGAACAGGTTGCGGGTGCGCTCCCCCAGCTCCTCATGCTCGATCACGGCGTCGCGGGCGCCGGGCACCCGCTCGGCCGGGCCGTGGGCGTCCGTCCCGGACTTCACCGCCGCGACGCTCGCCACGGCGCCGGCCACTACCAGCCACCGCGCGGCGGGATCGAAAAAGGACTCCTTCCACCGGAGAAACGATATCAAGCGCAGGATGACGCCGGCGAAGAGAAACGCGACAACAAAGTGGACGATCTGAGGGTGGAACACGCCAACGTCGGGCACGGGTCGCTCGTGAGATGGAATGGGAAACGCAAGATAACCGCGGGGCCGCCGGTGGGGGCGGCCCCGGCGTGGAAGCGTCACGGAGGCGGACGGCTGATGCTCCCGCCTTCGAGCACGTTGCAGCTACGGGAAGTTCACACCCGTCTTGTTCTCCCCCGGACCTACCGTGACGTTCTTGGTTCCCGTCAGGCCGGTACCCAGCACGCTCACGTCATACGTCCCCGGGGGGAGGAATCGGAGCGCATACTCTCCCGAGAGCGGGTCCGCCAGCGCGGTCGCCACGGTGTCCGGCGTTGATCCGCCGGAATTGACGGCGTAGAGCGTTGCGTTGGACGACGCCGGCGTGACCGTTCCGGAAATAGACGCGGCCACATCTTGAGCGGTGGCGTGCAGCACCGGCTTGAACATCATGCCGTTGGGATTGGACGGCGGTCCGGTGGAGTGGAAGCTCCGCAGCACGTCAAAGTCCACCACCAGGATCGTCTCACCCACACGGACCTCGACCGGTCCCGAGAAGTTGACCTTGATACCGGTCTGCTGGCCGCTGGGAACGGTCAGCGATCGGGTGTTCGAGCCGTCACTGAAGGTCGTTCCCGCCTTGAGGGTGACCTTGGCCGAGTCCACCACCAGCCGCATCTGAGTGTACGACCCGACCGGAAGGTCTGCGCTTCCCAGGTGGGCCGTTACACCGTTGGTCAGCTCCATGAGGTCGTACTCAGCCGGCGTGTCCGTGATAGTGATGCGCGGGCCGGCCTCATCCGTCCCGCCGATCAGATACACGCTGCTCACCCACACCACGGCGCTCTGGAGCTCCGGGCTGGGGGCATCCGTGAGTCGGACGGTGAGCGTGCCCGTCGCCGGATCAGAGCCGGTGCAAGCGGCCGCCGCGACAGCGCAGGTCAACGCAGCCCAACCGGTCATCTTGTGGTGCGTTTTCATGTTGTCTCCCCTAGCGATACAACAGAACATACATCGCCGCCCCAATTCCGTTCCAATCGTGAGCTAGATCACGGGGCCGGTGTGTTCTCCGGCCCATGCATTCCCCGCTCCTTCCGCTCCAGGCGGCCGAGCAATTCCAGCAGCGCTTGCAGCGTGGTGTGCGGATGCGGAGGACAACCGGGAATCCAGAGATCCACCGGGAGTTCCGCGGGCGCCCCGTTCATGACCTCCGGGCTGCCCCGGAACGGGCCGCCGTTGATGGCGCACGCGCCGACGGCGATCACCAGCTTGGGGGCGGGGATCGCCTGGTAGGTCTGGAGCAAGGCGTGGTGCATGTTGCGGCTCACGGCACCGGTCAGGACCATCCCGTCCGCGTGCCGCGGCGAGGCGACGAACTGAATCCCAAACCGGGCCATGTCGAAGACCACGTTCCCGAGGGCGATCAGCTCCGATTCACACCCGTTACAGCTTCCCGCCGACACGGAGCGCAGGCGCAAGGACCGGTGGAAGAGCCGCTGCATGGCGGCATCCAGGACCCGCAATGGCTCGGGCGCACCGGTCTGCGTCACCAGGGCCGGCCGCGAACGGGCGGCCATGGCGTGCTCGGTGGTAAACCGCAAGGCGCCGTGGGGACAGGCGGCGGCTTCTTCCGGCGCAAACAGGCAGGCGCCCAGATCGAGCCGCGCCGCGCCGTCGGGTCCTGCCGTGATCACCTCCGACGGGGCCCGGCTCCGACAGTCCCGACAGCCCTCGGGACAGCGATCCCCGGCGAACACCGGACGCCCGCGAAACCGCTCCGGGAGGGGGACGGGGCGGTCCGGAAACGGCGACGTGGCCGTGCTCTGGGCCAACCGGACCCGCAGCAGGTCAAGCATGGGCCGCGTCCGGCGTCACAGGTCGTGCCCCGCATAGGACAGATTGAAGCTCTTGTTGCAGAGCGGAAAATCCGAGATGTCATTGCCCGGCATGGCGGCGGCGAGAGCCGGCCAGTTGCGGAACGACGGATCGGTGACCTTGTGGCGCCGGACGAGGCCCTGCCCGTCGGTGATCACCACGTGCACGATCTCGCCGCGCCACCCTTCCACCAGCGCGACACACAGCTCGTCGGCCCCCAAACCGGCAGCGGGAACCATAGGGGCTCCCTTGGGAAGGCTCGCGAGCTGCTCCGAGAGAAACTCCAGGGACCGCTGGGTTTCCAGCCAGCGCACGTAGGCCCGCGCGAAAACGTCCCCGGCCCACGCGGTAGACACCGGAATGTGAACGAACCGAAAGACGCCCCAGGAATGGTCGTGCCGGACGTCCCGGGGGATCTCGCAGGCGCGCGCCACCAGTCCCACAAACCCATCCTGTTCCACCCGTGACCGGGCTACCGTCCCCACGCCCTCGAGCCGCGCCTGCACCGAAGCGTCCGCAAATACCACGCCGGCGACCGCCGTGGCCGCCTCCGTCAGTCGCGCCACGCGGCCCCGCATCTCGTCAATCATCGGGGGCGTGAGATCGAACAGCACGCCGCCCGGCCGCACCAGGCCTCTGCCGTAGCGGTTTCCCGACAGCGTCATCAACAGATTGAGGCATTCGCCACGCAGGCGCCCGAAGTACGCCGCCCCCGGTTGGAAGGCGACGTCGCCCGCAATGGCGCCCAGGTCGCCCAGGTGATTGGCCACCCGCTCCAATTCCAGCGCGATGCCGCGGATGGCCTGGGCCCGCGGAGTCTTCCGGCAGCGTGCCAGCGCTTCCAGGGCCCCGCAGTGCGCGTCCGCGTGCCCCACCACCGTGTCGCCCGCAATGGACTCCGCCACCAACACGGCTCGCGCGCGATCCCGCGTCTCCAGCAGGCGCTCGACGCCCCGATGCTGGTAGCCCAGCATGATCTCCAGGGAAAGCACCTGTTCGCCGTGCGCCTGGAAACGGAAGTGCCCCGGTTCGATGATCCCCGCGTGCACCGGACCGACCGCCACCTCATGCACCTCGTCACCCTCGATCCGATCGAACCCGTACGGCCGGGATGCGGTAAGCGTTCCTGCCCACCCGGCCGGTGCGTGGTCCGGCTGGTGGCGTCGTACCGGCTTCAGCGCCGGATGCCCGTCCGGCACCACGGCGCATTGTTCCCAGATCTCACGCTCGAAGCGCGCCGCTTGCGGGCAGTGGGGCGTGAGGGCCGGATACCTCCGCCCCACCACGGTGGAGGTGGCACCCAGCCGACCGACCGCGTCATCGGCCACGATGGCGATCAGCCGGACGCGCTCGGCATCGTGCGGCAGGCCGAACACCGTGAGCAGGCGGGCGCCGCGGCCCTGGACCTCCACGAGGGAGTCGCGAAAGTGATCCAGCGGTTCCACCGGCACGGCCGTGAAGGGAACCGCGCGCCGGTTGCGAAGGCCCAACCCGAACAGATCGCTCACGGAGCCCGCCCTCCCAGCGCCGCGGCCGCCTGACCCAGCACCCGCTCCAACGGCTCCGGGATGTAGGATCCCAGCATCAGAACGGCGAGCGCCAGCGCCAGGGGCGCCGCGATCAGCCAGATGCCCTCGGTGTCGCCACGCGGTTGCTGACTGGGCTCGCCGTGCACCACCCGCAGAATGCGGAGCGCCATCCCGCCAAAGACCGTCACCAACAAACCAATGACGACCAGGGCCAGCACCACGTGCCCGCCCGAGAGCGCGGCACGCAGGATCATGAATTCGCTCAAGAAGGGACCGAACGGTGGCGAGCCCGTGGCGGCGAAGAGACCCACGGTCAACAGGGCGGCGGACACCGGCAACGCGCGTCCCAACCCCTGGGTCTCGGCGGTGGACGCGGTGCCAGTGGCCAGCGCGACGTTGCCTACCGCCAGAAAGAGCAATCCTTTCGCCAGCGCGTTGTTCACCACATGCAACGCGCTCCCGTAGGCACCCACACCTCCCAGGCCGAGACCCAGCACCAGCAACCCCATGTGCTCCACGCTGGAATAGGCCAGCAGGCGCTTGAGATCCGACTGACCCAGGACGAAAACCGCCGCCAGCACGAGCGAGATCATCCCGAACCCGACGAGCACGGGCTGCGCGAACGACCCCAGGCCGGCGGCCTCGACCACCTGCGTGGTGCGGGCGACGCCCAGAAACGCGAGGCTGGTGAGCCCGCCCGCCATCAGCGCGCCGACCAGCGGAGGCGCCTCACCGTAGGTGTCGGGTTTCCAGGTGTGCATGGGGGCCAGGCCCATCTTGGTCCCGTAGCCGGCGAGCAGAAATACGAAGGCCGCCTTGAGCCACGCCGGGTCCAGCCGCTGGGCACTGCGCACCAGGTCAGCCAGGACCAGCGGGCGGTCCGCGGCGGGAGCGGTGAACTGAGCGGTCGCCATGAAAAAGGTCCCCAGCAGTGCCAGGGCGATTCCCACCGAGGACATCACCAGGTAGGTCCACACCGCTTCCAGCGACCGGCGGTCGTGTCGATGGAAAATGAGCGGGGCGACGGAGAGGGTCGTCGCCTCCATCCCTACCCACAGGAGACCCAGGTGCTGGCTGAGCGCGACCAGCGAGCCGGCGCCCAGGAACGTGAGGAGGCAGGTCACGAACAGGCGGCCGCCCCGCGGGCTCTCGTGGCGCAGGTACCCCACGGTGTACATCGCGGCCGCCAGGAACAGCAGGCTCAGGACGGTGAGCACCAACAGTCCCAGCCCCTCCGCCGCGATCCAGCCGGCCAGCGCCGGATCGGGCCGCGTGACCCACACCAGCGACACGATGGCCAGGTGCGCCACCGCCGCGGCCACCAGCCACGCGGTGCGGTACCCCTCCTCGCGGTGCACGTAAGCGCCCACCGCGCCCAGCGCCGGCACCGCCACGAGCGCCAGGAGGATCACCGGCGCCCTCCCTCGTCGAACCGCGCCGAACCCAGCGAATCGAACTCACGATTGATGTGGAACACCACGATCCCCATAACGAATACGCCCACGAACACGTCGAGCAGCACGCCCAGCTCCAGCAGGAAGGGCACGCGCTGCGTCTGGGTGAGCCCGAACACGAAGATGCCGTTCTCCAGCATCAGGTAGCCCACCACCTGCGTGATGGCCTTGAGCCGTGAGGTGAGGACAATGAGCCCGGTCAGTACGTTGGACAGCGCCACCGCCACCAGCAACGTCCCGTGGCTGTCCGGCAATGGCAGTTTGGGCGCCACCACAAACGACACCGCCACCGCCACCGCGCCCACCAGCACCGAGGTGACGTATCCCACCAGGGGTTCGACCTCCCGCCGGACGTTGACCTCACGGATGGCCCAGGCCAGGAACCACGGCAACGCGACTGCCTTGACCACCGCGGTTCCGGCGGCGAGCCCCAGCGTGTGGAGGGACCATCCCGGGTGTAGCGCCAGCGGGAGGGTGGCCAGAATCAGGCCCTGCACCCCGATGGCGCGGATGCACGTGCTCATCCGGCTGGTGGCCAGGATGGCGAAGTCCGTAAGGACGACGCCGGTGAGCAGCAGAGAAGCGAGCGACGTCACGCGCCCGAGCCCAGCAGGAGAATAACGGCGAACGCGGGCAGCACGGCTGCCGCCACGAGAAACTGCGGGACGCGCGCCAATCGCAGCCGCGCCATCGTCGCCTCAATGACCCCTACGGCCACGGCCACGACCCCCACCACGGCGACCCACACGGCGATGGAGAGCGCGGGCGGCAGGGCCGCCAACGGAATGACCACGCCGGCCAGCATGGTCCCGAACAGGGTGAGCCGGAGAGCGCCGGCGTACTGGATCAGGGCGAAATCCGGCCCCGAATGATCCAGCACCATGACTTCGTGAATCATGGTCAGCTCAAGGTGGGTGGTGGGGTCGTCCACCGGGACGCGACCGGCCTCGGCGAGCGCCAGGAGGAAGAGGCTCACGGCCACCATGGCGAGCCCGGGGCCGGCCGTGCTCCAGAGGTGAGCAGGTGACGTGCCCAGCATCCCGGACAGCGACAGGTCACCGCTGGCCAGCGCCAGCGCCGCGAAGCACAGGAACAGGGCCGGCTCCACCAGGCTGCCGACGGTCGCCTCGCGGCTGGCCCCCATGCCTTCGAAGCTCGACCCGGTATCCAGGGCCGCCAGAATCAGGGCAAAGCGACCCAGCGCCAGCAGTCCGGCAAAGGCAACGAAGTCGCCGGCGAAGCGTAGCAGCGCCGAGCGGCCGTCGAACGGCAGCAGGCCGGCCGCCAGCACGGTGGTGGCGAACAGGGTCACGGCGCCCAGGCGAAACGCCCAGGTGGTAGTCGTGCTGTAGACGGCGCTCTTCCGCCACAGTTTGGCCAGGTCACTGTAGAGCTGCAGGATGGGCGCCCCTCGGCGACCGGTGAGCAGACTCCTGGTCCGAGCGGCGATGCCGGGCACCGCGGGCGCCACCGCCAGGGCGATGGCCAACGCCAGCCACGGTGTGCCGGTCACGGCTCGCCCCCGGACGCCGCCACGTAGACCAGCAGCAGGCTCACCGTGGCCACAATGAACAGCAGGTAGAGTTGCAGCCGCCCCTTCCGGATGGGTCGAAGCCGTCCGCTGGCTCCCCGCACGCCACGCCACACGGGCGTGAGCAGCCGGTCCAGCACCAGGTTGGCGGGATGGGTGGCAAAGGCGTTTGCCGTGCGGTGAACCGCGACCCCGGCAAGCGGGCCGAACAGGCCCACCAGGGGCGCCGCGAACGACGAGGCGGAGTACTGCATGCGCGCCGTCGGCGCCTCGTAGCCGCAGGCCCAGGTCTCGCTCGTGGCCGTGCCCGCGCGCCGCACGGCCCTCAGTCGGAGCACCGCCACCAGGCCGATGAGCCCGGCCAACAGCGCCGCGGTCACGCTAATAAGCCGGGCCCCGTGCGTCACCGGCGCCGCCAGCTCCGCCGCCGCGCTCGGCGTCATTCCGGCGACCACCCCCACCACCCGCACACCGGGCCCCAGAACCATGGTGGGAGCCAGGCCAATGAACCCGCAGGCGAGGACTAGGATGCCCATGGGCCCCCAGGACCCCACGGAGCGTTCGGCGGCTGCCTGGGCCGCCGCGGTGCGCGGGTGCCCCAGGAACACCGTGCCGCAGACCTTGGCGAAGCACGCCAGGGCCAGCCCACCAATCAGCCCGAGCCCGGCGGCGGCGAAGAGACCCAAGGCAGCCGGCGTGCCACTCAGCCCCGCGGTGAACAGGGCCTGAAAGACCACCCACTCGCTGACGAACCCGTTCAGCGGTGGCAAGCCCACGATGGCGGCGGAGCCGACCAGAAAGGCGATCCAGGTGAGCGGCATGCGACGCGCCAGACCGCCAAGTTGTTCCATCTCACGCGTGCCGGTGGCGCGGAGGATGCTCCCGGCACCAAGGAAGAGCAGGCTCTTGAAGAGTGCGTGATTGAGGGTATGGAGCACGGCCCCCAGAAAGCCCAGGGCCGCCAGCGCCGGGACCTGGTAGGCAAGCCCTAATGCGCCCGCGCCAAGTCCCAGCAGGATGATGCCGATGTTCTCGACACTGTGGTACGCCAGGAGGCGCTTGAGATCGTGCTGCGCCAACGCCCACACGACCCCGACCACCCCCGAGACCACACCCAGCGCGAGTACCGACCACGCCCACCATGCCGGCGGCGTCCCCAGGAGCGTGATCAGCCGCAGGATACCGTACACCCCGATCTTGATGACCACGCCGGACATGATGGCCGAGACATGGGAGGGGGCGGCCGCGTGAGCCTCCGGCAGCCAGAAATGCAAGGGCACAAACCCGGCCTTGAGTCCGAACGCCACCAACCCCAGCGCAAAGAGGGCCGAACGCGCTGGCCCGAGCGCGCCGGCCGCCGCTTCCAGGGACCTGAACGTCAGGTCGGGCGCGTTCCGTCCCCACAGACCGAACACCACGAACAGGAGCAAGGTGCCCGCGTGGGTGGCGAGCAGGTACACCATCCCGGCGCGGCGCACGTCGGCGCGCCGGTCATCGAACACCACCAGGAAGTAGCACGCCAGGGCCATCAGTTCCCAGGCAGCCAGAAAGAACAAGGCGGCCTGGGCCGTCACCACCAGCGCCAGCGCGACCAGCAGAAACGCGAAACCGAACTGTGCTTGTGGTACGCCGCCCTTGGCGCGCTCGCCCGCCAGGTACCACGTCCCATACACCGCGGCCACGGCGCCCACCCCCAGCACCAGCAGCAGGAACCACGCGGAGAGCGGATCGAGCGCCAGCACCCAGGCACCACCGGGAACCCGGGTGGGGATGGTCAGGGGAGGCAACCGCGCGCCCGTGAGGACCCGGAGCGCCGGCACCAGGGCCACCATGGCGCCGGCGAGCAGGAGCGTCACGTAGGTCCCGGCCGCGACGCGTGGCCAGCGGTGGAACACCACGGCCGAAGCGCCCGCCAGCAACACGAGCGCCAAGCCGGCGATCAAAAAGCTCATTCCTGCGCCCGGAACGAGCGTGTGGGACGCCCCTCCAGTTCCTGGACGCACCCCAGGATGGCGTCTGGCCCGGCACTCTCCTTCAACAGCTGCCGCAGCCCGGCATCGCGCAGGACCAGCCCCAGCCGGCTGAGGATCCGCAGGTGCACGGGGATGCTGGGACTGATCACCACGAAGAGCGCGTGCACCGGGAGGCCGTCCACGGCGCCGAAGTCCACCGGATGGCGCAAGAGGCAGAGTGCCACCAGCGGCTGCTCCACGTGCAGGACGATGGGATTCCGCGCGTGCGGAATGGCGATCCCGTCGCCGATGCCGGTCGACCCCATGGCTTCGCGGGCCTCCAGCACCGAGATGACAAACTCGCGATCGAGGTCCTCCGGCAGGGGCAACACGCTGACCATGGCACGGAGCACAGCAGCCTTGTCTTCACCGCCGACGCCGGGGTGGATGCCACCGGCATCGAGCAGCACGGACAAGCGGGGAACGTCATCCGGGGTGTTGCGGGCATCGTCCAGCAGGCGACGGGAGACGGTAATCCCGTTTTCCGTGGCCCACTGCCACAGCTCGACGGCATTGAGGTGGAGGCGCTCGGCCACGCGCTGGGCGGGAAGGCCACGCTTCTTGATCCACTGCCGCACCGTCGCCTCATCCACCTGGAGGTAGGAGGCTGCTTCACGGAGGGTCAGGCGCATTCGCGTCCCAACCTTAATGTGGGCTGGCGGCGTTTAGCAACTTCGGCGGAGCGTGGGGCGACGGCGGACGATCACGGGCGAGCGAGGGCGATCTCGGCCTGGGCGAGGCGGTCAATGGTCACCGCGTCCACGCACATGCGGCACACCCGCCCGAAGCTCCGAAAACTGCGCAGCTCGATCTCGGGACTGAGGTAGCCGCCTCGAACCGGCTCCTGCCGCAGCAGATCCGTGCTCAGGTATTTCTTGTTGTCATCCGGGAACAGCGTGGCCACGGGGGCTGCCGCGCCGAGCTGCTGCTGCGCCAGCGCGGCGCCCAGGAAGTTGGCGCCAGACGAGATTCCCACGGCGAGGCCCAGCTCGCGGGCGAGCTTCTGCGCCATGAGGATGGCGTCGCCGTCATCCACGGCAAGCACCTGGTCCAGGAAGCCCAGGTCCACGATGGGAGGGATGAACTCGTCCGACACGCCCTGGATCCGATGCCGGCCCACCTTGTGGCCGGTCGAGAGCGTGGGCGAGCTGGCGGGCTCCACCGGGTGGAGCTTGACAGCCGGCTGCACGGACCGGAGAAACCGCCCCGTGCCCATCAGGGTCCCACCCGTCCCCACGCCCGCCACGAACGCGGCCGGCGTGACGCCGTGGGCCTGGAGCTGCGACCAGATCTCGGGACCGGTGGTCGCTTCATGCGCCGCGGAGTTGTCCTGGTTGGCAAACTGGCGCGGGAGGAACGCGCCCGGGGTCACCGCCGCGAGCGCTTCCGCCTGCTCGATGCTCCCCTGGAACCCGCCGTCGGCCGCGCTCACCAGATAGACCTCCGCACCGTACGATCGAATGAGATTCTTGCGCTCCTCGCTCATCCAGTCCGGCATGAAGATGGCCACCCGATGGCCCAGCGTCCGGCCCAGCGCGGCGAACGCGATACCGGTGTTCCCGCTGGTGGCCTCGACGATCAGCCCCTCGGGTTCCAGCGTGCCGCGCTCCAGGGCCTCGTGAAGAATGTGCAGGGCCATCCGGTCCTTCACGCTGCCCGTGAGATTGAGGTGTTCGGCCTTGGCGTAGATCACGCGCGTGCTGCCGCGGAGGGCGAACTCCACCGCCAGCAGCGGCGTATTGCCGATCAGGGTCTTGAGACCCAGGAGCCGGCGGTCCAAGGCGGCGGACAGCATGGGAGCCCGTAAAGTGTTGGGAACGGAACAGTAGGGTCGGAACCGTGAAGATCCGGTGAAGCGACGGTAAGTTCACCCCTTCAAGACCGCTTTCAATTTCTCCAGGTCTACCGGGATTCGCCGCACGCTGGGCTGCCGGGTCAGCACGGCCGCCAGGCGTTCCGGCATGGGCACCGCTCGGCCAATCACTGGCTCAACGATCTCCCGGAACTTGGCGGGGTGCGCGGTGGCCAGGCAGACGCCGATGGCGTTGGGCCGCTCGGCCAGCGCGCCTTGCAGCCCCAGGTAGCCCACCGCTGAGTGAGGATCCATGATGTAGCCGAACCGGCGCTCCACCTCCGCGATACAGGTCCGCGTGTCGTCATCGCCGTGCGCGCTGCCGGTGACGTCACGACGGAGCCGGTCGAGGTCGCCGTCGTAGAGGGCCTGCATTCGCGCCACGTTGCTCGGGTTCCCCACGTCCATGGCGCTCGAGATGGTAGCGGCCGAAGGCCGCGGCCGGAACCGGCCGGACTGGAGGTACGCTGGAACCACGTCGTTGGCGTTGGTCGCGGCGATGAAGGCCGTGACCGGGAGCCCCATCCGTTTCGCCATCAGCCCCGCGGTCAGGTTTCCGAAGTTGCCCGAGGGAACCGAAACGATCACCTCGCGATCTGGGTCAGGAAGGTCCGCCCAAGCGAAGAAGTAGTAGACGATCTGCGCTACCAGGCGGCCGACATTGATCGAGTTGGCCGACGTGAGACGGAGGCTGCCGCTCAGCTCGGCATCGGCCAGGGCAGCTTTGGCCAATCGCTGGCAGTCGTCGAACGCGCCCTGGACCGCGATCGCTTCAACGTTGCCGCCCAGCGTGCTGAACTGGCGCTCCTGCGTGGGGCTGACTTTGCCCTCCGGATAGAGGATCACGACGCGGGTATGCGGGACGCCCAGAAAGGCATGCCCCACGGCGCTGCCCGTGTCACCGGACGTGGCGACCAGCACGGTGAGCGGTCGATCCTGGCTGACGTGCAACGCGGCGAGCAGGCGCGCCATGAACCGCGCTCCAAAATCCTTGAAGGCGAGCGTGGGGCCGTGGAACAGCTCCAGGACAAACGTGCGGGGACCGAGCGGCACCACCGGGACCGGGAAATCGAAGGCGCTCACGACCAGCCGCTCCAGGGCGTCCGGCGCCAGGTCCTCGCTGAGGAGATGGCGCGCCACCGCCAGAGCCACGTCGGGGAACCCGTGGCGGCGAAGGGCCCGCACAGCCTCCGGCGCCAGGGGCGTGAGTGAGTCGGGAACGTAAAGGCCGCCGTCGGGCGCGAGGCCCCGCAGAACGGCGTCGGCCAGGGTGCTCGCCGGCGCCTTTCCGGCCGTACTGACGAGTTTCAACGGGGGGGACCCGCCGTCGCGATCAGTCGCAGCGGCCGCACGGGAAGGCCGGCGGCGGACAAGAGTATCCCCATCAATCATGCGCTCGACGGAACCGTCACGGCACGGCTTCCGGATCCGGCTCAACGGGGTAGATGCACCAGTACAGCATCGGCGCCGTAGTGAAGGCGAATTCGCTCAAGCGTCGCCGCCCGCTGGTGAACTCCTCCTGGAACCCCGCCTTGATGCGGTGCTCACCCTGCGCCAGCGTGCGGCCGGGCCGTTTACCGCAGTCTACCGGATCGCTGGTGTAGATCCTGAACGCGAAGTGAAGGTCGCGGTCCGACCCGTTGGCCCATCGCCATTCCATCTGCCACCGATTGGTAGTGAGCTGGCACAGGCGGAAGCTGAGCGACAACGGGTTATCGGCGCCGCGCTGGTAGAAGCCCGACCAGTTTCCACAGCTCTCCTGTCCGCTCGGGACCCCGAAGAGGCCCGCGGCTAGGAGGGCCGCGAGGAAGGCGCTTGAAGGGAACATGAGGCACCGTCCTTTCCCACGAAGGATCACCTATGCCGGCTCATCCGCGCGTGCCGCGCAAGATCGTCCACCAGGAGCGCGGCGCTTCCGCCCAGCATCGCGGCGAACCCGACGGTGAGCCCGATCATCGCCGCCCCCGGCAGGCCGAAGACGCCGCCCAGGCGACCGGCCGCCAGGCCGATGTCTCCCCGCAACGCCGTCACCGCCAGCAACCCGGCCCACCCCAGGCCGGCACCCAGCGTGGCCTCGACCGCCGGCCGACTCCTCCGGAGGAACGCCCATCCGCCCGTAGCTATTGGCACGGCCCACCACGCCACGAGAGCCGTTGAGACGGCTGTGGCCAGGGCCACGATGAGCACACCGGTTGCCGTCCGTCTCACGGATGGGGCCCGGGCTTGAGCGAAAGCCGCGACGCGACCCGTCCCGGGTCGAACGCACCAATCGCGGCGGGCATATAGAGCGAATCCAGTTCCCCGTTCACCCACTGACGCAGCCGATCGTCGTAGCGCCGCGAGAGGGGATTGCCCGATTGGCCTCCCGGGTACGTGCCCCAGGCGCGGACCACGGGACCCAACTCGACCACCATGCGCCAGCTGGCCCCGTGGGTGCCGCGCCCGGACGACGGGTTCAGCGTGCTGGGCCCTCCCTGCATGGGAAGCTCGAGCGCCGAGAACGCCGCGATGCGGAGCAGGTGGAACACGTTGGCGTGTCGAATCTGGTCCCACCGCCAGCCCCCGGCGGCCGGGTCGCCAAAGCGCTCGCGCGCCTCACGGAGCGCGGCGCGCAGGCTGGTCGCCACTATGGAGTCGCGCGTCTCAGTCACGCCAGCCGTGCTCCGGTCGTCCCACCACGGGCTTCCCCGGTCTCTCAGAACACCCAGCAGGATGGCTTCCGACGGCGTACCTGCCCTGCGGGGCGTGCCGTTGGGTACGGTTTCGGTCAACTCGTCCCAGAGGCGGTTCTGGAGCTGGCTGATGGTGAGCTCAAACAGCACGGCGCGCTCATTCTCCCTGGGGTACCGCCCGTCCCATGCGGCAAGCAAGGTCAAGGCGGTGGTCAAGTCGTCATTCGGGTTCCCGTTCGTTCCTGGCACCGTTCCCGCCGCCGCCCTGCCCGCGGCGAGAATCTCGGGAAGGAGCAGGTCCGCCCGGGCGCTTCCGGGATGGGTTTGGAACCGGCGCATCTGGTCCGGCGTGACATTGCTGTCGCCGCGCAGCAGACGGTTGATCTGGATAGCGCGCCACGGCGAGAACCAGTCACCGTCCAGATAGGATGGGTCGGTGGCGGGGTCCTTGGGTTGCTGGTTGGCGGACGCCAGGTAGCCCTGAGCGGGATTGCGGCCAAAGGGCAATCGCTCCAGCGGCCAGAATCCCGTCCAGTCGTTGGCGCTCAGCGAGCCGTCGCGCGGCGTATGGCCCGTCCCGTCGCCTGGCCGCAGGGGAAACGCCCCGGTGGAGCGAATCGCAATGGTGCCGGCCCGATCGGCCACGATCCCGTTTTGCGCGGGAACCCGGTACGTGGCCATGGCGTCGAGCCACTGGTCAGCGCTCCGGGCCCGCATCATGCGCAGGAACGCAGTCGGGAACGATTCCTCCAGAACCAGCCACCGCAGGGAGACCCAGCGACCGTCGTCCCGGCGGCTCAGCGGCCCGCGGTGTGTCCGGTAGAGCGTGTCCACTCCCAGGAGGTCGCCCCGCGGACCCCAATAGCGCTCCACGCGACGCTCCACCGTTCGCCACTGGCCGTCCAGGCGATAGCGCGATGGGCTCAGGGAATCGTCCACCGTTTCGACGTAGCGATCCAGGACGTCGTTGCCGGTGTTGGTGAAGCTCCACGCCACGTCGCGATTGAACCCGATCGCGACACCCGGCAGCCCCGGAATTGCCACCCCGTACACGTCGAACTCGCCCGACACGACGAGATGAATCTCGTACCAGATGGACGGTAAGCTGAGCTCAAGATGCGGGTCGCCCGCGAGCAACGCGTGGCCGCTGGCGCTCCGGCGTGGGGAGACGGCCCAGTTGTTTGACCCTACCCCCTTCCCCTCCTCCGGAGGCGAGGAGAGGCGAGAGGACGCGCGGAGGGGCGAGAAGGGTTCGGCCCCGGTGGCGTACGGTGGTGGAAGGGACCTGAAGACGAATCGAGGGTACGGACCCCTTTGAGGTTGGATCGGCTCCTGAATGGGCGCGTGGACCGGGAACAGCGCATCCGCGGCCGGCCGACCGACCAACCGGACCACGCGTTCCCGAGTCCATTCATGCGCGTTATAGGCGAGCGTGTACCCCATGCGGCGGAACATGTACGCCGAGTACCGCGGCTCCCACGGCATGGGCCGGCGGACGCCCAGCAGGCGGTACTCCACGGGAAGCGCCCCACGTGGCATCTGCCCGATCCAGGCGTTGACGCCCTCGCCGTAGGCGCGCGCGGCACGAGTCGCCTCCGCCGTGGTGTCCAGCGCCGTCCACTCACGGTCGGCGCTCGCCGCCAGGTCCAGCACACGCTGCTCGCGATCCACCGCGAGCAGCGACGGGCCGAGCAGCTCGGCCAATCGTCCGGCGGTGGCGCGGGTCTGAAGCTCCAGCTGGAAGAGCCGGTCGCGGGCCACCACGTAGCCCTGGGCGCGGAAGGCGTCCTCCGCGGTGGCGGCGTAAATGTGGGGAACACCGCGGTCGTCGTACACCACATTGACCGGGCCGGTGAGTCCGGGAATCCGCGCGGACCAGGAAGCGGGCAGCTCGCTGGAGCCCACCAGGGCCCAAACCCCGTTCCACGGATCGAGGAACCAGCCCAGCGGCGGAAGCGGGCCAATGCGCCGGCCTCCGACCACCAACAACGCCAGGAGCGAGGCTCCGGCCAGCGCGCGTCGAACCCACCGCATGTCACCGAGAAAGAGACGGCCGACGGCGGCGGCGGTCAAGGCGATGTCCGCGGTGCTGACGGCCCCCGGGGCGCCAGCGTATCTTCACGGCGATCAACCCCGTGGACATGGTCCAGGTCAGAGAATCACACGAGCGCAGGGTGCGGGTGGAACCGCGCCCGGAGCGCCCGCCGCACGGTGAGCGGAACCCCGGCAGGCCGCTCGACCTCGAGTGGGTGCGCGCGATCCGGGTCAACCGGAGTGCCGTGGAGCGACGCGCCGCGTCGCTGCCGCGTCGCCGCACGGTTAAGAACGACTGGCAGATCGCCTGGCTGCTGCGGGCGGTCACCTGCATTGATCTCACCACCCTGGCCGGCGACGACACCCCAGGCCGGGTACGCCGCCTGTGCGCCAAAGCCCGCCAGCCCGTGCGGGTGGACCTGCTGGAAGGTCTGGGAGCGGACACGCTGGGCATCCGCGTGGCGGCGGTCTGCGTGTATCACAGCATGGTCGAGACCGCGGTCGAGGCGCTCCGCGGATCGGGCATTCCGGTGGCGGCCGTCTCCACCGGCTTTCCGGCCGGCCTCAGCGCGTTTCCCCAGCGGGTCCAGGAGATCCGCGCCTCGGTGGCCGCCGGCGCCGGCGAAATTGACATTGTCATCACGCGGGGCCACGTGCTCACCGGCGCCTGGGAGGCGCTGTACGACGAGGTCCGCGCCTTTCGGGAGGCGTGCGGACCGGCGCCCATGAAGACCATTCTCGCCACTGGCGAGCTGGGTACGCTGCGCAACGTGGCGCGGGCCAGCGCCGTCTGCCTGATGGGAGGCGCAGATTTCATCAAGACCTCGACGGGCAAGGAGTCGGTCAACGCGACGCTGCCCGTGGGGCTGGTGATGACGCGGGCCATTCGCGCCTACCGGGAGCGCACCGGTCACCAGGTTGGCCTGAAACCCGCCGGCGGCATCCGCGCCGCCAAGGAAGCGCTCGACTGGCTCCTCATGATGAAAGACGAGCTGGGCGGGGACTGGCTCCGGCCGCGGCTGTTCCGTTTGGGAGCCAGCGCCCTGCTCACCGATATCGAACGACAGCTCGAATACCATCTCACCGGGCGTTACTCCGCCGCCCACCGGCAACCCATGGCATGAGCAAGATCGTCGAGCTCTTCGAGACCATGGACTACGGTCCCGCGCCGGAGAGCGCGGCGCCCGCGGAAGAATGGCTGCATCGCCATGGACGCCGCTTCGGGTGGTACATCGGCGGCCGTTGGGTGGAGCCGAAGGCCGGTGAGCGGTTCGACACGGTGAACCCGGCCAGCGGCAAGGCCATCGCGCAGGTGTCGCAGGCGGGAGCGGACGACGTGGATCTGGCCGTCCGTGCCGCGCGGAAGGCGTTCAAGTCCTGGCACCGGCTGGGCGGGCACGGGCGGGCGCGGTATCTGTACGCGCTGGCGCGCCACGTGCAAAAGCACGCGCGCCTGTTCGCGGTGATCGAGTCCCTGGACAACGGTAAACCCATCCGCGAGTCGCGCGACATTGACATTCCGCTGGTGGCCCGGCACTTCTACCACCACGCCGGCTGGGCCGAGCTGGTGGACCGCGAGCTGGCCGACCACGTACCGGTGGGCGTGTGCGGTCAGATCATCCCGTGGAACTTCCCGTTGTTGATGCTCTCCTGGAAAATCGCGCCGGCCCTGGCGGCTGGGAACACGGTGGTGCTGAAGCCGGCCGAATTCACCCCGCTCACGGCGCTCCTGTTCGCGGAGATCTGTCAGGAAGTGGGGCTGCCGGACGGAGTGGTGAACATCGTCACCGGCGACGGCCGGACGGGGGAGCTGCTGGTCAACCATCCCGACGTGGATAAGATCGCGTTCACCGGCTCCACCGAGGTGGGACGGCTCCTGCGGGTGGCGACGGCGGGAACCGGCAAGCGGCTGTCGCTGGAGCTGGGCGGGAAGTCGCCGTTCATCGTGTTCGAGGACGCGGACCTGGACAGCGTAGTCGAGGGCGTAGTGGACGCGATCTGGTTCAATCAGGGCCAGGTGTGCTGTGCCGGATCCCGCATCCTGGCGCAGGAGGGGATCGCGGAGCCGCTTATCGCCAAGTTACGCGCGCGCATGGAGTCGCTCCGCGTGGGGGACCCGCTGGATAAGGCGGTGGACATCGGCGCCATCATCGCGCCGGTGCAGCTGGAGAAGATCCAGCGCCTGGTGCGGCAAGGCGAGCAGGAGGGAGCCACTTTGTGGCAGCCGTCCTGGAGCGTCCCCCGGGAGGGCTATTTCTTCCCGCCCACGTTGTGCACCAACGTGTCCCCCTCCGCCACCATCGCGCAGGTGGAGATCTTCGGTCCGGTCGTGGTGCTCATGACCTTCCGCACCCCGGCGGAATCGGTGGAGCTGGCCAACAACACGCGGTACGGTCTGGCCGCGAGCCTCTGGACCGAGAACATCAACCTGGCGCTGGACGTAGCGCCCAAGCTCAAGGCCGGGACGATCTGGATCAACTGCACCAATGTGTTCGACGCGGCGTCAGGGTTCGGCGGGTACCGGGAGAGCGGGTTTGGGCGGGAAGGCGGGCGGGAGGGAATGTGGGAGTATCTGAAGCCGGCCTGGGAGGCAGGGCCTCGGAAAAGCGGCAGAGCGGCAGAGCGGCAGCAGCCACCGGAGCGGAGCGCCAGTCCGCCAGTCCGCCGGTCCGCCGGTCCGCCCTCCATCGACCGCACGGCAAAGCTCTTCATCGGCGGGAAGCAGGCCCGGCCGGACGGCGGGTACAGCGTCACCGTCCGTGACGCGACCGGCCGCCCCATCGCGGAAGTGGCCAAGGGCAATCACAAAGACATCCGGAACGCGGTGGAGGCGGCCCGCCGGGCCGAGGGCTGGGGTCGAGCCACGGCGCACGCGCGGGCGCAGGTGCTGTACTACGTCGCGGAGAACCTGGCGGCTCGGTCCGACGAATTCGCCGACCGCATCGCCGCCATGACGGGCGCGCGCGCCAGGGTCGCCGGCGGCGAGGTCGAGACCTCCGTGCGCCGACTCTTCGCCTACGCCTCGTGGGCCGATAAGTGGGACGGTCAGGTACACCACACCCCCTTCCGCAACGTCACCCTCGCCATGCCCGAGCCCATTGGCGTGACCGCCATCGCCTGCCCGGACCAACCAGTCCTGCTGGGGTTGGTGTCGCTGGTGGCGCCGGCCGTCGCCATGGGGAACACCGTGGTGGTGCTCCCGTCGGAGCGCTGGCCGCTCTCGGCCACCGACCTGTACCAGGTCCTTGAGACGTCGGACGTGCCGGACGGCGTGATCAACATCATCACCGGCGAACGGGACGAGCTGGCCCAGGTTCTGGCGGCCCACGACGACGTGGATGCCATGTGGTACTTTGGCGGACCGGAGGGCGGCGCGGCGGTCCAGCGCCTGTCGGCCGGCAACCTCAAGCGGACCTGGGTGTGTCATGACCAGGAGCGCGATTGGCACAACGGGCTCCAGGGCGAGGGGCACGAGTTCCTGCGCGAGGCTACGCAGGTGAAGAACATCTGGATCCCGTATGGGGAGTGACATGCAACCATCGCTGCGCAGCACCTTGTCCCGCCGGGAGTTTACCAAACTCATCGCCGCCGGGACCATCACGCCGGAGCTTCTGATGCCCAACCACGATCCGACCAGCGCTAGATTCGCCGACCCGACCTGGGCCGGTTACGACCGGGCCGTGGTGCTTGATTGTCTGGCCAGCCCCGGCCCGTTCAACGTGGCCAATGCCACCGCGGCGCCGCTCACGGCCACCATGCTGGCCAATGCCGGAAAGTCGGGGATCACCGCGGTGAACCTCACGGTCAGCGCCGGCACGTTTGATCAGACGTTCGCTCAGATGGGCTACTGGGAGCGCGAGCTGACCGCGCACGCCGACCAGCTGACCCAGGTACGGTCGGTGGCGGACATCCGGGTCGCCAAACAGAGCCGCCGGCTCGGCCTGATCTACGGCTTTCAGAACGCGACCATGCTGGAGGGCGAGGTGGCCAACGTCGAGGTGTTCTACAACTTCGGCGTGCGAATCATCCAGCTCACCTACAACGACCGCAACCTCCT
>DASWGV010000150.1:0-7515 GCA_036393515.1 Gemmatimonadales bacterium | reverse complement strand
CCCACCACCATCGTCATAGTCACGCTCGCGACCAGCATCACCTTTCTGACCGCCCTTTCGCTCGCGGCGCTGGCGACCAACATGCGAGTAGGCGGCGGCGGCGCGTACTACATCATCGCGCGATCGCTCGGCGTCGAGACCGGCGCCGCCGCTCCCCGACGACCGACGCCGCGTGCCAACACGATGCTTGGCGGCCTAACCGGTCCGGCCGGAAGCCGCCATCGGTCACCAGCAGATGGAGATGGGGGTGCCAGTTGGCGAGCGAGCCGTGGGTCTGGATCGAGGCGACGAGGCCAACTCGCCGACGAGAAGTTTGCCCTACTCAAGGCTGATCCGCGTCACCCATCGCTACATTTCTAGCGCATAAGGCGCTTCCACTCCGTGCGGGTCGGCAAGCGCTATCGTGTGCTCGGCGTGGACGCATCGGACGGCGTGCTCTGGTTCTGGATCGGAACGCACGAGGAGTATGATCGCATCGTCGCATAACAAGCCGTTGCAGCCTGCCGTGGACGCCGCCGGGACCGAGCGCCATGGCGAGCGCGGCCGCGACGATCACCGCCCACCACACGTCATCGAGTTGGCCGCACGCGAGTTCGATCATCGTGATCCGTTCGACCGCATGATCATCGCCAGGCCCAAGTGGAAGACCGCACAAGCACCTCGGGCTTGACAACCCCACTTCCCCCGACGCAGTAGATGGACCGGCAAAAATTTCCGGAATCCACATGGCGCGTCATGTTCCCAAACGTCGGTACCAGACCCAGGATCCCGGCCCCGGGCGTCTCCGGGACACGGATGCAGCCGCCACGACGTGACGCCTCAAGGCCGCGTACTACACCCGCGAGATCATCGAGGTATACCGGAGTAAGCTCGGCACGCCGGAGCGCGCCATTCCGGAACTGGCGCGGCTGGTGGATCGCTTCGCCGGCACCCGAGAAGGGGAGCTGGCCGGGGCCGAGCTGGAACGGCTGCGGAACGAGCGGTTACGACCCCCCCCGGCGCCTGACCACGAGGGGTAACGCCGCGCCGCCTGGTTGGCCGTCGTCACGCGGTAGCTCAGTTCGATTCTACCCCCGGCAACGGCGGTAGCCAGCGATTGCGCCGCCCCTCCCTCCAAGGCAATATCCCCGCAGCTACCGCACGCGCCCATCCCCTGGAGGAGTTCATGCACCCCCGCGCTCGACTCGCCACCGCTTTCGCTTTTGTATTGCTTGCGGCGCCGGGCCTGCAGGCCCAGACCGTGCCCACCCCCCGCGAGGATTTCGGCTTCGAGCCGGGCGAGGATCGCAAGCTCGCCACCTGGACGGAACTGGTCGCGTACTACGACAAGCTGGCCCGCGCGAGCCCGCGCGTGACGCTGGACACACTGGGCCAGGCCACGCGCGGTCAGCCGTTCGTGATGCTCACCGTGACGAGCCCGGAGAACCACGCCCGCCTGGACGAGCTGCGCGGCATCAGCCAGCGTCTGGCCGACCCGCGCCGCATCGCCAACGACGCGGAAGTGGGGGACTTAGTCGAGCGCGGCCGCACCATCGTGCTCATCACGCACCAGATCCACTCGACCGAAGTGGGTGGGGGGCAGATGGCCGCCAACCTGCTGTATCGCCTGGCCTCGTCCAACGACCAGAAGGTGCGCGAGATCCTCGACAACGTGGTGCTGCTCGACATCCCCTCGCTCAATCCGGACGGCACCCAGTGGGTCAGCGACTGGTACCGCCGCTGGGTGGGCACGGAGTTCGAGGCCGCCCCGCTGCCGCAGCTCTACCAGTTCTACATCGGCCATGACAACAACCGCGACTGGTACGCTTTCACCCAGGTCGAGACTCAACTCACGGTGAGCAGGGCGCACAACGTGTGGCGCCCGCAAATCGTGCACGACGTTCACCAGATGGGCTCGACCGGCGCCCGGATCTTCGTCCCCCCGTTCGTGGACCCGATGGAGCCAAATATCGATCCCGTAATCATCATGGGCGGCAACCAGCTTGGCGCTTACATGGGGGCGGAGCTCACCGCCGCGGGCAAGACGGGCGTCGTGATGAACGCGCAGTACGACCTGTTCACGCCGGCCCGGGCCTACCAGCACTACCATGCCGGCGTCAGGATTCTCACGGAGACCGCCTCCGCCCGCCTGGCCACACCGATCGAGGTGCCGCCCGAACGGCGCACCAGCGGGCGGGGCTTCACGGTGGACCAGCAGACCTGGAACTTCCCGGCCCCATGGCCCGGAGGCACGTGGCGCCTGAAAGACATCGTGAGCTACCAGGAAACCGCCGCCATGGCCTTGCTCACCAACGCGGCGCGCAACCGGCGCTACTGGCTGGAATCGTTCTATGGCGTGGGCAAACGCGCGGTCGAGCGCTGGCCGTCCTGGCCGCAGGCCTGGGTCATCCCCGCCGGCCAGGCGAACACCCAGGGCGTGGCCGCGGTGCTCCGCATTCTCCGCTTCGCGGACGTCGAGGTCCACACGGCGCAACAGGCCTTCACGGCCCAGGGCCGGCAGTTTCCCGCGGGCAGCTTCGTGATCCCGATGAACCAGCCGTACGCCTCGTGGGCGCAGACGATGCTCGAGCGCCAACGGTATCCGGATCTGCGCGACTACCCCGGCGGCCCGCCCACCCGCCCGTACGACGTGACCGCGCACACGCTGCCGCTGCTGATGAATATGGAGGCGGTGCCCGTCGCCGAGCGCGTGACCGTGGCGCTGTCGCGCGAGCCCATTGCGGTGCCGCCGCTGCGCTATGAAGTAGCCGGGTTCACCGGCCGCGGCGCCCCGCGCGTGGCGATCTATAAAGGATGGCAGGAGACGATGCCCGCTGGCTGGACGCGCTGGGTGTTCGACCAGCATCGCCTGCCTCACGACACGCTGCACGACGCGCGCGTGCGCGCCGGCAACCTGAGACGCGATTACGACGTGATCGTGTTCCAGGACCAGGAGCCGGACGCGGTGGTGCAGGGATGGGGCGCCAACATGCCGCCCGAGTATCGGGGCGGCATCGGCCAGCCGGGCGTGGAGGCCCTCAAGCAGTTCGTGGAAGAGGGCGGACGCCTCATCGCCATCGACCAAGCGACCGACTTCGCGATCGGCGCGTTTGGCTTGCAGATCGCCAATGTGGTCACCGGCGTACGCCCGCAGGACTTCTACATCCCCGGCTCCATCCTACGGCTCGACGTGGACGCGTCGCACCACATCGGGGCGGGCGTGAGGGGACCGTCGTCCGGCGCGCTCACGCCCACCTGCGCCTCGTGCGTGCAGAGCATCGCCTGGTACTGGCCGTCCAGCCGCGCGTTCGACGTGCAGCAGGCCAACGCGCGCGTGGTGGCACGCTACGGCGAGGGTGACGCGCGCTTGTCCGGCTGGGTGCTGGGCGTGGAGCGCATCGCGGGCAAGCCCGCGCTGGTGGAAGTACCGGTGGGACGCGGGTCGGTGGTGTTGTTCGGCTTCCAACCGAACTACCGCGGCCAGACCATCGCCACGTGGCCCTTGCTCTTCAATGCGATGAAGGGGGGAGCCGCTAGCGCGTCCGACGCCTCGCGATGAGTTGCCCGCGACCCCGACGGCGGGTGCGTCGAGTGGTCAACTGCTGGTCAACTGATTGATCTCCCGCCGGCACATGGTCCCGGTGGTGTGGTGCTGGCCGTCCGCATCCCAGGTAATGGTGAGATTGACCTCGCAGGTGCCGGATCGCCCATCGCTGACTTCCCAGAAGAACGTGCCGGTCTTGGTGAACTCACCGGTCCTGCGCTCGCCCTGGGCGAAGTTCACCGTGCCCTCCATAGTGATCGGCGGGCTGGTGGTCAGAGTGATGGTGAGTTCCCCGCGCTGGCGCGCGCACTCGACCATATTCAAAAAGTGTGTGACGGTAAGCGTGCCGGTCCTGGTGGCACGGTCGAACTCCCCGTCCACCGTGCCTCCCACCGTCCTGGTGCCACTCACCGGGCACTCACGGGTGACTTCATAGCTGCGGTGCCAGGAGATGACGCCCTCCGGCGGAGTCCCTTCGTGCGCGGGCGCGCCCTGCGGACCCGGCATGACACCCATTCCCTCGGACAGGCCGTCCAGCGACGTCGCGGCCAGTTCATTGGCCAGGAAGTCGGTTTCTGCCGGCGTGAGCTGGTCGCCGGGGCTCAAGGAATCACTACAGGCGACCAGCAGCGCCGCGCCACAGACGGCGGCGAAGAATCGCATAGTGCTTTTCACGGGTTGCCTCCCGGATTGTTGTGCCATTGGTACAGGTTCGGTTACCCGGAGGCGAGGGGGAGGGTTCCCACCAGGCGCTTATGACAGCGTGACGCAGATCACAGATGAGCGGAGTGGAAGAGGCGGCAGGGCTCAGTGAGGTGGGGTGTGCTGCTACGGCACCACCAGGACCACGCTGTTCGCGTTGTACGTCGCGGTCACTCCAGGCGGCAGGTTCTCGGTGGCGAACGTGCCGTTAATGAGGCCGGTGGTGGTCAGGACGGTGAAGGTCTGGCCGCTCGTGAGCGTAAAGCCGTTGATCAGCGTCACGTTCAGTGTCGCGTTGGTCAACGTCGCCGCACCGGTGACGGCGAGCTGGTCGTATTGAGTTCCCACCGTGGTGCCGCCCAGCTCGATGTTGAGCACGCCGGTGGCGGTGGGGTCAAAGGTGCCGCTGATGCCCAGGATTCCCGGCGAAGTTCCGGGGGCGAACGTTCCACTCAGGACCCGGTTAGCTGGCGTCGCGGACAGTGAGGCCGTGCCGGTACCCTGAATCACCGCTCCGGAGTTGTGGGTCAAGATCTGCAGGTCGAGCGTGCCGGACTGGATGTCCACCGTTCCGTTGTTGATTAACGCGTTGCGAATAGCGAAGGTCCCGGTGCCTCCGGACTTCTGAATTGTGCCGGCATTGGTCAAGACCTCGGCCACGCTGCCGAACAAATCCCCGTCCGCCTGGATGTCGAACACTCCGCCGCTCAGCACATTGATTGCCGCCCCGGTCTCGATGGAGAGCACGGCATCAGGCTGGATCAGCGTCCCCCGTACGTCAATGCTGCGGGTCCGCAGCGGGCTATTGAAGTTCAGTTTTGCTCCTGGGAGCACCACGATCTTGCCGGTTCCCTCGACGTTGCCGGTATTGGTCGAGAAGGAATCGCGAACGGCGAAGATGCCGCTGCCCTGGAAGAACCCGCCGCCGAGGTAGGCGCCGCGCGCGGTGAACGCGGTGTCCGCGCCGTTGAACTCGAACGTGCCATTCAGTTGCAAGGTCGAGTCCACGTCGTAGGTGCCGCGCACATCCACCAGCGTGGCGCTGTTCACGCTGAAGGTCCCCTGCCCGGTGACACTGGACCCCGGATTGAGGATGTGCGTGCCGTCCCTGGTGCCGCCGCCCTGGTACTGGGACTTGCCACCGTCGTCGATGCTCACGGTGCCGTCGATCTCGCTGTGCCCGCGGTGCTGTACCATGGCCCCCGTGCGAACTGCCATGACGCCGTTGGGGTTCAGGTCCAGATCGCCCACGATGATGAGCGTGTCCGCTGAGGTGATCTCGAGGGTCTGGGTACCCGAGGCCCCGCCGACGGTCACGGCGCCAACCTGAACGTTATTCTGATCGAACGTCACCGTGTACGTCCCCGGGAGGTTGATGATGACGCTATCGCCCAAGGTCGGCGCGGAGCCCTGGCTCCAGTTCGAGCCGATGCTCCACAGACCGCTGGTGGCAGTGAGCCAGGCGTTGAGGTTGGCCGGCGCCGTCCAGTTGATTACGGCGCCACCCAACTCCTGCTCGAAGGCGGTTCCGTCCCCCGGCGTGGAGTTCTGCATGGTGATGGTCAGGATGTTGGGATCAGTCACCAGGTCCTGGGCGCTGACATACCGTCCAGTGGTGGGCGTGGTCAGGAATTGCACGCGATCGAAGACGAATGGCGTTGCGGCGCCGGCATGCGCGACGCTGAACTGGGTCGCCGCCGCTCCGTAGCCGTCGAGGTCCACGTGGTGGAACTGGGTGAACGACCCCGTGAAGGTGCCCGTGTCGGTCCAGATCAGCAGGGCGTTGTTCAATCGTGCCGTATCCACGGCGAGCCCGCCGACGCGGAGGATGTTGCCGTTGCCGAACACGGTTTGCATACCGCCCGGCCCGCCCGACATGGTGAGCGAGCCCTCGATGTTCACCTCGGAGCTCAGGGTGATGCCCGCCGGGGTTCCGGGCTGAGCAATCGTCAGGTCTCCGAAACGTGAAGTAGTGGGATCGCCGAAGGAGACCGATTGAGACGTGGGGCCGATGAGCGACACGATGTGGCCGGCCGCCGCGGCGAAGGTCTCGGTCCCGCTCTGGGAGAAATCACCCCCCACCTGCAGGGTTCCGCCGGTGAGCCGTCCGACCGTGCTGCCGCCTCCGAACGTGGTGGAGCCGTTGACAGTGAGCGTGCCGCCGTCCATGCGGAGCCGCCCGGTGCCTTCCGTCGTCAGGTCGCCGATCACGGTGTCGGCACTCCCGGCGTCGAACAAGCCACCGGAACCAACGGTCAGATTGCCGTAGATGGTGTTGCCGCTGTTCCCAAAAACCACCGAGTCACCCGTCGCCCGCAGGTGTCGGACCCGCACGGCGGCGTTGGCGAGCCACATGGTGGTGCTGGCTCCGGCCATGATGACCGTGGCATCGCCTGTCGTGCTGGCGCGGAAGCCCGGACCGCCGTCTTCATCGAAATCGCTCAGGAACACCAGCACGCCGCCGGTCAGCGCGGTGTCGGACGGGACGTTGCCGTACCAGCCAGCGCCGCTACCGACGATCAGGGTGTCGAGGCTCTCGTGCATGGAGAGGAACATGGCGCCCGAGGCATCCAGCCCTCCCAGAGCACTGAGCACGGTACTGACGCCGTTCGGGCTGCCGAAGTTGAGGCTGGCCGTATCGCCGAAAGCGGCGTTGAACAGCAGCTGGCCATCTATCAGGGCGCTATTGCCGCTCAACGCCAAGGTGCCGCCCCGCAGGCTCAGGTTCCCGGTGGCGTGGAGCGAGTCGCTCAGAGAGACTGTCTGGCCGTCAGGCAGCGTCACGTCGAGGTGGTGCACGGTGCCTTCGAGCAGCCCCCCCGCGCCACCGTTCATGATCACGCGCCCGACCGTGCCCGTCACGCCGCTCCCTTGAGCGCCGACGTCCGTTGCCACTGTGACGTCGAAGCCGCCAACGTCGAGCTGCCCGGCGCCACGGGTGGTGAGTCCGCCCGGCAATACCAGGCTGCCGGCCACGGCCGCTGTTCCGCTCACCACCAGCGATTCGTAGGTGTACGGCGCCCCCACTGGGATCACCTGGCCCACGCCGGTGAACTCCGTGGTGTCCGCCTGGTAGGTAGTTCCGATATCGAGACTCAATGCTCCACCGAGCCGAACGGCCGTATTCAGGATGTCAACGCCGGCTCCGCTGGTCGTGGTGGTGATACTGCCGGTCACCACCAGATCGCCCACACCCATGATCGTCAGCGGGAAATCGCCGTTGTTGTCATTCATGGTCACGTTGCCGGCCACGCTCACCGGGGTGAGCAGGTCGATCTGTTGGCCGCCGC
>DASWGV010000149.1:0-14641 GCA_036393515.1 Gemmatimonadales bacterium | reverse complement strand
GCGGTGCGGCGATCCTCCCCCGCCCGTAGCACGCTGCGTAGCGCGAAACAACTCGCCGCGAACCGGGCCCCCGCTTCATCCGCCAGCTCCACCCCGCTGGGGAACCGTAGCGGGGCGAGCGCTTCATCCGCGGTCGCGGCCGAGAAGAATCCATTCAGATAGTGCTGGCATTCACGTCGCTCGTGGCGGTCGGGCGCACACCCCTCACCCCAATGGCGGCCGGGCTGATCCTGTCGCGGGATCAGGTAGCCGACGGTTCGCACCACTCCCGAATGGTCGGGAGGAGAATCGAGTTGGAGGAGTTCCCAGGTGGCCCACGCCGTGCGGACGAACGAACCCTGACTGCTTCCGTCCATCCGGGTGTAACGGCGGCGCTCTCGGACCAGGTGCTCTACCAGCACGTCCTCGTCCGGGGCCTCGATCTTCAGGAGGCGGCGGGCTAGAACGCCGGGACGGGTCTTGCGCGGCCGGAAGTACTCTGCCAGGCGATCCAAGCTTCGGCTCATGACGGCCGTCACGTTAGTGCCACCCGGCGCGCAGGTCCGCGGGCGACCGCGCCAGACCACGATACACGATCCGCTCAATCCGGCGGGTGTTCGCGATATCGTCGATGGGGCTGGCGGTCAGCACCACGAAATCCGCCACCGTTCCGGGGCGTATTGTACCGATGGAGTCGACGCCGATCACCCGCGCCGCGTCACGGGTCGCCGCCAGGAGCGCCTCGCGCGGCGTGAGACCCGCCCGGACCAGCAGCGAGAGCTCCTGGTGCAGACTCGCGCCGGGGGGAAGCAGGGGGTTGGGCGCGGCGCTACCGGCCGCGATCAGTCCCCCCGCCGCCTTGAACAGCCGCACCAGACGATCCTGGGCAGGACGGCCGCGGCGGAACGCGGCAAAGTGCTCAGGAAGAAGGCCGGAGCGACGAACCAGGCCGGGCAGATCCCAGGCCGTCCGCTCCGTCGCCGGCATACCGCTGAGATCGAGACCCGCGATGTAGGCGTTGTCCGTGAAGTGGGCGCGAGATTCGTGCAGCGCCAGCGTGGGAACCACCGCCACGCCGGTCTGCTCCAGTGCGCGCGCCACGCGGTGCAGCCTGGCCGAATCGAGGTCGGCCCACGCGCGGCCAAGGGCCTTCCAGGCGGTGATAGGGTCGTCGTGCGCTCGGAAGAGTGGGTCCGGATTGGCCACGGCCGCTTCCGCGATCCCGCTCAGATGCTCGATCGATGCCAGCCCCATGCGGGCCGCCGTCACTGCGTCCACCTTTCCCAGACGCCCGGTGACCCTGAGCCCCACCGTCTTTGCCTCATCCAGCATGGCCGTCAGCAATCGCTGGTCAATGCGCGACGACACCGCCGCCAGACTTGCGTCACGGAGAATGCGATCGTCAATGGCGCGCCGCGCGTCCTCCAGGGTATTCACCGCCGTGGCGTCGCGCCCGCCGGTGGGGGCCCGATCGATCATGGCCCCCGACACGAAAAGCCGCGGACCGACCAACCCACCCAAGCCGACTTCGTCGCGCAGCGCGAACACACTGTCGTTGGAACCGCCCAGGTCACGCAGACTGGTGACCCCATACGCCAGATACCTGGTCAGCGTCCAGCGGTCCGCGTGGGCGTGCGCGTCTATCAACCCGGGAATGATCCACTTGCCATCGAGACGAACCACCTCCGCGCCGCGAGGGACCCGGACGGCGTCCGGCGGGCCGGCCGCCTCGATGTGGCCGCTCGCGACCAGGATGACGGCGTCGAGGATCGGCGGGCCTCCGGACCCGTCCCACAGCGTGCCACCCACAAACGCCACACGGGGGCCCGCCGCGCCGCCGTCGCACGCGCCGAGCAGTCCGGCGGTCAGCACCATGACCATGCCCCCTGCCTCCCTCCAGCCCTTGCGCCTCAGCGTCACGACCCTCGCACCCGCGTTAGGGGAAATGGAACAGCCGCTCCCGGCACGACAACAGCGGCTCGCGCCGGGAACGGCTGAGGGTGCCCTGCCGGGCGCCTAACGGCGCCGCTTCTTGCCGCCCTTTTTCGCCTTCTTCTTGGCCGCTTTGCGCGCCGCCTTTTTCTTAGGCGGTTTCCGCCGGGCCGCCTTCCGGGCCGGCCGCTTCACCTTGGGCCGCTTGGCGGCTTTCTTCTTCTTTGGCTTCGCCGCGGGCTTGGGAGCCGCCGCCGGTCGGGGGGCCGCAGGGGGCGGGCTGGGCGCCGGCGTGGACCAAATGGGCGCCGGCTCCGGCGGTCTCACCGGTGGAGTCAGCGGCATGGGATCCCACATTCCCGGACCGCCGATTCCGGAGCTGAGCTCGTCGCTTGCGAACATGGTGGCGGTACCTCCTGAACGGACCAAGGGTCGAAGTGGCTATTGATGCTACCTGCGGTACGCGAGGGCGCAAGGGAGGGACCGCGCTTGACGGTCCGGGTGGTGAGTCTTAACCTTGGCGTGACCCGCTGGTATCTATCGATGCCGTTTGATGTTACGCCCACTGTCCGGATGAGCGCGCTGCGATTGGTCGCGGTCATCTGGGTCGGCTCCCTCGTGGTGCCGACGCGTTCGGCGTTGGCACAGGCCGGCGCCGCGGTCGCGCAAATTGATGTGCTCCCACCAACCGTTTCCATCGGAGTGGGCCAGCGGCAGGGCGTGCTGGCCACCGCGTACGACGCCCGCGGGCAAGTGCTTCCCACCGTGCGCATCGCGTGGTCGTCCACCAACAACAACGTGGCCCGCGTGGAGCAGGATGCGGGGGAGCCCGGCGTCGCCACGATCGTGGGTGTCACGCCGGGCGTCGTGTCGGTGGAGGCGTCAGCCGGCGGACGCCGGGGTCAGGTGGCGGTCCAGGTGGTCGCTGGGGGAGCCGCGCCGCCTCTCCAGCAGATGACGCCGGCGCAGCCGGCAATGGTAGCCAGTAACGCCGTCGCCCTGCGTATCGAACCGAACGCGTTCCAGTTGCTTCCCTCCGAAGAGGTTCGGCTCGGACTGGTCTTCCTTCAGGCGGACGGATCTCCGGCCAGTCCCATGCCAGTGGCTTGGCGGTCGCTCAACGAGCAGGTGGCGACCGTGGATGCCAGCGGCAGCGTCGTGGGCATCTCCCCGGGGCAAGGAGTGGTGGAGGCGAGGACGGCTAATGACTTTGTGGGGCGCGCGTCGGTTCAGGTGGCGGTGGCTCCGTTCGCGTTTGCCGTCCCGGTCCTGTCCTTGTCGCCCACCCAGGACGACACGCTGCGGGTGATCGTTCCTCAACAGGGAAACCGTAGGGTCTCGTCGAGGTCCTTTACGTGGACGACCTCCAACCCGAACGTTGTCGTGGTGTCGCCACTCGGCGTTGCTACGGGCGTCAGCGCCGGCCGGGCTGAAGTATTCGCCAGCGGATTTGGGCAGACCGCCCGTACCGACGCGGTGGTCCACCGCGTCGTCGAAGAGTTGGGCGTCAGCCCGCCACCGGGTGCCGGGGCTGTGACGGTTCCCTTGAGCGGCACTGCGCGGTTCAACGCGGAACCGCGAGATAGTGCCGGCGCCGCCGTTCCAGAGGCGCCGGTTGTCTGGGACGTCACGGACACCACGGTCGCGACCTTCAATGCCGAAACCAAACTGGCGACCGGGAAGAGGATCGGGCGGACCACGCTCCGGGTGCGCGGCCCGGGCCGCGGCCTCCAGGCTACCTGGACCATTGACGTGGTGGCCGGTGGCCTGGGGTTCCGGCCCGCCCGCATGGGCATGGGGATAAACGAGCGACGCCCCATTGAGGTGGTGTTCACCAACGAGCGCGGGGAAGCGCTCGCTCCGGCCACCGGTATCTCCTGGACCTCCCTCCGGCCCGCGGTTGCTCAGGTGGACGCCCAGGGACTTGTGGCCGCGCTGGACTACGGGTACGCCCCGATGGTCGCCAGCACGTCCTGGGGCAAGGCGGACACGGTCCCGGTGTATGTCCAGGGCGAGCTCCTGGTCACGTCCACCCGATCGGGAACCGCCGATCTGTACGCCTTCGATCGGGGCACCATGACCCGCCTGAACCGCCTCACCACGGATTCGCTGCACGGGGAGTTTGAAGCCGCCTTCTCGCCCGACGGCTCACGCATGGCGTACGTCAGCGACCGCGACGAGAATCCCGAGCTTTACGTGATGAACGCGGACGGGAGCGGCGCCCGCCGGCTCACCAACACGCCGGCGACGGAAGGCTCGCCGAGTTGGACGCCGGACGGCGCGTGGCTGGTACACGCCTCCAATACCTCCGGAAACTTCCAGGTCTGGACCATGGGCGTTGATGGCTCCGAACCCCGGCAGCTCACCCAGGAGCCGGCCAGCAATTTCCAGCCGGCGGTGTCGCCCGACGGCAAGCTGATCGCGTTCTCCACCGACCGCGACCGGAATTACGAGATCTACGTGATGTCGGTGGATGGGACCGAAGCTCGGAACGTGTCGAATTCCCCGGGGACCGCTGAGACGGCGCCGGCATGGTTCCCGGATGGACAGTTGGCATACGTGCAGCAGGAATCTGGGCAAAGAGGGGCCCTGACCAGCCGCGTGATGAAGGTGAACCTGACCGGGGGTGCGCCCGCCGTCGTGCTATCGCCTGGAGCGGTCGCGGTGGGCGACATCGAAGTCTCCGGGGATGGCGAGATCCTCGCGCTGGTGGCCACCACGTTCGAGCAGACCGGGGCGGTTGCGCGCCTGTACCTGTATTCCCTCACATCGGCCGGCGCCGCACCGGTCGAAGTGCCGCGCTCCGGCCCGACGGACCGGTTGTCCTCGCCCTCGTTCCGCCGATAAGCCCCGCCGTTCGCGCGGCCGCCACCATGAGAGCCTTGGTGCTACAGGGTCACGGGGACCTGGGGCGACTGCGTCACGCCGATGTGCCGGCCCCCGGTATCCGCGGAGTTCGAGATGTGCTGGTGCGGCTGTACGCCGCGGCACTGAACCGTCTGGACCTGTGGACCGTCCAGGGGCTGCCCGGCCTGTCGCTCACGTTCCCGCACATCCTTGGCGGTGACGGCGCGGGCGTGGTCGAAGCCGTCGGGCCGGGCGTGAGTGCCGTTGCGCCGGGGCAGCGCGTCATGATCAACCCCGGCATCTCCTGCTATGCATGCGAGTATTGCCTGGCGGGCGAACACTCGCTGTGCGTCGAGTACAAGCTCCTGGGCGAACATCTGCCGGGTACGCTGGCCGAGTACGTGGTGGTGCCCGAGCAGAATGTCGCGATCGTTCCCACCCCGCCGCCGCCGCATCCGGAAATCACCTGGGCCGAAGCTGCGGCGTTTCCGCTGGTCACGCTGACCGCGTGGCGGATGCTGGTGACCCGGGCGCGGGTGCGTCCCGGGGAAACGGTACTGGTTTGGGGTGTGGGGGGCGGCGTGTCCGGCACGGCGGTGCGAATTGCCAAACTCATGGGCGCGTATGTGGTCGCGACGTCGTCGAGCGATGAGAAACTCGACCTCGCCCGCTCCCTGGGCGCCGATGTCACGCTCAATCACGGCCGGGTGGATGTCGCGAAGGAAGTCCGCGCGCTCACGGGCAGGCGGGGCGTGGACGTGGTGGTGGAGAACGTGGGCGAAGCGACCTGGGAGCAGTCGCTGCGCGCACTGGCGCGTCAGGGTCGGATCGTGACCTGCGGCGCCACCACGGGACCCAAGGTGGTCACGGACGTCCGGCGCCTCTACTGGCACCAGTACACCATTATGGGATCCACCATGGGGAATGCAGCCGAGTTCCGCGAGATCGTGCGGGTCCTGGCGCAGGGTCGGCTGCGCCCGCTGGTGGATTCGAGCTTTCGGTTTGAGGACGCGAGGCAGGCGTTCGAACGGCTCGCGGCTGGTCGGCAGATGGGGAAGATCGTGGTGGAGATCTAGTGTCCAGCAGCTCCGGCCTCACTCCGTGCGGATCAGCATCACGGTCGGCGCGGTAGGCCCGAAGGCCGGTTGCCCGCGGGGCGCCGCGATGGTCCCCAGTGCCCGGTTGCCGTCGTACAGCCGGTACCCGAGCGGCGGGCGCTCGCGATCCCGCCCCACCCTTGCGGCAGTCCATCGGTCCCACACGCAGCGCAAACCAGCATGTATGTGAACGGCCGGCATGGCCAGGTCCGGCCGAGTATCGTCGAAGGTCAGCGGTAAGGTCATTGGATCCCGATTCTTCGCCTCTCACGACGTTAGATGCGCGTTCGGGCGGGTTGGTTGCGGGGCCAGCGCCGCGGGCCCGAGAAGGCGGCGGAAGGGCGACTGACGCCGCACGCCGTAATTCCTTGTTATGTAATGCGTTAAGTCGCCCGTGCTTCGTTGATTTGCTGCCACCAAGCCGGTATATTGAAAAGACCTCTGACGGGGTCCTTCGCGGCCCCGTTTTGTGTATCGCCCTGCCGGGAGACCCATGACTGCTCCGAACCAACGCGAACGGATTCTGCCCCGCCTGATCGAGGACGAAATGCGCGAGTCATTCATCGACTATTCGATGAGCGTCATCGTGCAGCGTGCGCTGCCGGATGTGCGGGACGGCTTGAAGCCGGTACATCGGCGGATTCTCCACGCCATGAATGAGATCGGACTGCTGCCCGGACGCCCCTATAAGAAATCGGCGACGGTGGTGGGCGAAGTCTTGGGCAAGTATCACCCGCACGGCGACGCCGCGGTCTACGACTCGCTGGTCCGAATGGTGCAGGATTTCTCGCTGCGATATCCGCTGGTGGATGGCCAAGGGAACTTCGGCTCCGTGGATGGCGACAACGCAGCTGCCTACCGGTACACGGAGGCGCGGCTCACGCCGCTGGCGGTGGCGCTGCTGGACGACATCGACAAGAACACGGTGGATTTCGTCCCCAACTTCGACGACCGCCTCCAGGAACCCACGGTATTGCCGGGCCGCCTCCCCAACCTGCTGATCAACGGGTCCTCGGGGATCGCGGTGGGCATGGCGACCAACATCCCGCCCCACAATCTCCGCGAGGTGGCCGCGGCGGTGAATCACCTGGTGGACCACCCGGACAGTACGGTGGCGGACCTCCGGCAGTTCATCAAGGGCCCCGACTTTCCCACGGGTGGTTTCATCTACGGCGCCGACGGCATCAAGGAGTGCTACCACACGGGGCGCGGTCGCATCATCATGCGGGCGCGGGCCCAGGTCGAGGAGAAGGAGTCCTCCGGCAAATCCCAGATCGTCGTCACGGAGATTCCGTTTCAGGTGAACAAGGCGCGCCTGATTGAACAGATCGCCGAGCTGGTGCGCGCCAAGCGGGTTACCGACGTGTCCGATCTGCGGGACGAGTCCGATCGGGACGGCATGCGGATCGTCATCGAGCTCAAACGCGACGCCAACCCGTCGGTGGTGCTGAACCAGCTGTACAAGCACACCCAGATGCAGACCACGTTCGGGGCGATCATGCTGGCCCTGGTTAACGGTGTGCCGCAGGTGCTGGACCTGAGGCAGCTGCTCCAGTGCTATGTGGATCACCGGCACGAGGTGGTCACCCGGCGCACGCAGTTCGAGCTGGACGCGGCCCTGGCGCGCGAACACCTCCTGGAAGGTCTGAAGATCGCCGTCGACAATATCGACGACGTGATTGAGATCATCAAGAAGGCCAGGGACGTACCGACCGCGGATGGCGCGTTGCGGAAGCGGTTCGGGCTGTCCGAAAAGCAGAGCGAGGCCATTCTCAACATGCGCCTCGCCCGCCTGACGGCTCTCGAGGTGGACAAGCTGGACGACGAGATGAAAGAGGTGAAGAAGCTCATCAAGGAGTTCCGCGCCATCCTGGGGTCCAAACCCAGGCGGATGGGCATCGTGAAACAGGAGCTGGACGAGTTGGTCTCCCGGTTCGGCGACGACCGTCGCACCGATATCGTGGCCGACCAGCAGGACTTCACCGTTGAGGACCTGATCGCCGAAGAGGACATGGTGATCACGGTGTCCCACGGCGGCTACATCAAGCGGATTCCGGTCACCACCTACCGCCGGCAGCGGCGGGGCGGGCGTGGCCTGAACGGCATGGGGACCAAGGAGGACGATTGGGTAGAGCATCTCTTCGTGGCCTCCACGCACGACCATGTCCTGTTTTTCACCCAGGACGGGCAGGTGTACTGGCTCAAGGTGTACGACATTCCCCAGGGGGGCCGGGCGGCGCGCGGCAAGCCGGTCATCAATCTGATCGGGATCAAGCCCACCGAGCGAATCACGGCGTTCGTCCCGGTGCGGGAGTTCGACGACGCCCACTTCCTCATATTCTCGACGGCGAATGGCACGGTGAAGAAGACGGTGCTCTCGGCGTACGGCAACCCGCGCTCCTCAGGGATCAACGCCATCAACATCGAGCCCGGCGACGAGCTGATCGACGTCCAGGTCACCGACGGCACCAACGATGTGGTATTGGCCACGCGTGGCGGGATGAGCATCCGGTTCAGCGAGAAGGACGCGCGTGAGATGGGCCGCGCGACCAGCGGGGTGCGCGGCATCGAGCTGGAGAAGGACGACCGCGTGATCGGCATGGTCGTCATCCGGCGGGATGCAACGCTGCTGGTGGTGACCGAGAAGGGGCTGGGTAAGCGCTCGGAGCTGTCGGAGTATCGCGTCCAGCACCGCGGTGGCAAGGGCATCATCACGCTTAAGGTGACGGACAAGACGGGGGCCGTCGTGGCCCTCAAGGAAGTGTTGCCCGACGACGAGTTGATGCTGATCTCGCGGCACGGCGTGATCATTCGGATGCCGGTGGAGGGGATTCGGGTGATTGGCCGTAACACCCAGGGTGTCAAGGTGATGCAGTTAGAAGAAGGCGACGCCGTGGTGGACGTGACGCGGGTGGTGAAGGAGGACGAGGGCGGTGACGAAGAGCCCACCGGCGACGAGGGCCCCGTGGCGTCCGAGGGCAACGACCAGCAACAGCTGTCCGTTGAGTAGCATCGGCGTCCTTGATCACGCCTGACGACATCCGGGAGGCGGCTGCGGGCCTTCAGGGCATCGCGGTGCGCACCCCGCTGATGGCCATGCCGGAGCTCGCAGCGCTGGCGGGCGTCCCGGTTTTCCTCAAGCTGGAAAGCCAGCAGCCCACGGGAGCCTTCAAGCTGCGCGGCGCGTGGACCGCGCTCCGGCGGATGGCGCCTGAGACGCGGGCCCGGGGTGTGATCACCTATTCCAGCGGCAATCACGGACAGGCGGTGGCGTTCGCCGCTCAGCGGATGGGCGTCCGGGCAGTTATCGTGATGCCCGAGACGGCGCCGGCCGCCAAGGTCGCTGGTGTCAAACGGTGGGGGGGGGAAGCCGTGTTTGCGGGGCGGACATCCGAGGACCGGTACACCCGGGCCACCGCTCTGGTGGCGGAGCAGGGATTGACCATGATCCCGCCGTTTGACCACCCGGACATCATCGCGGGCCAAGCGACCGTGGGACTCGAGATCGTCGAGCAGCTCCCCGAGGTCGGGACCGTAGCCGCGCCCGTCGGCGGCGGTGGCCTGGCCGCGGGGATCGCGGTGGCCCTTGACGCCTTCAAGCCGGCGGCCCGGCTGGTCAGCGTGGAGCCCGTTAACTCGGCCGCGCTCGCGGCCGCCATCAGGGCCGGACGTATCGTCCGCCTGGAACGGACCGCGAGCGTGGCGGACGGTCTCTTGCCCCTTTCGGTGGGCGTCCTCAATTTCGCCCACCTCCGCGACCGCGCTCAGCCGGTGACGGTTTCCGAGGACGCGATCGTCGAGGCTACCCGCTGGCTGTACTTCGAGCAGAAGCTCCTGGTGGAGCCGTCCGGCGCCGTTACCACGGCGGCGGTCCGGTCCGGCGCCTTCACGCCCGCTGGACCGACCGTGCTGGTGGTGAGCGGGGGCAACGTGGACCCGGCCGCCATTGAACACCTCTCCGCCGCCTGAACCCCTGGTGACCGCCCCCGGTGCACGGTCCGCGTCGGCCCGGATCCTCGTGGCCGACGACGACGAGACCCTGCTACGCACGCTCACCTGGATCCTGACCGAGAACGGGTATGACGTGGTGGCCGTGCCGGAGCCGCGGAGCCTGTTTGAACGCCTGGAAGAGACCCGACCCGACCTCCTGATGCTCGACATCATGATGCCGAAGGTAGACGGGCTCCAGCTCCTCGCCCGCCTCAAAGAGCACGAGCGGTGGCGCGACCTCCCGGTCCTGATGATCTCCTCCATGCCCCCCGAAGAGGCTACGGTGCGAGCCCTGGGCTTGGGGGCGGCCGACTTCGTTCCCAAACCGTTCCGGGTGCGGGAGCTGCTGGCCCGGGTGCAGGCGCACCTGCGTGCGGGGCAGACGCTCCGGCGCGCTCGGGAATCAGCCCGCACCCACATGGCGATGGTGGACATCTTGCACGAAGTCACCGATGCCGTGAAGCCGGACGAGATCTTCCAGATTCTCACCCGCCGGGTGGGACATCTGCTGGGGTTGTCGCGCTGCTCCATGGTCCTGGCCACCCGCGGCAGCAGCACGGGCATGGTGGTGGCCGCGTTTGACGATCCCGCCCTGAGGGACCTCAGGGTGGATCTCACGAAGTACCCTGAGATTGAGCGCGCGCTGGAGCTGGGGCAACCGGTGCTGGTGAGCCAGGTCGCTACCGATCCACTCTACGCCGAGATCCGCAAGCGATGGGAGCGGGAGGGAACCAAAGTACCCACCAGCTCGGCCATCGCGGTGCCGTTTGAGCTGCGGGGTGGCACGTCGGGGGTGTTCTTCCTGCGGAACCACGAGGGAGACGCTCGCCTGACAGAAGCGGATTCCCAGTTTGCCGGGACCGTCATTGCCAAGGCCGTGACGGCCATCGAGAAGGGGTACGATTTTGCCGCCGCCTTATCGGCCAAAGAGCGTTACGAAGTCCTGGCCACGGTGGATCCCCTCACTGGATGCGTGAACCGCCGCGCGCTGCATGAGAAGCTCGAGGCGGAGATGGACCGGGCGCGGCGATACGCGTTCGATCTCACCATCCTCATGATCGACCTGGACCGCTTCAAACACATCAACGACTCTCGCGGCCACCTGGCCGGCGACGCCGTCCTGCGGCAGGTGGGCGCGATCCTCCGGGAAGAGGTCCGGTCGGTGGACATAGCGGCCCGGTTTGGCGGTGAGGAATTCGTGGTAGGGCTGCCGAACACGGCCGCCGACGGCGGGCTGGTGTTCGCGGAGCGATTGCGGGAGCGGGTGGCGGACCATCCTTTTGTCGCCGGCACGCACACGCTCCGCGTCACCATCTCGGTCGGGGTGGCCAGCTTCCCATGCGAGGGCGTCGCCACGGCGGAAGAACTGCTCGGGCGCGCGGATGCAGCGCTCTACCGGGCCAAGCACGAAGGCCGTAACTTGGTCCGCCTATGAGTTGGCGTCGCTGTCCTCGTTGTGGAAACACGCTGCAAGGTGACGCGCGGTTCTGCCCCAAGGACGGCAGCCCGCTCGTGGAAATGGCCGGGCCACCGTCCACCGGCAGTTCCGGAACGGCGCGCGGCGTCGCGGAAGCCGCGCAAACCACCGTGCGGAAGGCCGTCGCGCCGGCCCGCGGCCTGGATCCCGCCGCCACGCTCTCCGCCCAGATTCTGGACACCCGCTACTCGGTGATGCGCAAGCTGGGCGAAGGTGGGATGTCGTACGTGTACGAGGCCCGCGAGGTCAACACCGGTGAGTCGGTGGCCATCAAGGTGCTGAGTCCCAAGCTCGGCCGCGACTCCAGCTCGGTGGAGCGGCTGCGCCGCGAAGCGGGCCTCGCCATGCGGCTGGATCATCCCAACGTGTGCCGCATTCTGCGCCTGGGTGAGACCGAAGACGGGCTGATCTACCTGGTCATGCCCTACCTCCGCGGTGATCTGCTGTCGGACCGGGAGGTGAAAAAGGGCCCCATGGGGCCCGACGCCGGCGTGGACATTCTCAGCCAGGTCTGCGCCGGCCTGCACCACGCTCACCAGCTCCATATCGTCCATCGCGACCTCAAGCCCGAGAACGTCATGCTGGTGCCGCAGCCGGACGGCACGGACCGGGCCGTGGTGATGGACTTCGGCCTGGCCAAAGAGAACCGATCCGGATCGGGGCTGGCGAAACTCACGGCCACGGGGATCATCCTGGGAACGCCGGAGTTCATGAGCCCGGAGCAGATTCGCGGCAAGGACCTCGACGCCCGGAGCGACGTCTATGCGCTCGGCATCATGGGATTCGAGATGTTCACCGGGCGATTGCCGTTCCAGGGCCGCAATGCCCAGGAGATGATGATCGCGCGCTTGCGCGGTCAGCCCACGGCCCTCCGCCAGCTGCGCCCCGAGTTGTCGCCCAGACTGGAAAAGGCCATGGCCAGGGCCATGGAGTCCGAGCCCGCCAATCGCTATGCGACGGCGCGCGAGTTCGGGCTGGCTCTGGTGGAGACGTTGGACCGTCCGCCGTCGCGGATCCGAGCGTTGCTGGGGTAGGCACCGGGGCGTTTCCCTCGCCTCTTCGTCTCCCCGCCCAAACTCCGCGAGTCACGCGACGGTTCGTCAGACCCATGCAGCGCTTCTCCGCCTTCGATCCTCCGGAATACGTCAACTGGCGGCCGGACCCTGAGCTGGTGCGGGCCTATCCGGCGGCCTGGAGTGCCGATCCGGCGCGCCGCGCGGCCGTGGACAGTCTTGATCAGGCGGCGCTCCTGGCGTTGTACCGAGGTCTGCTCCGGGCGCGGCTGCACGACATCATGCTCAAGCGCTGGGTGCGCCAGGGGGTGATCTCCAAGGCCTGGCTTGCCACTGGGGAGGAAGCGACCACCGTGGGGCCGGTGCACGCCCTGGACCGGCAACGGGACGTGGTGGCTCCGGTGATTCGCAACGCCGGCGCTTGCTGCGAGATGGGGATGTCGGTTGCCGACATGCTGCGCGGTTATCTGGGGACGTACGATTCGCCCTCCAAGGGGCGCGATGGTCACGTGGGAGCGTTCACCCATCGCGTGGTCCAGCCGATCAGTCACCTCGGCAACATGCCGCCGGTGACGGTTGGTATCGCGCTGGCGCTCCGTATGCAGGGCCACGCGGGCGTGGCGCTCACCTGGGTCGGCGACGGGACGGTGAAGGCCGGTCCCACCCATGAAGCGCTGAACCTCGCCGCGGTGCAGCGGCTCCCTGTGATCTTCATCGTGCAGAACAATCACGTGGCGCTGGGCACTCGGGTGGAATGGACTCACGGGCCCGGGACGTTCGAGGAGTTGCACCAGGCGTACGGATGCGCGGGATGGTCGCTGGACGGCAACAACGTCCTGGATGCGTACGCCGCCACGCGCATCGCCGCCGACCAATGCCGGCGGGGCGAGGGGCCTGTGATGCTTTCGGCCACCACCTTCCGTATGGGCGGACACGCCACACACGACGAGCACGAGGCCCGGGTGGTCTTGCCCGCGGAGGCGTTCGCGTACTGGGGCCGGCGAGACCCGGTTGGGCTGTATGAAGAGCATCTGAAGACGCGCGGTATCAGGGCCGATGTGCTCGCCGCCGCCGAGGCGGAGGTCGGCGCCGAAGTGGACCGGGCCGCCGAGGAGGCGCTCGTCAGCCGCGAAACCAACATGCCGCGTCCCGAGACGGCGGCGGACAATGTCTATGCGGCGTGAATGGATCGCGATCGTCGCAGGGTGGCTGGTGGCCTGTGGGCCCCGGGCGGAGCCACCCGCGGGGTTCGTGACGCAGGCGCTTCCCGGTGGCCGGCTGGTGGTCCCCGAGGGGTTCGTGGCCTCGGTGTACGCCAAGGGGCTGGGCGATGTGCGGATGATGGCCATCGGACCTGGCGGCGAGGTGTATGCCAGCCAATCCGCTCAGGGCCGGATCGTCCGGATCCCCGACCGCGATGACGACGGCGTGGCCGACGCCGTCACCACGGTGGTGGAAGGCCTGAATCGCCCCCACGGCCTGGCGTTCCGCGGCGACACCATGTACGTAGCGGAGAACCACCGCGTGGTGCGGTTCGATCGACCGGGTGCATCCCCCCGGGTGGTGGTGCCCAACCTGCCGAGCGACGGCGGCCACCACACCCGGACGCTGGTGGTGCATGGGGATCATCTCTACGTGTCGGTAGGATCGAGCTGCAACATCTGCGACGAGCGGGACCAGCGCCGGGCGGCGGTGGTGCGCTACCGGCTGGACGGTTCCGACGCGACGTTGTTCGCGACCGGTCTCCGCAATTCGGTGGGCCTGGCGGTGCACCCCGAGACGGGCGACCTGTGGGCCACCAACAACGATCGCGACAATCTGGGTGACGAGGTCCCGCCGGACCGGGTAAACATCCTGCAGGAGGGGGGCTTTTACGGGTGGCCCCAATGTTATTTGCCTGACCGGACCAACCCCGAGTACGCGGACTTTCGGGGATGCGGAAACGTCATCGGCCCCGCGGTGATCCTGCCGGCTCACGTGGCGCCGTTGGGCCTGGCGTTCTATACCGGGACGATGTTCCCGGCGGAATATCGCGGGGACTTGTTCATTGCCCTCCACGGCTCGTGGAATCGTTCCCCGCCAATTGGTTATCAGGTGGTGCGCGTGGAGGTCCAGAACGGCAAGCCGATCGGCGAATGGCGTCCATTCGTCAGCGGCTGGCTGACGGGCCCCCCGGGCGCGCTGGGGTACGGAGTGGGGCGGGCTTGGGGCAGGCCGGTGGATGTCGCGGTCGCTCCGGATGGGGCGCTGCTGATCTCGGATGATGAGGGGCATCGGATCTATCGCATTGTGTACGCGGGTGGGGG
>DASWGV010000148.1:0-2177 GCA_036393515.1 Gemmatimonadales bacterium | reverse complement strand
GTGACGCCCGACCTTGACGGCCTTGTCGGGGCGGGCCCATATTGGCGGTCCCCGAGGGGCGGCGGGGGCGTTGTTCACGTCACGGGTCAGGTGAGGTTGGAATGGCTTGGAGAGTGATCGCGACCGGAGGGGAAGTCTGGCACGTTCAGGCAGCCGCCGAGCGCCGGGCCAATGCTTGCCTCTGGCAACTCATGCTGGCGTTTCGGGCGGCGGGCGGTTCACGGCCCGCGCGGACTTTTTGGGCCCCCTACCCGATTGAGTCCGTGTCCAAGTCGTCGCTCTTTCTCCAGGCGGACCGCATTCCCGACGAGGCATTGCGGGAAGTCCTGGTGCAGCACATCGGGTGAATCCGCTCACGTGTCCGTGGCGTCCGTTCAGGAGCTGCGCCGCATCGCCGAGGCGGTTGGTCACCTACGCGATCGGACGGTGCAGGATGTGGTCATGCGCTCGGACTGCCGGCAGCTGCGACTGACGCTGGAAAACGGCGGGATCTTGCTGGTTTCCGTGTTGCTCGACGACGGCGGCCGGCCGCGCCTGGATGTTGACTTGGTGCGGGCGCCGGAGGCCGCGGCCACGGGTCAACTTGAGGTGCGGTTCGACGAGACGGCGTAGCACCAGCCGTCCCTGGATCCATGGACGAGAGCCCTTCCGCCCAGTCTCCGAGCCCGTCGCGGGAACGCGTCAAGTTCGCGGCCTTTGAGTTTCGCCGGCTCCCGAGTGGCGCCTGTCATGCGCGCGTCGTATTGGAGTGGCACCCCGGTGAGCCACACGTGGGGGAAGCCCACGGGGTGATGTCGCAGGCCGGTGTGTTGCGCTGCGCCGCGCAGGCCGCCGTCCTGGCCCTGGAGTCGGCCATTGGCCGGCGGGTGACCTTCGAGCTGCTGGGTGTGAAGTCGCTGCGCGCGTTCGACGCGAACGTCATCATCGTCTCGCTCACGACGCACGGGGAGGGGCCCGCTCGCCGTATCGTGGGCTCGTATCTTGCGGAGGACGATCTGGAACGGGGGGCAGCGTTGGCCGTGCTCCACGCCACTAACCGCTTGCTGGGGAATGTCTTTGCCAGAGTCGGATCGCTGTAAACGCGAGTACATAGCGTGGTCCCTTGCCGGCTGCCTGGCGTGGTCGGCCGGTGGCTGTGCCAGTGCGGGGCCGCCCGCCCCGACAGCGATCGAGCCGGCCGAGCCGTCTGCCCAGCTTCCCCAGCCGGACCTGCTGTTGCTATCGGAGGAGACGCCGGAGGACGCGGCGGCCGACGAGGCGGCCTTGAGCGCCCTTCGCGAGCTCGAGTTCAGGAGTCTGGCCAAGGGGAGCGACCACGCGCGGGGTATTCTGCCGGTGCCCGGCCTGGCTGGCGTGCCGTCCGACGATGTGGGCGAGGAAGTTGATCGGCTGTTCAACGTCTCTCGCGGGGGAGCCGCCAGCGCGGCGGGGCCCACGTACGATATCGATGTCGAGTCGTTCTCCGGCCGGGCCCGGGTCCTGTACTACATGGACTTCTTCCAGGGTGCGGCCCGAGACCGCTTCATCATCTGGCTGGGCCGGCTGAATCGATACGAAGGCATGATTCGGTCCCGCTTCAGGCAATACGGTGTGCCGGAGGACCTGGTCTACCTCGGCATTGTCGAGAGTGGGTACTCGAACACGGCGGTGTCCCGGGCCAGGGCCGTGGGCATGTGGCAGTTCATCCAGTCCACCGGCCGGCAATACGGCCTGGAGGTCGGCGACTGGGTGGACGACCGGCGGGATCCCTTCAAGGCAACGGACGCCGCCGCCCGGCACCTGCTGGACCTGAACCAGGCGTTCGGTTCGTGGTATCTTGCGGCCGCCGCGTACAACGGAGGTGCGGGCCGCGTCTCACGGGGCATCCGGCGGCTGCCTGGGGACCAGGATGACGTGAGCGACGCGACTTTCTTTGCGCTCTCGGACCGCCGCTACTTGCGGCGTGAGACACGGGACTACGTGCCCAAGCTGATCGCAGCGGCGTTGATCGCCAAGGAGCCCCGGCGCTACGGGTTCGAGGACCTTCCCGAGCTCGAGCCGCTGGTTTTTGACGAGGTCACGGTGCCGGATGCCACCGGACTGGACGTGATCGCGCGGCTCGCGGACACGGCAACGGCAGCGCTGACCGAACTCAATCCGCACTATTTCCGCGGCGTGACGCCACCCGGGCGCACATC
>DASWGV010000147.1:0-5094 GCA_036393515.1 Gemmatimonadales bacterium | reverse complement strand
GTCGGCGGTGATGGAGTTTGCCGGCTTTCCGAAGGTGTAGGCCGCGTTGCACTTACAGCGGCGTGGGCACAGGATGGGCACAAACCGCCGCCGCTTAGGGCGGCAGGAGAATGCGCCCTCGCAGACGCGCACGCGCGGCTTGTGCCCAAGGATGTGCCCACAGGGTGCGGTTCCGCGGTCCTGATCGCAGCCAGCGGAGCCGGTCTAACGTGTTGTGATGATTCGGGAACGGAGGGCGAGGGACTCGAACCCCCAAGGGCTTGCGCCCAGCGGTTTTCAAGACCGCCGCCTTACCAGTTAGGTCTAGCCCTCCAGCGGCGGAAAGATCACGGACGGCTGAGGCCCACGCAACCCGCTAATCTCATGCGGTGGGCGGGAGGAACGAAGCGGGCTGTATGGTGAGGCGGCCCTCGGGAGGCTGTGCTACTCGTCGTCCAGGCCGAGCGCCATCCAGAGCCGATGGAGGTGCTCCGGGACCGGGAGGGCATTCAACTCCCCGGCTTGCTCACGCGGCCCGTCCGGTTTGGTCTCTAACACGGCGGTCGGGTCCTCTTTCCAGGACCTCTTATCCACGAAGGGGATGCTGACGGCGGTCATCGGTTCTCCTTGCTCGAACCGATGGAAACCTGCCATCCCGGTGATGAACGGGGGGTGAAACCCGGATGACGGCACCAGTGGTGGCGCTTCACGGGTTTCTTACGTCGCGGTCTGGGGGGCTGGCGCAACCGCGCATGGTATTCGTTTGACGATGACCCGGCCGACTCGTACCATACGCGGTCAAATGAAGACCTTTCACGTCGCAGGCCTCCTGGGCAGTCTAGTCACCGCCCCTCCGGTCCTGGCCCAGCAGCCCGGCCGGCCGGACAGCACGGAGGGTGACTCGCTCCGCCGTTACACGCTGGAGCCCATCACCGTCTCCGTGACCCGCAACCCAACGGACATGGCGCATGTCCCGCTGGCGGTCTCGGTGATCACCCGCGACGAGATTGCCCGCGGCCGGGCGACGACGGGCCTGGATGAGGTGCTGGTGACCGTGCCCGGTGTGTACGTGGCCAACCGGTACAACCCGGCGCAAGACCACATTCTCTCCATTCGCGGGTTCGGGGCGCGCTCCGCGTTCGGCGTCCGCGGCCTCAAGGTGGTCCTGGACGGCATCCCTCAGACGCTGCCGGACGGACAGGGGCAGCTTTCCAACGTAGACCTGGCCGAGGTCCATCGCATCGAGGTGTTGCGGGGTCCGTCCTCCGCCCTGTACGGCAATGCCTCGGGTGGAGTGGTGAGTCTTTGGACGGACGCGGCTCCGCCCGATCGCCCGACGGCGTCGGTGCGGGTGATGGCCGGGTCCTACGGCCTTTTGAAATGGCAGGCCCGAGGCGCCGCGCCCGTTGGATCGGGCTCGGTGTCACTCGCCGCCTCCGAAACCGTCACCGACGGCTACCGGCAGCACAGTTCCGGCATCACCCGGCGGGTCTCGCTCCGCGCCATGCAGGCCGTGGCGCCGCGCACCCGCGTCACCCTGCACGGACTGGTGGCCCACAGCCCCAACCTGGAGGATCCCGGCGCGCTCACCGCGGCGGAGCGCGATACCGATCCCCGGCTTCCCAACCCGCGGAACCTGGCGATCGATGCGGACAAGAAGGTCGGTCAGGGACAGGCAGGCCTGGCGCTGCGACGCGACTTCGCCTCCGGGGGCGGCCTCGATTTCTCCGTCTTTGGCCTGCGCCGTGAGTTGGACAACCAGCTTGCGTTCGCGTTCATTGACCTGAACCGGTGGGCGTGGGGTGGCCGGACCGCCGTGTCCCTTCCGTTCGGGATCGGGCCGCTGGCGCAGGTCCTGACCGCCGGGGTGGACGCGCAATGGCAGCGCGATGACCGCATCAACCTGTCCCCGGATCGGACCACCCTCACCAGAGACCAACTGGAGCGGGTGGCGGAGATCGGCCCGTTCTTGCAATCGCAATGGACCTTGGGCGACGCGTCGGTGACGGTCGGGGGACGCTACGATCGGGTCCGGTTTTCGGTAGACGACGCCTTCCTGTCCGACGGGGACGACTCCGGCGAGCGCGTCATGACCGCGCTGTCCGGGGCGGCCGGGATCGCCCTGGATATTGTCCCCGCCGTGCAGCCGTACGTCAGCCTGGCGACGTCGTTCGAGACGCCCACGACCACCGAGCTGGCCAACCGGCCCACCGGTCCCGGGGGCTTCAATCCGGTCCTGGAACCGCAGACGGCGACGAACCTGGAGGTCGGCATTCGAGGGACCCTGAGGGCGCAGATTAGATACTCCCTGGCTCTGTACTCCGCCGACGTGCGTGGCGAGTTGATTCCGTTCGAGGTACCGGGGGACCCGGGGCGGCGGTTCTTCCGCAATGCGGGCTCGTCCGCCCACCGGGGGGTGGAGGCGGACTTGACTATCCGGCCCGTGCCCGGCCTGTCCCTGCTCTCGGCCTACGCGTATAGCGCCGCTACGTTCGACGTGTTTCGCACGGCCACCACCACGTATGACGGCAACGCGCTCCCGGGTGTGCCACGCCACTATCTGCATTGGTCGGTGCGCTACGAGGCCCCGGGGGGCCTCTGGGTGGCGGCGGACAATACCCACGCTTCGGGGTACTATGTGGACGACGCCAACACGGTCCGAACCGAGCCCTGGTGGACGGCGGGCGGGCGGGCCGGCTGGCAGGTCCGGGTTGGCGCGTGGCGTGTGGCGCCTTTCGCGGGTCTCCTGAATGGCGCCCAACAGCGCTACGTCGGCTCTGTCGCGGTCAACGCCACCGGCGGACGGTACTTCGAGCCGGCGCCCGGGCGAAATGGCTACGTCGGCGTGGAGGTCTCCCCTTTGCGGTGAGGCACGGGGACGGATTAACCTTGCCTCAACTCAACCTTCGAGGTCCGGGAATGCTGCGATATATCGTTCGCGTTGCGTTGGGCTTACTCATGGCCGTGGCGTTACCCGCGTGTGGAGATGGTCCTGCCGAGCCGCTTCCCAGTCCCTTTACCGCGGTTCAGGCGGGCGTGTTGCATAGTTGCGGTTTGGTGGGTGATGGAGCCGCCTACTGCTGGGGATTCAACGAGTATGGCCAGATCGGCGATGGGTCGCGCCGGGGGCGCGCCACACCGGTCGCCGTGCTGGGCGAGCTGCGCTTCAAGGCCCTGGGCCTTGGCGGCGGGCACACCTGCGGGGTCACGACCTCCGACGACGTGTGGTGCTGGGGATTCAATCTCAATGGGCAACTCGGCAACGGCGCTACGTCTGACCGCGCTACGCCGGGCCAGGTTGGTGCGAGCCTGAAGCTGGTGTCCATCACCGCCGGCGGCTCCTATTCGTGCGGGCTGACGGGTGCCGGAGCGGCCCATTGCTGGGGTTGGAACCAGTTTGGCCAGTTGGGAGACGGAGGCACCAGCGATCAGGTCTCTCCCGTCGCGGTCGCCGGCGGCTTGGCGTTTACCCAGGTCGCGGCGTACACCTCACACACCTGTGCGCTGACGCCGGCTGGTGAGGCGTACTGTTGGGGGCACAATGATTTCGGCCAGCTCGGCGTTGGCACCACGGTTGACGGTGCCACTCCCGCGCTGGTGAGTAACGGTCTAACGTTCAGCGCGATTGATGTCGGCTTCTGGCACACCTGCGGGCTGTTGCTCGACGGCAGCGCCTACTGCTGGGGCCAGAACAACTTTGGGCAGCTTGGGACGGGCGAGGAAGGCCTTATACAGGAGCCGGCTCCGGTGCCGGTGCTGGGAGGCCACTTCTTCTCCACCCTCAGCGTGGGCGCCACGTTTTCATGCGCGGTGGAGCAGGGGACCAACGCGGCCTTTTGCTGGGGCAACAACGGCAGCGGCCAGTTGGGGGCGAACGTGGCGGGCCGGTGCGAAGACGCGGGCGGCAACATTTTCCAGTGTGCGTTCGAACCAAGCCCAGTGAGCGGCGGTCTGGCGTTCCAGTCCATGAGCGCTGCCAACCAGCACGTTTGTGGCCTGACCACCGACGGCGACGCGTATTGCTGGGGTCTGGGGTCCGAAGGCCAGCTGGGTGACGGGTCCAAGGGCCAGAACGCATTTGCCATCGCACCGGTTCGCGTTGCGGGACAGCCGTGACGCGGTTCATTTTGAGCCGCCCGGTTGCCGCGGGGCTCCTGGTGACGGGATGTTTTCAGTATGTGCCGGGATCCTACCCTCCGGCGCCCAAGCCGAACGCGGAGGTGCGGGTTGAGTTGACCGGCCCGCGGGATATTCCCATGGGCGAGTTCACGCTGAACGAGGTGACGGTGATCGAGGGCACAGTGGCGGAGGCCACGGAGGACACCCTTGGCATCTGGGCCCGTTGGCTCCGCCCCCGGGTCGGCCGCAAGTACGACGCGGCCGGCGCCACGTTCTACATTCCCCGAAGCGACATCGCCCGCGTGGACGGCTGGCAACTGGCCCCAGGGCGCACCGTGCTGGCGATTGGGATAGGTGCTGCCGCGGGTACGCTGTTTCTCAGCCTTGCCGGCCTGGTTGGGGCCTCGGGCACGGGGCCGGGTACCGGGGGGGATGTGACCACTTCGACCGTAGCGCCGCGCTGATGGCAGCGGCGGAGGCGCTCCCGGTATTGAGACCTGGACATTGGGACATTGATCATTGCAGTGAGGGGCTCAGTCAGGCCTGGTAACACCAAGACGACAGGGAGCATGCGACGTGGCCACACCGTCAGGGGTTGATCGAGTCCGCCAGCTGAGCCGCCCGGTTGCCGCGGGGCTCCTGGTGACGGGATGTTTTCAGTATGTGCCGGGATCCTACCCTCCGGCGCCCAAGCCGAACTCGGAGGTGCGAGTCGAGCTGGCCAGCCCACGGGATATTCCCATGGGCGAGTTCACGCTGAATGAGGTGACGGTGATCGAAGGCACGGTGGCGGAGGCCACAGAGGATACCCTGGGCATCTGGGCCCGCTGGATCCGTCCCCGGGTCGGCCGCAAGTACGACGCGGCCGGAGCCACGTTCTACATTCCCCGAAGCGAAATCGCCAGCATGGACGGTTGGCGCCTGGCGCCGAGGCGGACCGTGCTCGCCATCGGGGTAGGGGTCGCCGCGGGAGCGCTGCTCCTGGGCGTGATCGGT
>DASWGV010000146.1:0-5734 GCA_036393515.1 Gemmatimonadales bacterium | reverse complement strand
TGCAGCGAGGGGTACAACACGCCCTCGGCCACGTGCAGCAAGTCGCCGGTCTGCTGGCCAATCCACTTGCTCAACGCGTAGCCGTGCATGGGCTCGTAGCTCAGGGACTTGAGGATCAACAGACTCAGGGTGCCGGGGATGAGGCCGTCGTGGGGCTTAGCCATGCGGCGATAGTGCCTATGTTACCTAGGTATGTCAAGAACCAAACGTCCCACTCGGCATTGAAGCCGAGCTACGGGACGCGAGGACCCGCCAGTACGGGACCCGGCAGTTCACCGCGCGAACCCTCATGGGCAAGCGCACCCTGGAGTATGTGCGCTGCGCGCACGAAATGACCGGTCCCTCCGCCGTCGCGGGCAGACGGCTCAGACTGACCATCCTCACCACCGTCCGCCCGGACGGGGTGGCGCGGGTGCGCCTGGAGACCGAGGTCGGTGGGGAGGCGACCAGCATAGAAGGTGTCAGTACCGCACCGGTGGCCTGCGTGACCAACGGGCAACTGGAAATGCGGCTCCACCAGCTGATGGAGGAATTGGTGCGGGGCTGGGCGGTGCGGCGGTAAGGCCTCGCGTCAGTCCGTCACGCCCAGGCGGCGCTGCACCGCCTGGCGATACCCTCGGCTCATCCGCAGCTTGGTCCCGTCCTTGAGGATCACCACGTAGTCCCCGTGGAAAAACGGTTGCAGCTCGCGGATGCGGTCCACCCGCACCACAGTGGACCGATGAATCCGGACGAACTCCCGGGGATCCAGCCTGGTTTCCAGCGCGGTCATGGTGGTGCGCACCAGGTACACCTCACGCCCCGCGTGCAGCTTGACGTAGTCGCGGGCCGCCTCGATCCATTCCACCGCCGTGGCCGGCACGATGGTGATGGCGTCGGCCCGCTTGACGGCGAACCGGTCCAGGGTCAACGGTACCGACATGCCGTCGGCCGTGGTGGGCCAGCCGTCCAGCACCGCTTGGAGCCGCGCCCGCCAGGCCAGCGCTTCGTCCCCTTGGAGGAGGCGTTCGGCCCGCCCCAGCGCCTCGACAAATCGCTGGTCGGTGAACGGCTTGAGCAGGTAGTCAATGGCCTCCTCGTCGAACGCGCGGAGGGCGTATTCGTCGTACGCGGTGGTGAAAATGACCACGGGGCGGTCTTCCGCGGCGAGCGACTGCAGCACTTCAAGACCGGTCAAGCCCGGCATTTGCACGTCGAGAAACAGCAGGTCCGGACGCTCGCGGCGCACCGCCTCCAGCGTTTCCGGCCCGGAGCCGCATTGGGCCACCACGCGGTGGGAGGCGTGACGCTCCAAGAGGCCGGCGATCCGGCGCCGCGCGGGCGCCTCGTCATCGGCGATGACGGCGCGCATCATGGTCACACAGCGATCCGCTGGCCGCCGTCCTCGCGGACCATGGCTCGGTAGGGGACGCGAATCAGCACTTCCAGCCCGCCGTCCGGCAGGTTCCGAAGGCTCAAGGTCTGCGCTTCACCGTACAGCGTGGCCAGGCGCTTGCGCGTGTTCCCCAGTCCAATACCCTCGATCACCCGGCCATCCGGAATGCCCGGCCCGTCATCCGAGACGGAAATCTCCAGCTGGTTGGCCCGGCGGGTGGCCCTGACGCTCACCCGGCCGCGCGCCGGCCTCCGGGCGACGCCGTACCGAACCGCGTTTTCAATCAGCGGCTGGAGCAGGAAGCTCGGTACCAGGGCCGCGCGCAACTCCATCGGGACGTCCACGTCCACCGTGAGCCGATCGCCGAAGCGGGCTTCCTCGATCTCCACGAACGCCTGCACCATGGCCATCTCCTGCGCCAGCGGAATTTCCTGCACGGCGTCCGTGGCCAGGCTGGCCCGCAACAGCTCGCCCAGCCGGCCCAGAATGCTGCGAGCCTTGGTGGGGCTGTCTTCCAGCACGGCGGACGCAGTGTTGAGGGTGTTGAACAGGAAGTGGGGGCGGAGCTGAGACCGAAGCGTCTGCAGCCGGCTTTCGGCCAGTTGTGCCTGCATCCGAGCGGCGTCCAGATCGCGCTGCCGATACAGCGCGTAGTTGGTCAGCGCGTGGAACACGCCGAGGATGGCCCAGTACAGCACGAATCCGTCAATGAAACTGTCCCGGAAATACTGCCAGAACCACACCGTGACGGACGGCGCGAGCAATGGGTAGGGATTAAACGCCTGGTACCAGAGCAGCCGGAACCCGACGAACAGGGTGGCCATCCCGACGGCGACGACCACGTGAAAACCCAGGGAAGGGGCCAGACGGCTCCGGTCCAGCGGAAACCGGCGGGCGAGCATGACCACGGCCACGGTCGCGCCCATCCAGAAGACCCAGATAGGCGCCTCGAGACGAATCAGGATCCACAGCGGCGGTACATGTCCCGTGGCCAGGCGCGCGACGTAGATCTGCAGCACCGCGAACAGCGCGAACGCACTCCACACGGCAAGGAGGAGTCCCCAGCGGTAGGCCACAGCCCGGATCATGCAGGGACGTTAACGCCGCCCCGGGCGGTCCAGAAGCCGAGTTTGCGACCAACCGGTCCGGCGGCGCGACCAATCGCGTCCAGAGGGCGGCGGGCGGCGTGTCGCGGCGAAACGGCGCCTGGTCGCGTGGTAGCGGGACCGGTCGCGGAACCCTGGCCGCGCCAGGTGAGAACGCCGAAGGTCTTCCCTGAAACTGGTCGGTCCCTCATCCAAACTGGTGTGGAGGCTACTCATGAGAGTCATTCGTTCGACTGGGGCGGCGCTGTCTGTCCTCGCGCTGGTCGCCTGCGATCCCGGCGCGATCAGCGACATCGAAACCGCGCCGGCCTACGGTACCGCCGCCAACGGCGACCACCGCGTGATCGGCAGCGGTCACCTGGCGCAGACCGCCGGCCTGCGGGAGTTCGTGTTTCATGCTTTGCAGGACTCAGACGGAAACGCCAAGGGCAGTTACACCATCACGCTGGCGAGCGGCGTATTCCTTACGGTCAACGTGACCTGTATGTCGGTCGTGGGCAACACCGGATGGGTGGGTGGCATTATCGCGGAGACCAACAGCTCCGCCATCCGGGTGGGCAGCGTCTCGTATTTCTTCGCGGTGGACAACGGCGAAGGTGACGGCGACCCGGCGGATCGGGTGAGCTCCGCGCGGATCAACGACGCGGATGGTCAGGACCTGGTGTTCTGCACCGATCGCCCGCTGCTGCTCCCGTCGTTTGACATTACCGACGGGAACGTGCAGGTCCGCTGAAAACCGGACGTGTGACCGGGGTCCAGCCGCCGGCAGTAACGGGTTCGGGAAGTAGACCAGGTTAAGGGAACGTCATTCCGAACCGCTGTTCGTGGCTGGCTGGGCCCCGTAGCGCGCTTCCGACGCCACTCAAGACTCTCCGCCGAGGTAGACCGCCGACACATCCAACTGGTCCTGCCAGATCGTTTGGCAGGCGTCGATCCAAGCGGTGGCCTCTCGCAAGGCTAGCCGGAGAGTCGGTTCGGAGGCGACCTTTGATCCATGGGAGCTTGCCTGCGACGATCCGGCGTGGCGGTGGCGCTGGTCGTTCTGGTAGCGGGCCCACTGGCCGCTCAGGTCTCGCCCGTCGGCCAGGGGCCGGCCTCGTGGGTGGCCCATTTCTCGGCGCTTGCGGGGAACGCAGGGCTGGGCGCCCTCACCGGCGGCATCCTCCAGGCCCTCCGAGGCGGGTCCTTTGCGGACGGGTTTACCCGGGGCGCGTTGGGCGGATCGCTGGTCTATGCTGGCAAACGCATCTCCGCTGAGCGTTTTTGGGGGGCCGGACTCGCGGGCCGAGAGGTAGCCGCGGTCGGCACGTCGGTGGTGCGGAACGCGGCGCGGGGTCGTCCCCCGCTGGAGCGGTTGGCGCTTCCACTGGGGCCGGTTCCGGTTTGGATCACGGTGGAGCTACGCCCTGGGTTCACCGTCACGCCCCGGCTGGATGTGGTTGGGGCGGCCTGGCTGGGATTCAATGGGACGGACCGCCGGCTCGACCTGGACCTGTCGAGCTCCCTTTCGGCCGGGGTGCCGGTGTTCCAGGCCGACCGGCGCGCCATCGTCGCGGATGACGACCTCGCCAGCGGGGTGATGGTGGCTCGGACGATCACCCTCAGCGATCCGTTGAGCCGGTTCCCCTCGGACCTGGCCCACACCTTTGCGCATGAGCGGATTCATGTGGTGCAGAGCGATTTCGCGCTGGGTACCTGGAACGAGGCGCTGATGGACTGGCTGCTCCCCCGGCTGCCGGCCGGAACGATCGTCAACCGATACGCGCTGCTCGACGTGGTCTCCAACCTGGTATGGGTGTGGCCCAGCGGACTCACCAATCCATGGGAAGCCGAAGCCGAGTTTTTCGCCGGTCCGCGTGGCCGGTGACAGGCAGATGGGTGTGCACGCTGGCCGTCCTGGCGCTCTCGGCCTGCCGGCTGGAGCTGACCGACCCTATTGGGCTCTCGTCGCCGCGACTGACGGTCTTTGTGGTCCTCACGGACTCCACACCCTCCGCCAATGGTGCCATCTCGGCGTCGCTCTGGCCTGGAAGGGACGGGAACGGGACGGTGCGCACGCCACCCGATCCGACGCTGTCGGTGGCCGGTGTCGGGTTGATTCCCTCGGAGATGACCTCTGACGGCGAGCTGCGCTACCAGTCTGCGTGGAGCTTTGCCTCTGATGGCTTCGGTGGCCTGTTGGTGGACTTGGTGGCGCCCGCCATCCCCGGAGTCCTTCAGGCGGTCCCGCCGACCGTGCTGGCACCCTGGCGGGCGGGCGCGGCCGCGGTTTCGGCCCTGCGCGGGGAGGATGTCGCACTTGGCCTTACGGCGCCGGGAGACACGCTGCGCGGCGTATCGGCGATTTGGTCGCTCCGAGTGCGCCCCGCCAATCTGCCCGCCAATCAGGGTCTCTTGTTCCAGACCAGCGGCGGGAGTCCCATTCAATTCCCGGTGGTGATTCCTGGTGGGATGTTGGCGGGGGTTGAGGAGAACCAGCTGGAGGCCGAGTTGTGGCTCCAGCAGACTGCGCGAGCCGAGGAGCCGTCCGGAGGAATGGAAGTTGTGCTGGTGGTCAGCGTGCGAGTCAAATGGAGGATCACGCTGTTGGAGGCGCCGTGAACCCGCGCTTGAGCGCCGCCAGCCGACGCCGGGGTCCCTCCCCCGGCGGGGGAGCCGGGCGGCTGGTCGCCGCACCGCCTGCGCCGTAGCTTCGTCCCTGTCCATCGCCGCTGTTCGGAGCGCTACCCCTGGCTGAGCTGAAGGACCGTCTCCAGTCCGCATTAGGCGCCGGCTACCGCGTCGAGAAGGAACTCGGCGGGGGCGGGATGTCGCGCGTGTTCCTGGCCGAGGAGGTGCGGCTGGGCCGGCGGGTGGTGGTCAAGGTACTCCCGCCGGAGATGGCGGCGGGCGTGAGCGTGGATCGGTTCGAACGGGAGATCCAGCTCGCCGCCAAACTCCAGCATCCGCACGTGGTCCCGCTGCTCACCGCGGGATCGTCCGACGATCTGCTCTACTACATCATGCCCTACATCGAGGGCGAGTCGCTCCGCGCCAAGCTGGCGCGTGAGGGGGAGCTGCCGGTGGCGGAGGCGTTGAAGATCCTGCGGGACGTGCTGGATGCCTTGGCCTACGCCCACCGGCACCAGGTGGTGCACCGCGACATCAAGCCGGACAACGTGCTGCTCTCCGAGGGGCACGCGCTGGTGACGGACTTCGGCGTGGCCAAGGCGGTGGCCGAGTCCACCGGGAAGAACGTGCTCACCTCGCTGGG
>DASWGV010000145.1:0-7930 GCA_036393515.1 Gemmatimonadales bacterium | reverse complement strand
AGCGGGAGCATCTTCGGTAACGCGACAGTTACTGTCAATGTAGCCGGCGGGTCTCCCAATCCGGCGCCGGTGAATCTTGGGTCGGCGGCCAACTACGTGATCCTGGCAAAATCCGCTATCTCCAACGTTCCCACTTCAGCGATTACGGGGGATCTCGGATTGAGTCCAGCCGCCGCGAGTTTCATCACCGGCTTCGCACTGAGCCTTCCCGCGGGCGGGGCATTCTCGACATCGGCACAGGTGACCGGGAACGTGTACGCATCCGATTATGCAGATCCCACTCCCGCGAACCTGACCACGGCCGTCAGCGACATGGAAACCGCGTACACCGATGCCGCCGGACGTGTGACGCCTGATTACGTCGAACTGGCCACCGGGAATATTGGCGGGCTGACGCTTCCCCGCGGCCTCTACAAGTGGTCGAACACGGTTACCATCCCATCGGATGTCACGCTCAACGGCAGCGCGACCGATGTCTGGATCTTCCAGATAGCGGGAGGTCTGACCCAGTCGACCGCTACGCAGGTCACCCTGACCGGTGGCGCACTGCCCGCAAACGTGTTTTGGCAGGTGTTCGGTGTGGTGGACATTGGCACCGAGGCGCACATGGAGGGTCAGATCCTGTCGCAAACGTCGATCACGCTGGGCACCGGCGCATCGGCGAACGGCCGACTGTTGGCACAGACCGCCGTCACTCTGGCCGGCAACACGGTGGTCCAACAGTAGCAGCACGATTGTAGAACCTGTTCGTAGCAAAAGAGGCCGTCGCGAGATGGCCTCTTTCTTTGACTGCGGCCGGGGTCGGCTAGGGTCGGCGTCCTTGCAGCAGGATGTGGACCAGCGCCGGGAGGCGCTGGACGAGGTGATGGCGAAGCTGCGCGACCTGGATCGTCAGGCGGAGGGTTTGGAACAGCAGCGGCGCCAGTTCGAGGAAATGGAGCAACGGGTGGCGCACCTGGGGCGCTGGTGATCACCATCCCGTCCACGCTCCAGACAGTGTTGCAACAGAAGGACTTCCTCGACAAGGTGATGGAGACGACGGGAACGCTGACTTTCCAAACCATTCAGGCGGAGGCCGTGATTTCCACGCTGCGCCAGGAACGCGAGGCGGCCCAGCCCAAGAAAGCCTGAGCCTCCCCTTGGCAGCGGGGCCAGCACGGCTCGGGCTACCGCTCGTGCAGGGGATGCCGCCAGCGCAACCCGGGGAAGCGCGCGAAGTCGCGATCGGTCGTCACGAACTCGCAACCCCACTCGATGGCCAGCGCCGCCAGCCACGCATCGGCCACCAGATTCCCGCGCGCATCGGCCTGCTGGCAGAGTTGGGTGAAGAGATCCCAATGCCTCACCCTCGGCGCGATGGAGAGCGCGTTAGGACGGTCACGAAACGCGTCGGCAAACGTCAGCGCCCGATCGAGTGGCGTGGGGGGATGGAAGACCCGCGGATGTGTCACGATCCGGAGGAACCCGCCGAGCACGTGATCCGACACCGCGTAGGCTTCGGTGGACGACACGAGCGACTCGGTCCACTGGCGGTAGGAGGCGTGCCCGGGCGCATCCTCCCGAAACGCGTAGACCAGCACGTTGACGTCAGCGAGACGCACGGCCCTGGTCCATCAGATCGAGCAGGCTCGCCGTGTCGTCGAGGTCAACCCCGGGCTGGAGCCCTTCTCCGCGATACGTGGGTAGCGGCGCCGGCGGGGAGGCGGGCTTGGCACTCGGCCGCGTCACGGTATCCAGGGCCTCCAGGCCACGTCGCAACACCTCCGACTTCGTGGCGTCCAGCCGCGCGACGAGCCGTTCGAGCCGCTCACGGTCGGGGCGCTGCAGGTACACCTGCACGGGCTCGGCAACCCGGGCGGGACGCCGGCTGGGCTCATGATGCTTGGTCATGAAATCATGATATACATGAATTCATCGGAGGTCAAGCCAGCCTGACGGCGTCCTCGTGATGGTGCTGCGCCATGAGATCGAGCGCACTCACCGCGGCACCTTCCGCTTCAGCTCATCGAGCCAGTTGAGGCTGGCTCCCGCTGTCGGCCGACACCTGGCGCCGCCCGCCCTGACCGCTCAGCGCGCGCATCGACACCTCACCCTGTCCATTGGGGCTGAGCTCCTCATACGCCAGCCAGCGCCCATCGGGGGAGAACGCGCCGTTCCGCTGCGACGCATCGCCTTCCTCGATGGCAATGGGGTCGCCGCCGGCGATCGGGGCAAACATCAGTAGACCGGGGTCTCGGTGGTGTGAATGAGGGACCGGCTGTCGGGCATCCAGAGCGCGGTAAGGAGATGCCCTGGGCGCGGGTCAGCTGGGTCAGGACCTGGCGACTCAGGTCGAAAAGCCGGATCTGCGTGGTCGGCTGCAACCGCGTGATCGCTATCCAGCGCTGCGCGCCCTGCTCGCGGCTTTCCCTGCCCGGGAGGTCGAGTGTGGCCTCCCGTACGACTACTCGTTCCGCAACACCTCAACCGGCTCAATCCGGGTGGCCCGCACGGCCGGCAGGAACGAGGCCACCGCCGCCACGCCCCCCAGGAGCAACGCCACGCCCACATAGGTGACTGGATCCGCCGGGCTCACGTCGTACAGCAGGGCGCGGAGCACGCGGCTCAACGCCAGCGCCGCCCCCAGGCCGATGGCGGCGCCCCCGGCGACGAGCGTCATGCCCTGGCGCACCACCAGGGCGCGCACTTCCCGGTTGGTGGCGCCGAGCGCCATGCGGATTCCCAGCTCCTGGGTCCGCTGGGTCACGGCGTAGGACATGATGCCGTAGATCCCCACGGCGGCCAGCGCCAGCGCGATCGCGGCAAATGTGGCCAGCAACACCAGATTGAATCGGGGCTGCGATACCGCGCCGGACACCCGCTCCTCCATGGACCGAATGTCCGACAGCGGCTGGTCGGGATCGATGCTCCACACTTCACTCCGTACCGCCCCCGTCAGGGCCAGTGGATCCCGCGCGGTCCGGAGCGCCAGGTACATGGTGCCGGGGCCGCCCTGGCGGTACGCCACGTAAACCTGCTCTCGACCCACCGTATTCAGGTTGTAGTGCTTGGAATGGCGCACCACGCCCACCACGTCGCGCCACCGGAGCGACGCCGGGGAATCAAACCCGTCAATGGCAATCCGTTTCCCCAAAGGCTCTTCCGTGGGCCAGAACCGACGGACGAATTCCTCGTCCACCACGGCCACCAACGGCGCGTTGATATCGTCGGCCGGCGTGAAGGTCCGTCCGCGCACCACCTGGACGCCCATGGTGGCGAAATAGTCGGGGCTCACCCACCGGCGGTCGGCTTCGATGCCGGCGTAGGGAAAGTCGCCGGCCTCCACCGTGCGGCTTTCATTGACCACCGTGGTGCCGGAGGCATACGAGGCCGACAGCGGGAGATGCGAGATCACTCCGGCAGCCGTGACGCCGGGAAGCATCGAGACCCGTTCCAACAGGCGGTCATAGAAACCCACCACCTTGTGGGTGCTGTCGTACTTGGCGCCGGGGAGCGCAATCCGCGCGGTGAGGCGGCTGTCCGTGGCGTAGCCCGGGTCCGAGCGCAGCAGCCGGCCGAAGCTCTTCAACATCAACCCGGCGCCCACCAGGAGCACCAGGGCCAGCGCCACCTCCGCCACCACCAGGCTCATCCGGATGCGCCGGCCGCCCACGCCGCTAGTGCCTCCCCGCCCGCCTTCTCGCAGGGATTCCACCAGCGACTCGCGGGTGCCGAAGAGAGCCGGGGCAAGGCCAAACAGGAGACCGGTGACCAGCCCGGCCCCGGCGGTGAACAGCAGCACGGCGCCATCAATCCCGATCTCGTCGCGCCGTGGCAGCCCCGGAGGTGCGATGGCGCCCAGGATCTGGATCAGCCCAAACGCCACCGCCAACCCGACCACGGCGCCGATGGCCGCAAGCACCGCACTCTCGGTGAGGAGTTGTCGCACCAGCCGCCGGCCGGACGCGCCGAGGGCGGTACGCACGGCGATCTCCCGTTCCCGGGCCGCAGCCCGCGCCAGTTGCAAATTGGCCACGTTCACGCAGGCAATGAGGAGTACGAACCCGACGGCGCCCAACAGGATGATAAGCGCCGGTTTCACGTCGCTGACCAGGTCGCCGTGGAGCGAGAGCACCGTGATTCCCCAGCCATCAAAATCGTAGTAGTCCGGCGAGCCTTCCCGAATGCGGGCCGCCGTCGCGGCCATGTCCGCCCGGGCCTGGGTCAGCGTCACCTCCGGCTTGATCCGGGCGAACCCGCGCAAGAAATGCGAGCCGCGGCTGAGTTGCCGGTAATCGTTGCCCAGCAGCGGGACCAGCGGGACCCAGGCATCCACCACCGGCGGCACCTGCGCCTCGGGGTGGTAGAGTTTGAAGTCCGCCGGCATGATGCCGACCACGGTGTAGACCTGGCCGCTGAGATTCACGGTTCGGCCAACCATGGCGGGATCGGCGCCAAACCGGCGGCGCCAGAATCCGTCACCCAGTACCGCCACCCGGCCGGCGTCCAGCCGGTCGTCGTCCGGACCGAACAACCGCCCCCGCGCGGCATCCACCCGGAGCACCCGGAACAACCCGCCCGACCCGCCGGCCGCGGTGATTTGTTCCGGCTCGCCGCTCCCGGTAAACCCCAGCGTGGTTGGAACCACGACCGCAATGTCCTCGAACTGGGTGGAGAACTCCCGCATTTCGGCGAATTCCGGGCCGGATACCCAATTCTGCGGAAGGTCCGGACCAAACGCGGTCCAGAGCAGCGCCACGCGTTGCGGATCATCGTACGCCAGGGGCCTGAGCAGGATGGTGTTCACCACGCTGAAGACGGCGGTGTTCGCGCCAATCCCCAGGCCAAGGGTGATGACGGCGACCATGGCGTAGACGGGATTGCGGCGGAGGCCGCGGAGCGCGTACTGAACGTCCTGGCGGAAATCACTCATGGCGATGGTCTCGACGCGTGGGGAGTCAATCGTTAGACCCGCTGCGCTTTGCCAGGGTTGACAACCACCTCAAACAGGCATCCGCCGGACCTGGTCGAAGCTCAGGGCACCGGCCCCGCGGGCGGCCCGCGGTGCTACCTATCCTGCGGCGCGCCGCCTCCATTCAATAGATGGTCTACCTCCCGCCGCGCCGCCAGCAGCCAGCGCACCGCGTCCCCACGCTCCCGGACCGGATCGCACTCACCGCCCCGACGAACACGATGCCTACGAACACGCGCACCAGCAGATTGACGCCGAGCAGCACGGCCAGCGTGGCCAGGCCAAAGAGGCCCAGGCCAGCCACGGCGACGCGACGCCTCAGCCTTCAGCCCTCAATGCGTCGGTCGGGTTGATGCTCAGCGCGCGCCTCACCGGCAACGCGCATGCGGCGAGCCCCACAGTCAGCATGATGGCATCCGCGGCAAGCAGCATCAGTAGCGCGCGCGTCGAGCCGAGGCCGGCCCACGCGGCGATGGTGCTTCCGACGAGGATGCCCGTTCCGATCTGAAGGAATGCGCGCGAGAAGATTCCTGCCACGATTCGCCCGCGGCCTGCGCCGAGCGCGGCGCGAATGCCGATCTCGCGCGTCCGGCGCGCCACCGTGAATGACATCAGCGCGTGGATGCCGGAGGCGGACAGCAGCAGCACGATGAACCCGACGAACCACGCCAGCGCCGTCAGCGTCCAGTTGCCCTGTGCCTCGCCGCCGCCTGCCTTTGTAAGCCGCTGAACGTCCGAAAGCCGGATCGTTGGATCGACCTGCGCGGCAATCGTGCGCAATCGCGTTGCGAACGCGTCGGGGTCGCGGGCGCGGATGACGAGCTGGCCGGCGTCTCCCACCACGGGCAGGGTCGGGCGATACATGGCGGACTGCTCCTCCGGCCGCGGCAGCTGCCAACCGAAGTCCTTCACCACGCCGACGATCTCGTACCAATCATCGCTGGCGTATCTGTCGATCTCGCCGCCGCGAATGCGAAGACGCTGGCCGATGGCGTTGCGCTGGCCCAGCACGTTTCGCACGAATGATTCGTTGACGATCATCACGCGCGCGGCCGAGCCGGTGGTCTCGAACTCGAGCGGCTGAAAATCCCGGCCGGCAATCACGGACGTGCCGAAGGCATCGAACCAGCCGCGCGACACATTCACGAGCGTGCTCGTGCGCAAAAGGTCCTTGGGAACGCCGGTCGTCGAATCGACTTCGATCCCGTACTTGAACTGGTCCTCCACTGGCAGTCGGTCAGCGAACGCAACCCGCCCGACGCCCGGCTCGGCAGTCAATCGCCGCTCGAGCTCGTCGATGCTCTGACGGGTCCGGGCCGCCACCCGGGCTGCATCGAGCCTGTAGTCCTCGCGGTCCATCGAGACTCCTGCCATCAGGTAGTTGTCGGCGCCGATCCCTTCCGCACGCTGGTTGAACCGGTTGGACTCGAACACCCCGCCCGCGGCGAGCGGCAGGAACAGGACGTTGATCGCGACCTGCACCACGATCACGGTGGTCCAGAAACCACCGAACTTGAGGCCCGCTCGGCCAGCCGCCTCACTGCGCAGCGCGTCCTGGATGTTCACTCGGGTGACGCGCAGGGCCGGCAGAATGCCGACGATCGCCGCACCGACGAGCGTGACTAGCGCGGTGTAGAGCATCGTTCTCCACGACAGGCTCGCGTCGATCCAGAACGGCAGCCCCTCGGTCGCGTTGAACCTCCCCAGACCCCAACGCATCGCGACCTTCGCGACCAGCAGCCCCACCACCGCCGCGCCGCTCGCAAGCACCAGCGCCTCGACGAACAACTGGCCCACGATCCGGCCACGGCTCGCTCCCAGTGCGCTGCGAACGGTGATCTCCCAACTGCGCGTCGCCGTCCGCGCGAAGACGAGCGTTGCGACGTTCGTGCACATGATCGCCAGCAGCATCAAGAAGATGCTGTTCACGACGTAGAGAATGTTCCGGAGCATGCGCCCTTCGCCGCTTTCCTCGAGAGGCTTGGCGTACGTCGTGACGCGCGATCTCAGGTGCTGGTGCGTCTCCCGATTGGCGGCGGACAACTGCGCCCCGATCACGTTCAGTTCGTTGCGCGCGTCGTCCATCGAAGCGTTGGGCGCGAGGCGCCCGAAGACCGACACGCGCGGTCCTGTCCTCGGCGCGAGCGTGGAGCCGTCAACGCGCAACGGAGTCCAGATCCGGTGGTTCACCGGGAAGGCGAAACCCTCGGGCATCACGCCGACGATCGTGGCAGAGGCCGTGCCCAGCTTCACTGCTCTGCCGACCACCCCAGGATCGCTCTCGAACCGCGACTTCCACAGCGAATGACTCAGCACCACCACCGGCGGTTCCGCGGGGCCTTCGTCCCGGTCGATCAGCGGCCGTCCCAGCAAGGGAGGCGTGCCCAACAGCCGGAACCCGCTGGCGGTCATCTCTACGCCGTGCACTGGTTCGACGCGGCCGTCGGCGGTGATGAGGTTGCGTTGGAACTCCACCGCCGCGCCCAGGTTACTCACCGACTTGAGTTGCCGGCGCCAGGTGGCGAAGTCGTGCAATGTGCGCGACTCCTCCTGGAACGTGTTCACGTCCCAGTTCCGGATCGTCACGATGCGGTCGCCGTGCGGAACCGGGAGGCGGGGGTACCTGAACTTGTCGACGGCTTCGAAGTAGATGGTGCCCAGGGTGATCGCGACCGCAATCGCCGTCGTGCCGACCGCGGTGAGGCCCGGATACTTCGCCAGCATGCGGACGCCGACCCGGAAATCGAGCGCGGAAAAGCGCGGAATGAGGCGGTTCATCAGGTCAGGTGCCAAGTTGGCGCGAAGTACTCTGCGCCGCAAAGTAGGGAACGGACAGAACGGTGTCAAAGTTTCAGGCCCCTGGTGAAACTCGCCTGCGCGCGCGACCCGTTGTTCTCCTCAGCAGCTAAGTGCTGCTCCGGATCCAGCAGATCTCGGGAGGCACGCTCCTCGTCCAACAGGGCGCGCTGTATCAGGCGC